>DASRSH010000031.1:0-10646 GCA_035656575.1 Opitutaceae bacterium
GAAGTCCGGAATTTGGGTGAGGGTTGCGGTCCCCCCGGCCCCCGGACTGAAGGCGGCCATCCATGCGGGGTATTCGACGTGGTCGAAAGGAATAAGACCCAGACCGTTGTCGTCGAAAACCACCAGCGGCATATTGCTGGAGAACGTGTCCAGGCGATTGGCGGTGGAATTGTCGAGCTGCACGTACATGGCGGTGGCGGGCAGGCCGCGCTGCGAATCGTCCGACGAAAAAACCGCCGCGCGCAGCAGGATCGTCGACGAGATGCTGAGGGGCCCGGTGTAGAGCGCGGAGGCGGCCGTCGGAGCACCGACGGCGTCGCCGGCCGGCGAGGGCGGGGCCAGGACATAGCGAATGTGCTGGCCGGCACCCGCGCCGGTCAAGGTGACGGCGATCGTTCCCGTGAATAGCGCCGGGGGGGCGGAAATCGACACCTGCTGCGTCAGCAGCAGGTTGGACTGGCCGCCGTTGGCGGCTCCCGGCGTGGCGACCTCGAAGTACCCGATCTGCGGCGCCGAGCCGTCGGTCGGCTGCGACACGCCATACGAGACATCCGGATACTGCGGGGGATAGGTGTAGGAATTGGCGACGGTGGCGCCGTCGGCTTCGACCAGGCCCACATATCCCCCGGAAGCCGCCAGGTTGAAATTGGTCGCCAAGGGCTGCGCCGGATTCGTGTAGTTCTTCTCCGAGCAAAAGACCACGAGATAGCCCCCGGGCGGGAGAGTGACGCCGGCGGGGATCTGCCACTTGCTCGGCTTGCTCGCCTTGTCCGTCAGGTACCAGCCGCCAATGTTGTCGACCGAAGCGTCGGGATTGTAGATTTCCAGCCAATCGGCGTAGTCGCCGTCCTGGTCGGCGATCGTGGTGTCGTTGGACGCCATGAACTCGGAAATGACCGGCGTGGCGCCCGCGAAGGACGCCGCCCAGAGAGAAACCAGCAGGTAGGCTCCGGCTCGGAGCGCCACAGACGGAGTCGGGGAGTGCATAGCGGGGACCCGCCAGACGCTTCCGGGCCTCCCCAGGATGCGAAAAAAGCGGCGATTTCCCTGTTACGATTGCGAGGCGGCGGCGATCCAGGCCGCACCCGCCATCGCGGTGGCAATGCACAGCATGGTCCACTGCAGGCGGCTGTCTGGGGATTGGATAACCCCCGGGAAGCGGCGGGCCGCCTCAGCGGGCGAAGGCGAGGCAAACGGGCTGGCCGAGCCTTACGGAAGAGGATGTGGCGCTGAGTTGTCCGGACTGCGGATCGCGGCGAAAGACGCGGATCAGGTTCGAATCCTGCAGGGCGGCCAGCAGGAATTGCTCGGAGGGGTCCAAGGCGAAGAAGCGCGGGGTCCTTCCTTGGCAGCTGATGCGCTGCACCAACGACAGCCGGCCGTCCGGGGCGACGGCAAACACGGTCACGCTGTCATCGCCGCGATTGGACGCGTACACAAAGCGCCCGGCGGAATCGATTTGGATTTCCCCGGCGGTGTTCTTGCCGGCGAAATCCGGCGGCAGGGTGGACAGCGACTGGAACGGGGTGAGGCGCGCCGCCTCGGGCTCCCAACGCAGGGCCGTGACCGTGGAGGCGAGTTCGCTGATGAGGTAGACCGTGCGGCCCGAAGGGGCGAAGGTGAGGTGGCGGGGCCCGGACCCGGGCGGCATCACGGCGGCGAACGCCGCCGTCAGCTCCCCACTGGAAGGATCGATGGCGAACACGCGAATCCGGTCGCTGCCCAGATCGCACACCAGCAGATAGCGGCCGGTGGGATCGACGACCGTGCAGTGGGCGTGAGGGCCATCCTGGCGTGCCCGGTTCGGCCCCGACCCGCGGAAATGGAGCATCTGCCGCACGGGAAGCAGCCGGCCGTCCGCCGTCACGGGCAGTTCCGCCACGCTGCCGGTCTCGTAGTTCGACACGAACAGGTCCCCTCCGCCGCGGGAAAGCGCGACAAAGCAGGGATCTCCCCCCTCGGTCGATTGGCTGCTGAGCGCACGAAGACCGCCGCCTTCCACCGCGAAGCTGCTCGCGGCGCCGCCCCCCGCGTCCATGCCCAGCTCATTGGCCGCATATAGCCTGTCCCCCTGCGGCGAGAGGATGATGAACGAGGGGCTGGGGGTGGCGGCGGCCAAGCGGGGCCGGCCGAGGGCTCCCGTCGCCGGGTCGAAGGCGACCGTATAGACGCCTTTGGAGCCGTGGCCGGTGTACGTGCCGACATAGATCGTCCCGGCGCCGGCGGAGGCGGGAAGCAGCAGGATCAGGAGGGCTTTAAGGGCAGATCGTAGTGGCATGCGATGGTATGGACGGGGGCGCCCGGCGGCGCGACATTGCGCAGAAGCGGAACCTCGGCTTTGCAGCGCTCCGTCGCGTGGGGGCAGCGGGTGTGAAAAGCGCAGCCGGGAGGCGGAGCAATGGGCGAAGGGATGTCGCCGAAGGCCAGCGCGCGGGGCCGCGCCCGGCCGGGCACCGGTTCGGGAATCGCCGCGATCAGGGCCTGGGTATAGGGATGGCGCGGGTCGGCGTAGAGCGCGTCGGCCCCCGCCAGCTCCACGATCCGGCCGAGGTACATGACCGCGATCCGGTCGGAGACGTGCTTCACCACCGCCAGGTTGTGCGTGATGAACAGGTACGAGAGCTGGAACTCCCGCTGCAGGTCCAGCAGCAGATTGAGGACCTGGCTTTGGATCGACACGTCCAGGGCGGACACGGGCTCGTCGCAGATGATGAGCCGGGGATTGAGGGCGAGGGCGCGCGCGATGCCGATCCGCTGCCGCTGGCCCCCTGAGAATTCGAACGGGAAGCGGGCGCCGGCTGCCGCGGACAGGCCCACCTTTTCGAGCAGGTGCTCGACCTTGGCCCGCCGCTCGGCGGCGCTGCCCAGCCCGTGAATGAGGAGCGGCTCCTCTACGATCGCCCCCACGGTGTGGCGGGCATTGAGCGATTCGGCCGGGTCCTGAAAGATCATCTGCAGGTGGCGCCGGATCGGCTTCATCCGCCGCGCGCTGAGCCGGGTGAGGTCCTGGCCGTCAAAGCGGACCTCGCCGGCCGTGGGCTGGAGCAGGCGCACGATGGTCTTGCCCAGGGTGGACTTGCCGCAGCCGGACTCGCCCACGAGGCCCACGGTTTCCGCCGCGCCGACGTCCAGGCTCACGCCGTCGACGGCCTTGCACACCGCGACGGCATGCCGCCAGATCCCGCCCTTGACGGGGTAGTGCATCCGCAGGTCGCGAATCGAGAGCAGGGGTGCGGCGTCGCTCATGGCGGCGGCAATTCCCGCCAGCGGACGCAGGCGACGTCGTGGCCCGCCTCCACCGTTTCCAGGGGCGGCCGGGCGGCCGCGCAGCGGGGCTGGGCGTAGGGACAGCGGTTCTGGAAGCGGCAGCCCGGCGGCATCGCATCGAGGCCGGGGACGGTGCCCTCGATCGTGGGCAGGCGGCTCTTGTTCGGCGTGGAGAGCCGCGGGATCGAGGCGAGCAGGCCGCGCGTGTAGGGGTGCGCCGGCCGCGAAAAGATGCGCTCCGCCGGGCCGCGCTCGGCCACCTGGCCCGCGTACATCACCGCCACCTCGTCGCAGGTTTCGGCGATCACGCCCAGGTCGTGGGTGATCAGGATGATGGCCATGCCCAGCTCGCGCTGGAGCTTGAGCATCAGCTCCAGGATCTGGGCCTGGATGGTGACGTCCAGCGCGGTGGTGGGCTCGTCGGCGATGAGCAGCGAGGGGCGGCAGGCGAGCGCGATGGCGATCACCACCCGCTGGCGCATGCCCCCGGAGAGCTGGTGGGGGTATTCGTCGATCCGCACTTCGGGCGAGGGAATGCCGACGTGCCCCAGCAGTTCGACCGCCTGCCGGCGCGCGTCCGCCGCGGAGACAGGACGGTGCAGGCGGATGATTTCCGCGAGCTGGCGGCCGATCTTGTGGACGGGGTTGAGCGCGCTGAGCGGCTCCTGGAAGACCATGCCGATGCGGCCGCCGCGGATGCGGTGCAGGTCGCTCTCCCCGGCCCGCGTCAGGTCGATGCCTTCGAAGACGATCGAGCCCCCGAGAATCCGCCCCTGCGGCTGCGGCAGCAGGCGCATGATGGAGAAGGCCGTGACGCTCTTGCCGCAGCCGGACTCGCCCACGATCCCCAGGGTCCGGCTCGGGTGGACCTCGAAGCTCACGCCATCCACGGCGCGGGCCACGCCCCGCTCGGACGCGAAGCCCACGGCCAGATCCCGGACGGAGAGCAGCGGCTCGGAACTCACGGTTCCTTGTGCTCGGGGTAAACGAGGATCTGCTTCGGCAGGTCGCGCCCGGCCGCGTGCGCGGCCACGTCGGCCTTTTGCTCGTCCGGGTCGATCCACATGGTCCAATACTGCTCGAAGTCGAGCGCCTGCATGGGAGCGAAGTCGGACGGCCATTTGATCCAGGGGCGATAGCCCACGTGGTAGGCGAGCAGCTTGAATCCCGGGACCCAGCCGGCGTCCTCCCAGATCATCATTTCGGCCTGGGCGGCCAGCGGCTTCAATTGCTCCATCGTCGTCGTGTGATCGTATGCATGGATGATGCGATCGAGCGCCGGAATGGCGATGCAGGTCAGGTTGTTGGTGTCGGGCTTCGGCTTGCGCTTCGGATTGGGGGAGCCGTCGGGCAGGTAGGGGACGTCGTAGGCGTTTTCGCCGTCGGCATATTCCCAATAACGCGGAAACATCTCGACCGTGCGCTGAAAGGCGACGAACGCGATCTCGTGCCGCTTCTGCTCGCAGATTTCGAAGGCGGTGGTGGAGTCCGGCGTGTCGATATTGAATTCCAGGCCCGCCATGACCGCCTGCTGCTTCAGGATCGTGAGCAGGTCATTATAGCGGCGGTAATTGTTCGTGATCGTGAACGAAAGGCGCTGGCCCTGGGCGTTCATGAGAATGCCGTCCGGCCCCTGCACGGTGAAGCCGGCGCGGGCGAACGCCGCCCGGGCCTTCTGCGGATCAAACGGCCGGGGATGAACCTGGGGATTGATGTCCCAGCCATAGCCGTCGTTGGCCGTCTGCTGCTGAACCGCGTCGCCGCGAAAATACTCCCGGCAGGCGAGCGCGAAATCGGTCGCATATTGGATGCCGAGGCGGACGTCGTGATTGCTGAGGATCGGCTTGGATTCGTTGATCCACAGGCCGAAGTCGGGCGGGGGAATCTGATGATAGGCGGTCGCCTTGACGGTGAAGCCATCCTCGACGGTGGGAGAGGTGTTGGACAGACGGTCGTACCACAGGTGGGTGTCGTTGAGGGAAAAGATGTCGATGTCCCCGTGCACGAATTCCTCGAACGCCTTGTCGGGATCGTGCACCACGATCTCGCGCAGCTTTTCCGGGTTGAACCGCCCCTTCATGAATTTCCTGTTTTCGGCCCACCAGTGCGGCACGTGGGTGAGCGTCACGGAAACCTGCTGCTTCAAGTCCCCGGGCAGGATGGTGTAGGCGCCGGCCGTCGGCGTCACCCGCCAGTTGTAGCGCTGCTCCCAGCCGGGACCGAAGTCCTTGAAGAAATGCTTCGGGTAGGGAAAGAAGTTTCCCGCCCGGTAGATGTAGTCCGGACGCAGATCGACGACCGAAATCGCAAAATGGTGCGAGTCATAGACCGTGATCCCGCTGAATGTCTTGGCCATGAAGTCATTCCACCACGGATCGTTGACGATCTTGCTGCGCTGCATGTAGAACGTGAAGACGAAGTCGTCCGCGGTGACCGGCACTCCGTCCGACCAGCGGGCATCCGGGTCGAGGCGGAAAAAGACCATCTTCCGGGCCGGATCCGCGGCCCACGCCTCGGCCAGTTCGGGGTAACAGCGGCCGGGCAGATCGGGATGATAATCGATCAGGGCCAGCGCCATGTAGTCCAGCAGCAGCGAGCGGAATCCCCCGTTGGAATCGGGGCCGAGGGTGCGGAGCGTGTTCGGAAAGTCCGGCAGCCATTCGTTCAGGGTTCCCCCGCGCTTGGCGTTCGGGTCGGCGAACGGGGGCAGGTCGGATCCGTCCTCCCACTTCAGGCCCTTCGTGTCCCGGTCGAAATCGGCCGGCGTCTTGAACACATAATAATTGGGCTCGGCCTTGATGGACCGCTCGAGGTCCGCCTCCATGCCGGGCCAGTTGGAGCTGCCGGGGGCGGACGACGGCGCGGAGGGGCCGGATTTGCTGCAGCCGGCGAGGGCCAGGAGCAAGAGAACGGGAATGGATCCGTATTTCATCAGCGATAAAAGGTGAATTTCTTGGGGTCGAAGGCTTCGCGAATCGCTTCGCCCACGAACGTGATCAGAATGAGGACGACGCTCAGCGCCGTGAAGGCGGAGGCGACGATCCAGGGAGCATCCAGGTTGGCGGTCCCTTCGCGCAATAGTTCGCCCCAGCTCGGCATCGGCGGCGGGAGCCCGAAGCCCAGATAGTCGAGGGCGGTCAGGCTCGAGATGGCCGCCGCGGCGGTGAAGGGCAGGAACGTCACCAGCAGGGAAAGGACGTTGGGCAGGATATGACGGAAGATGATGCGGGCCGTTCCGGCGCCCTGGACCTGGGCGGCGGCGACGTAGTCGCGCGCCTTCTCGCGGTAGGTCACCGTGCGCACATAATAGGTCAGGGACGTCCACCCGAACACGACCACGATGGCCAGCAGCAGGCCCAGGCCGAAATGGGTGCCTTCCGGGAGCGAGGCGCGGACGATGATCACCACCAGCAGGAACGGCAGCAGCGACCAGATTTCGATCAGGCGCTGCGAAAACAGGTCGAAGGTGCCGCCAAAATAGCCCATGGCGCAGCCCAGGGCGATGGCGATCGCATAGACAAAGACGAGATAGCCCAAGGCGAACACCAGGCAGTTGCGCAGCCCGTAAAGCAGGCGGGCGAGGATATCGCGGTTGAGCTGGTCGGTGCCCAGGAAGTGCCTTTCCGCCGCGCTGGGCGGACGGGGCTGGTAGGATTGGCCGAGGTAGCAGTCCTCATTGGGCCCATATGGGACCGGCGGCATCACCAGCCAGTTTCCGGAGTGCGTGGAGCGGAAGCGCGCCTGAAGGGCCCGATAGTCGGTCTCGTACTCGTAAGGGAGGCCGAAATCCCGTCCGGGATGGATGGCGCCGTAAACCGGGACGTACCAATGCCCGCGATAGTGAACCAGCAGGGCGCGATGGCCCGCGATCCACTCGGCCAGGAGCGCGGCGATCGTGATCGCGATGAGGGCAATGAACGACCAGTAGCCCCGCCGCAGGGAACGGAACCGGCGCAGCTGCTGGCGGGTTTGCGGGGAAAGCGTCATGCCTCGAACCGCACGCGGGGATCGACCAGGGCCACCATCATGTCGGAAGCCAGATTGCACACCAGCAGCAGCAGCGCGTCGACGAGCAGCACGCCCATCACGACCATCGGGTCGCGGTCGACCACGGCGTTGAAGAAAAGCAGCCCCATGCCGTTGATGTCGAAGATGGTCTCGATCAGGATGGACCCGATCACAATCGCGGCGATCTGCTGGCCCAGGTCCGTGACCAGGGGGACGAGGGAGTTGCGGAAGGCGTGGCTCATGACCGCGCGGCGGAACGTGGCCCCTTTCGCGACCGCGGTTCGCACGTAGTCGGCCGCGAGGTTGTCCAGCAGCTGGTTCTTGGCCAGGAGGGTGACGAACGCGAAGCCGGCGAGACTGTAGCTGGTCAGGGGCAGGACCGCATGCCGGATGAAATCGACGATCTTGGCGCCGGTGCCCAGGTCGGACCAGTTGTCGCTGACGAAGCCGCCCATCGGAAACCAGCCGAAGCGGGCGGACAGATAGACGACGAGCAGCGCCCCGACCGCGTACCCGGGGATCGCATAGGCGATGAAGACGAGCGAGGAGGAGATCGAGTCCAGCCACGTGCGGTGGCGCATCGCCTTCACGATGCCCATCGGGATGCTGAGCGCATAGGTCAGGATGAGGCTGAGCAGCCCGTACGTGAGCGTGACGGGAAGGGCGGCTGCGACCACCTGGCCGACGGGCTCGCCATAGCGGAAGGATTGGCCGAGGTCCCCGTGAAGCAGCCGCCCCAGCCATTGGAAGTAGGCCAGGACGGGCGGCCGGTCATAGCCGAAGTAGGCCTTGAGCTGGGCGATCTGGTCGTCCGAGAGCTGGGTGGCGCCATGGGTGCCGGAGCGGTCCCCCGCCATCTCGGCCCGCATGATGGCCTGCTCCACCGGGCCGCCGGGGGCGAAGCGCGTGATCAGGAAGACGAGGAAGGTGACGCCGACGAGAGTGGGAATGATCAGCAGCGCGCGCCGCAGGAAATAAGAGCGCATCCTCGGGAAACGCCCACTCTAGCGTGACGCGGGCGGAATCTCCAACCGAAATTGGCGCCCGGCCCTGTGCCCGGAGCGGAGTCCGCCCTCGTGAAAGCGGCGTCCCGCCGCTTCCGCCCGTGAGCCAGCGGCGGGACGCCGCTTCCACCCCGGCCAAACCCTGCCCACGCCCCCTCCGAACTGGTTGACGGGGCATGCCGCCCCACTCATAACCCCCCAACCCCTCTCCCGCCCCCCAAATATGACCACCCGTACAGCCGGCAGCGCCACCCCCGAACCTTCCGCATCGACCAAGACCCTGCGCTGGCCGGAAAGGGCCTCGTACGGCCTCGGCGACTTCGCGTCGTGCCTCTACTGGGCGACGTTCATGAAGTACTTGTACATCTACTACACCGACGTCTTCGGGCTCAGCGCGGCGGCGGTGGCGACGATGATGCTGGCCAGCCGCTCCTCCGATGCGTTTTTCGACCCGGTGATGGGCATGCTCGCCGATCGGACGAAGACGCGGTGGGGAAAATTCCGGCCCTATTTTCTGTGGATGTGCGTGCCGATGGCCATTGCGGGCGTCCTGACGTTCACCACCCCGCATCTGGGCCCCACCGGAAAACTGATTTGGGCGATCGTCACGTTCAACGGGCTGATGCTCATTTATACCGCGATCAATATCCCGTACACGGCGCTGCTCGGAGTGATCACCACCAATCCCCTGGACCGGACGGTCCTGTCGTCGATCAAGTACATCGGCGCGTTCGCGGGCGGCATCTTCATCACCGTCTTCCTGATGAACATGGTCAAGCCGGGCGGGCTCCTCGGGGCCTCGAGCGAACAGAGCGGCTACCAAATGTCGTTCATGATCATCGGCGCGCTCGCGTGCCTCAGCTTCGGCATCATGTTTTTCATGACCCGGGAGCGGGTCGAGCCGCCCAAGGCGCAGAAGACCAATTTCAAGCAGGACTTGAAGGATCTGGTCACGAACGGGCCATGGCTGATCCTCGTCGGGGCCACGCTGGCATTCATCCTCTATGTCGCCCTCCCCGGCACGATCAGCGCCTATTACTTCAAGTATTATGTCGGGGACCAGGTGCTGACCCTGCCCTCGTTCCTGCCCAAGATCGGCGGGACGCAATCGTGGAGCGAAGCATCGCTGATTTCCGCCTTCAACACCGTCAACCAGGGGGCGTCGCTCGCCGGGGTGGTCATTCTTCCCTGGCTCGTCCGGGCCGCCGGACGCAAGGCGGCCTATGTCATTCTCATGGCCATATCGATACCCTGCATCCTGCTGTTCGCGCTGCTGCGGGCGGACCAGGTGGGGGCGATGCTCGTGCTGGAACTGATCTGGTCGATCGCCACCGGGCCGATGATCGCCCTGCTGATGACCCAATACGCCGATAGCGCCGACTACGGCCAATGGCGGGGCGGACGCCGGGCCACCGGGCTCATTTTTTCCGCCTGCATCTTTTCCCAGAAGATCGGCTGGGCGATCGGCGGATCGCTGGGCGTCGAGATTCTGGCGCTCGTGGGCTATCGCGAAAACCAGCACCAGACGCCCGGCACCCTGCACATGATGGTGATGCTGATGAGCCTGATCCCGATTGTCTTTGGCGTCATCTCGATGGTGTTTGTCATGATCTATCCGTTGAACGAGCGCCGGATGACGGAGATCCACGAGGAATTGAAGGCCCGCGGCCTTGCGGACGGGTCCGAGGGCGCCGCGGCGTCGGCCGCGAGCTGATGTGCACCTGCTGCTGATCGAGGACTCCGAGACCGATGCCCTCCTGCTGGAGCGGCTGCTCCGGCTCGCGCTGGGGCCGGACATCCGGCGGGTGGGGTCGCTGGCGCAGGCGGACGCCCTGGGCGGGCCGGTCCCGGACGTCATCCTGACCGATCTGCATTTGCCCGACGGCCAGGACCTGGCCGTGGTCAAGCACCTGCATGCGACGCGGCCGGCGGTGCCGCTGATCGTGCTGACCGGAGGCGAGGAGAAGATCGCCCTGGCCTGCCTGCGCGCCGGGGCGCAGGACTACCTGTCGAAGAACGAATTGTCCACCGTGGCCGTGGCCAAGGCGGTCCTGTTCGCCATCCAGCGCAAGCAGCATGAAACGCAGCTGGAGCGCGACCTGATGGAGATCATCGCCGCGCAGGAAGAGGCGACGGAGCTGCTGGGCGACTACCAGAGCCTGCTCGAGTCGATCTGCCGCCGCACCCAGCGCATGGTCCCGGCGACCGGGGTGGTCGTCGAGCTGCCCGAAGGGGACGAAATCGTTTACCGCGCCTGCACCGGGACCGCCGCCGGCCATCAGGGCCTGCGGGTCAAGGCCGCGAACAGCCTGTCGGGACTGGCGCTGCGCACCGGCGAAATCCTCGTCAGCGAGGACACCGAAACCG
>DASRSH010000032.1:0-29619 GCA_035656575.1 Opitutaceae bacterium
ATCGGGCCCACCCTTTCCAGTTTTGGCATCTCCAATCCCTTGGCGCAGCCCACCATCACCCTCTATAACGGACAGGGCGCGGCGCTGGCCACCAACTCCGGCTGGAATGGCGATCCGGTTCTGGCCGACGTCTTCACCGAAGTGCAGGCGTTCTCCCTGCCCAGCGGGTCCACCGACGCCGCGATGCTCGTCACGCTCCCGCCCGGCAACTACAGCGTGGAGGTGACCGGTCTCGCCGGCACGTCGGGCGTGGCTCTCGCGGAGATCTACGCCGTCCCCTGACCCCCGGCTCTCCTCCCCGAAGCGGCTCGCCCAGAGCAGCGCTGTGATCCTGAATTACCGGCCTCAAAGCGGAAACAGCTGCGCCCCCTCCAGCGCGAGCAGCTTGAGCTTGGTCTCGATCCCGCCCGGCCCGGAAAAGCCCGTCATCTTGCCATCCGCCGCAATGACCCGGTGGCACGGAATCAATAGTGGCCACGGATTGCTCCCCAGCGCCGCGCCCACGCTGCGGCTGGCCGCCGGCGGCTGGCCGATCGCGGCGGCGATTTCACCATAGCTGCGGGTCTGTCCGGCCGGCACCGCCAGCGTCGCCCGCAGGACCTGTTCGCAAAACCTGCCCACCCGGCCGAAATCATAGGCCAGGTCCGAAAAGTCCTGATATTCCCCGGCCAGATGCCGGCGCACCCGCCCGATGATCCCTTCGACCCACGGCGGCGGAACGGCATCGTCCGGCCGCTCGGCCGCGACGGGCAACTCGAAGCCGATCAGCGCGCGCTCGCCCCAGGAGATGCCGCAGGCGCCAAACTCCGTGGCGAACGTCGCGCGCATCAGAGGCCTTCCACCGGAATGCGGTATTCGGCGAGCGAATCTGGATTGTCCCGCCAAATGGTGAGCGGAACGATCACCGCCTCGCCGGCGGCCGCGGACGGGTGTCCCGCGGCCTTCGCCTCGTCCGCCACCTGCCGGAGGTGCTTCAAGCCCTCCGCGCGCGGACCGCGAAACACAAACCGGACGTAGGTCTGGGCCGGGACCAGCCGCGAGGCGGCGGGAGGCGGCGTATCCGTGCGCAGATTCGACGGCACGGGCATCCGGAACCGCCCGTCTCCCGTGGCAAGGGAGACGACCTCCTCGAGCTCGGCATCGGCGGTCAGCCCCGCGGCGTGGATCATCTCGCCCAGTTCGCCCACCACGGCGCGCTCCCCGTCCCAGTCCGCATTCCGAAAGTTGCGGCTCACGAAGTACCGCCGCGCCCGCGCGTGGACCAC
The DNA here is from genome assembly GCA_035656575.1 of Opitutaceae bacterium. Classification (GTDB taxonomy): domain Bacteria; phylum Verrucomicrobiota; class Verrucomicrobiia; order Opitutales; family Opitutaceae; genus Palsa-1447. Next base: position 1,266 of record DASRSH010000032.1, read on the forward strand.
GGTCCATGGCGAGCTTCCGTCCGGCCCGATCTGCAATCCGTCGCGCGGGTCGGCCGGCGCCGGCCCGTGGTAGCGCGTCTGCCGCAGATACCAATCGATGACCTGCTCCTCGTCCAAATCGGCGGGCATATTGTGCTGGACCCCCGCCAGGACGGTGTAGCGCACCGGCGCGCCGAGATTCTGCAGAGCGCTCACCATCTGCTCATCGAACAGCCGGGGCACGACCGGGTCCTCCGCCCCGTGGATCGGCCAGGCCGGCACGTGCATCAGCCGGACCGCCCGGTACATCTCGCCGATGCCCGCCCGGGGAGAGATCGCGGCGAAGCGCTCCGGGTTATCCTCCGCCCAGATCCACGTGGCCATGCCGCCCAGGCTGTGCCCTTCGGCATACACCCGGTCGGGGTCAACGGGCAGGATGGCCAGCAAGTGGTCCAGGAACTTGTTCAGAAATTCGATCTTCCAGGGCCCTTTCATGTCGATCGGAGTCACCGAGAAAGTCCGCACGGGTCCTTTTGCGTCCCTTCGTCCCGCGACAAACGAAATCGGGTGCCCCAGCCATCCGGAACCGTGCAGCCCCACGATCAGCGGCCAGCGGCGGCCCGCGGCGGGGAAGCCCGTCGGCAGATCGAGCCAGTAGTTGGTGCTCATCACCGTCCCGTCCGAGAGGCGCGTCGTGAAGACCAGCGGGATGTTCGCCCGCGGATCCTCGGCGAACAGATTGCGGTGATGCTCCCAATCGCCGGCCAGTTCGGCCCCATAGGCGTCCGGAGGCATCATCCACGAATCGACCTCGTGGCGGGACTGGCCGCCCCACAGCTCGTACCAGGGCCGGGCGTCGCGGTAGATCGGCTGCCACGCCGGCCCGAATTCGTCCTCGTGCCCGGCCAGATTTCGAAAGCGCTCCACCAGCGCGTCCCGCTGCGTCCGCCAGGCCGCGTCTTCCGGGAGCGACGGAGGCGTTTGCGCCCGCGCCCACCCGCCGCTTGCCGCCAGCATCGCCGCACATCCCAAAGCCAGGAAACGTCGCATGGGAAAACGCTAGTCGCATCCCGGGGCGCGTTGCCACGCCAAAACCCCCAGGGCTGAGCCGGCTCGCGTCGCCTTCAGGGCGGCCCGCCTTCATCTTGGGTTGCCTCCGGCCCGTTGCGGCCTAAGGCTCATCCGGCTGGCGACCGCCTCCCCTGAATCCATGCGCCCCTGGCTCGTCCTCCTTCTCATCGCCGTGCTCGTCCCGGCCGGCGGTTTGGGCTGGTGGTCCCTCGCGACGCCTCGCAAGGCCTGCCCGATGTGCCAGAGCGGCCATCCCTGCCACCCGGCGCGGCATGGGCGGCATTCCGGCCATGCGGACTGTCCCGCCTGCGGGGACTGCGCCGCGTGCAACGCCTACGCCGCGATCCTCGCGCCCGAGGCCATGACCGTCCCCCCGCCGGCGCGGACCGAGTCGCTCCGTTCCGACCACGAGCGGGCCCCCGAACTCACCTATCCTCCCCTGTTGCGTCCCCCGAAGGCGGCGTGAGAGCCCCGCCAACGTTAACCGCAATTTCAAATCCAGAATCATCTCATGAACAAGTCTCTCCGTCTGTGGCTCTCCGCCGTGCTCCTGGCCGCCTGCGCGGCCACCGCCGCCGTGCGCCTGACTGCGACCCCGGCTCCCGCCGCTCCGGCCGCGTCAGCCTGCACCGCATGCACGCACTGCAAGGGCGACTGCAGCCAGTGTCCCTGCGCAGGCAACTGCAGCAGCCACTGCGCCTGCACGGACTGCAGCAAGTAATCCGCTGCCCAGTCCGGCTCCCCAGGCCCGCGCCCTCCGGCGCGGGCCTTTTTGATCCCCGATGCCGGAGTCCCCGGCAGGGGCAAAAAAAGAAGGCCGTCTGACAACGGCCCCGCTTAAGATTTCCCTTATACCTGCGGACTTTCGCAAGGGCGCGGCGCGCTTGCGGGCGTCAGGTCGCCGTCCGCCGGCAGCGAGGAGCCGGCACTGGGCGGTGCATCAGCTTTCACGCGTGGAAGCGGCGTCCCGCCGCTTGTTCAGCGAGGATCTAAAGCGGAAGTCGGAAGGTCGCCACGATCGTGCGCCCGATCTGCCGCCGCCGCTCCGCCGTCACCCGGCCAAGCGATGCGCTGATTTTCCGCCGGTCGATGCCATAGACATACACGCAGCTGAAAACCGTCGGATGCTCCAACCCATCGGCGCCATTGAGGATGACTTCAAATGGCTGCGCGCGCTGACCCGGGCGCCGCGTGGAGCCGTACAGCACATTCAACCGCCCCTTCCGGTCGTCGGTGCAGAGTTCGTCAGGTGAAACGATGATTGCAGGATGCTCATCCCGGTCGTCGGGATTGATGCGAACCTTCACGACGTCCCACTGACGGCGGACCAGCGATGGGGAGGTCATAGCGGCTGGTCATCTTCCGCCACTTTGCGGTCGAGTTCGTAGTCCGCCTCCGACAGCTTGACGCTCCCAGGGGGCAGGTACTCGATGGGAGCGATCCGCCGCTTGGTTCCCGCCGGGCGGATGAACAATCCTTCTTCCCGCTCCTCGATCTCCACCTTGGATCGCGCCTGCAGCCCAAGTCGACGGCGCATGCCGGCCGGCAGCACGATCTGACCTTTCGTCGAAAGCCTGACTTCCATGTCTTACTTTTTCTTACTTTTGGCCTGGGTCAACATCCATCCCGGACAAACCCGCCGCCCTGCAAGTGATGGAGACCTCGGCCGCGGAAGGATTCGCCCTCCTGGATTGGATGGAAGCCTACGACGAATCCCGTGGCAAAAGCGGGTGAAGCCTGGATGAGAGACCTCGGGATGATTGCAAGAGTGCGACCGTGCCTGCTTCTCACCGACTAACCGGCCGATGACGGGCTGTCAGTCGCCAGAGCCCATCAGCGGGTTGCCGCTTCTCAATTCATCGCGCCGCGTAGCTCCCACTCCCACGCGATAGAATGTACTAACAGTCCGGATCGCCACTGCGGGAAAATTTTGCGCCCTTCAACAAGGCCGCCTTCGCCCTGCGGGCTTCGGCGGGCAGCCTTTCGCATTGCGAAAGGCTGGTGGACGCTACTGGACTCGAACCAGTAGCGGAGATTTTGGAATCACTTCGGAAATCGATGCTTCGGCGTTCCGAGAGATAGGATACGCACCAAATTGTGCACCGGGATCCGGAGCTCCGATAACCGCTCGCGACCACTCTCGGATCGCTGCCCAGACTCGGGGCTTGCAGACCGAGCGAACCCGAATTTCGACTTTTGCCCCGATCGCATTTTCCAGCCCGACTTTGAGGCCCATGTAGTCGTCGAAGGACGGCGGATGCCCGTCCTCGACAAGCAAGTCCCAGTCGCTGGCTTCGGCGGCCTGCCCGCGTACCCGAGAGCCGAATAACCAAGCATGCGTGATTCCGCAGCGCTCAAATTAGAGGCGAAGTGCTTGTAGCTGCGACACTGCCAAGTCCAGCTGGTTCACGACCTACTTTCGTCGGTTTCTCAGAAATGTGCGGACCTCATCGTGCGTGCCGTAAAACCGAAAGACGAGCGAGCCACCGTCGCGTTGGAATAGTAGTCGATGGTCTATCGCGTCCCGACATTCGATGAAATCACCGATGATGCGCAATCCGATGCCCGCGTGCAAATGGGGCTGCCCGTAAGCCGCGGCCGCTGCTCGCATTGTCGCAACGACCGAGCCCAATCGCTCGTCGGAGAAGCCACGAACGCACCGGCGAAACTGTGCCGTGGTTTCTAGCTTCACCCTTTGAGATCGGCGATGCTCGACACGCCTCGAACCGTCCCGGCTTTGCGTTCTTTCGCCAGTTCCTTGCGCAGCCGAGCCCCCACCGCTACTACCTCTGCATCACTCAATCCATATTCCTCTTGCGCGTAAGCGGAATCCGCGGTTGCGAGGGCGAACGGAAGCGCTTTCCTGCTGGCGATCTGAGCAAAAAGAACATTGATGGCATCAGAAGGCTTCAAACCGAGTTGAGCCAAAACGCGGCGGGCGGCAGCTGCATTCGACCGATCCACGCGAGCTTTTAGAACAGTAGTCATTGTGGCCACAAAAGGGCCCCAAATAGGCCCCTGTCAATCCCCGTCTCTTTAGCCCCCTCAGACTCAGTTTGTATGCGCATTCTTTTGATGCTGCCCGATGAATCCAACGACAACTTTCTTCGTGTGTTCATCCCATACGAACGCAATTCGGATCGCCTCAACGGCGGCGCGACCAGTTCCAGACTTGAGATGCTCCGGAATCCAGATTCGACGTCCATCATACGAACATTTGTACCACTCTTCATTCCCCTTCATCGTAGCCTCCTTTTGATGCCCAGAATAGCTCCAGCCAGAAATCGCCTGTGAGACGTCACTATTAAGATCCGCACATCCCTGGACCTTCATGCGGGCAGAGAAGTAGTTTGTCGCAAGCCACTCGAAAGCCATCCATACTTCCTCGGGTTTTCCGAATGGAGATTTCTCGTCTGACCGAGAATTCAGCGCGAATACCAACTGCTGACTGAAACCGACCTTCGCACGGGCAATTGCGTCGGCGACGGATGTGACTGGAAGCTGTTCCTCGCTCAACGCAACTCGCCCTACCTTCCGCTCCTCGAGCGCCGCGTGCAGAGCCGCAGTCAATTGCTGCTCCTTAAAGAGAGCCTGTCCAGCTTCATCTAATTCGCGCTCTAGTTGAGCAATGCGCGCTTCTTTGGCTTCGTTGTCCGTAGAGTATGCCGTTGCCAACTCTTCCCATTTTTCCGATCCTTTCGCTTCAGCAATCACCCTCGCACGATCGATAGCTTGCAATCGCTCCCACGAACAGTACCGAGGCGAGATGCTGTAAACCGACACGTTCGCGATCGCCGCAAGGACTCGATCGGCAAAGCGCCCTGAATCGAACTCCAATGATGGATGGGCAAGATCATCGACCGTCCAAAGACGATGATCAACCGTTCTAGACGAACGGCGAAAGCCGGGCCAGTACACGCGGACTGCCCCGTCGAAGCATGTCAACCAACGGGGGAGAAGCTTAGACAAGCCACTCGAAACGCCCGGACTCTCAGCCACGATAACGTGAGCAATCCCAGCAAGGTGATCCGCAAGCTCGCGGGGGTTGATCAATGGTCTCGAAGACTGTCGATGAACACTCACCAAAACAATCGGATGACTTCGCTTCGGTGACTCAAGCCACGCGATGAATTTCTTCAAGTCCTGCTCGACAGCTTTTAACTGAATCGGAGCGCCGGAAAGGGGAACTCCACCGCTTGTCGCTCTAAAGTCTCTCACCAATGTCGCGATCACTCTGGGACGCCCAGGCCTCCGGCGCTCCAGCATGACACCGCCATCTTGACGTCCAATTGATTGCGTAAATGAAAAAAAGTGTCGCCCATCCTCTTCACGGAGGAGCGCGAGGTCCGAAACCCAGGTAAGTTCCGGGGCTTGCAGATCCTTCTGCGTCACTACTATTCCCCAGCCCCTCTGCGGCCCAGACTCGACATTTAGACTGCGGGCTCGGAAATCGCCGCTGACAGCAAATTCGGCCAAAGTCGTCGGCCCTGTCGCCCATTCAGGGCGTTTCGAAAGTCCAACCTCTCGTCGATCAAATAGCCACCGCCATGTAATCTCTGAGAATTTGGCGAACACTTCGTCGCTACCCGCTGAAGTGGCCAGCTCGAAACAGGCTCGATAAATCGCGCGCATTGTCGGACAAGAAAGCGTTGAGGGCTGAAGCAACGACAATGCGCTGATTATCCAAGTTAGTCGATTACAACATTGGCTGCCGTGCAGGTCGGTTGCGCCAAAAGATTGTCGTTCCACACGCCATCCGCGTGGGTTCGAAGAAACGGAGGCTTACCAGCTTCCCGAACGACGCCGACGTAAGCTCGCTTGCCGGTGGTCTTGTCGATCGTAAAGAAGGACTCTTCCTTGGAATCGATTCGCCGGATGGCGGACTCCTTGGTCAGCCGCCAAGCGGTGGACCCGATGCCGCCAATGTGCGTGATGTGTTCGTGCGAGCCGTACGGCGTCGACTTAGTGATGCAGGAGACTTGGATTTCTTTCATGGTGATTTTCTGATTTGTTGTTTCGATACGCCGCGAGGATAGCAGCTATCTCAAAGATAGCTCGCGCGCGGTAGGTATCCTATCTAACGTTGGTGTTAGATGCCCTTCGAACAGCTCTTCAAAGAACGCGTGCCGACACCCGATCAGATGCTAACCCTGATCAAATTCGTTGAACGGGGCTCCCTTTCGCACGCATTTGGATCGGGCAAGAGCGCGCAGGCCGCGGCTACTCAGCAACTCGGCAGAATTGATCGCGCAATGGGCATCCGCACGCGGAAAAGCGCTGGAATTCGCAAAGTACCCACTGCAGAGGGGCGAGAACTTGCGACCCTAGCTCGCGAGTTTTTCCAGAAACTCGATGACTTCAAACGCGAGTCGATGCGCGCGCCGAACCACTTCAATGTCGGTGCTGGCGACAGCTTGATGTTCTACTTGCTGATTCCCGCATTGAGGCGCGCTGGAAAATGGCGCCGGCAAGTCGAACTGCAGCTCCAGAATCTGCGCAGTCGGGATATCGTAGCCGGGGTATTGGACAACTCCCTAGACCTCGGCCTTGTAAGATCCAGCGCGCTGGAACCTCAATTGCTTCGGGCAAAGCGCCTACATGCTGACGAACTATGCAGTATCGAGTATGCCTTTTTTGTTCGAAAGGAACTCCTTTCGATAAAGCAGACCTCCGAGGAGGCCACGATCAATTGGTGTATGCGAAATCTCCCTCTTGCGAATTTCTGGGGAGAATTGAGTACCTTTACCGCTGCCTTGGGCCGCACGCGGTTAAAATGGCCGGCACAGCTCAGATGCGAATCTTTTCCCCAGGTTAAAGAGGCCGTTCTTTTCGGTGACTATTGCGGGATATTGCCGCTATTGGCGTTCCGAGGCGGAATTCCTGAGGAAGTTATTGCGTTTGGGCACAGCTCCCTTGCCCCCGCTTATCGTAACGTGTCGTTGATTTGGACTTCGAATCTAGTTGAACGCCGCAACCGAGGAGAGCTTGCACTGAGCGAGCTTCGCACGGCGCTTCATGGGGTTTGTGGTCCGTCAACTGGACGAGTTCGGCCTCATTCCAGCATTTGAGTGGCCTTGGTGACAATGGTGCTGCCGCGAGGGGCTCAGAATCGACTCCAAAGCAGGCAGTGAGGTTGAGTTTCATGCGGTCGCGCGTGCACGAATTTGCGACAAGATCTCCAATAGCTCGTCGACCTGCGCAGAATTGAGAACGCCGTCCGGCCCCTGCGGACTCATGTCGGTGAAAGGTGTCTCGTAGAGGAGCTCCGGCTTCATCGCCCCGCGCGCTGTGAGGTAATCGACGACAAGGCTCACGAATTCGATCTGGTTCACCGTTGATGCTCGCCCTGAAGTGAAAGCACTGCGAGCTGAAGATTTAGCAGAAGCAGGTCGAAGCGCTTGGCTTCCGAAGTGGAAGCGCTGCGCTGGACCGACATGGAATTGGACTCGAACAATCCTTCGGCCTTTTTCCGCGCGGCGACGATGAAGGACAAGGTAAGCCGGTCTATCCCCCTCCCCTCCTTCCTTGCGGACGATCTCCGAAAAATCCGGCCGGCCGAGGGCCAACGGGATAAACAGGTTTTCTTCGGGCTTTTCCCGCACTACGAGACGTTCCGAGCGGATTTGAAGCGCGCAGGAATTCCGCATCGAGATTCCGCCGGGCATGTCGTCCACTTCCATTCGTTCCGGAAAACCCATGCGACTTTGGCCGCGCGGTATGGGATCGCCCTCAAGGCGACAAAGGAAGTCCTGGGCCATTCCGACCCTCGATTGACCGCGAATGTCTACACCGAGATGCCCGCCGAGAGCATTCGGGCGGAGCTAAAGAAGCTGCCGAAGATCACGAAAGACGGTGTCGAAAAGCCGGCGTCGGATTGCGCACCGGTTTCCGGCGGACGGGGTCTTTTGGGGTCAGATGGTGGCACACGGGGCTCGGCGGTTGGAAGCGACGACGGCGTCGCTTTTAATCTGAAACGTCGCGTCGCGGCAGCCCTGGACACGATCTGGCAAAATCTTGAGATGGTGGACGCTACTGGACTCGAACCAGTGACCCCGTGCGTGTGAAGCACGTGCTCTAACCAACTGAGCTAAGCGTCCCTGCAGAAATTGACCAAAGAGCGCGGCGGAGCGGTAAGGTTTACCGAAAGATCGCGCACCCGGGCAAGCAAAAGTGGGGGCTGGCTTCGGGGCTTCGGCGGGGCAAGGATCTTCGGCGATGTCCTGTTCCCTCTATTGGCGGCCGGGCGAGTCCGAGGCCGCTTTTGATGGTCCGGCGATCGGGCGGGAGCTCGCCCGTGTGCGGGGAGAACAGATTGTCGTCTGCCACCGGCAGCATCGCAGCTACGGGCTGGGCAGCGGCGGCGAGACCTTTCTGCTGAACGGCGAGGGCGCGGGGCGGATCGATCTCTATCCGGTGATCGCCACCTTGCCCCCGCTTTACCCGGAGTGGCTCGGCGATCGGTCGTTTCAGGAAACCCACGGCGTCCGCTTCGCCTACGCGGGCGGGGAAATGGCCCGGGGCATCGCTTCGGTCGAGCTGGTCTGCGCCTTGGCGCGGACGGGCATGCTGGGATTTTTCGGGGCGGCCGGGCTGCCGCTGGACCGGCTCGACGCCGAATTGTCGCGGCTGCGCGCCGCACTGGACCCGGCGGGTCTGGCGTGGGGTTCGAATCTGATTCACAGCCCGGGCCTCCCGGAGTTGGAGGAGCGGACGGTCGACCTGTATCTGCGCCATGGCGTGCGCCGCGTCTCGGCGTCCGCCTTCATGGCGCTCTCGCCGGCGGTCGTTCGCTATGCATGCACCGGGCTGCGGCGGGAGGCCGCGGGCGGCGTCATTCGGACAAACCACGTGTTCGCCAAGGTTTCGCGGCCGGAAGTCGCGCGGCATTTTCTTTCGCCGCCGCCGGCCGCCCTGCTGGAACAGCTTCGGCGCGACGGCCTCATTTCGGACGACGAGGCGGCCCTGGCCGCGAGCCTGCCGGTCGCCGAGGACGTGACGGTTGAGGCCGACTCGGGCGGCCACACCGACAATCGGCCCCTCACGGCGCTCTTTCCCACCTTGGCGGCGCTGCGCGACGAGTTGGTTGCCGCGCATGGCTACACGCGCCCGATTCGGGTCGGCGCGGCGGGCGGGCTGGGCACTCCCGAGGCGGTTGCCGCGGCTTACGCGCTGGGCGCCTCCTATGTCATGGTGGGCTCGGTTCACCAGTGCACGCGCGAGTCGGCGTTGTCCGAAGAGGCCAAGCGGATGCTGGCGGAGGCGGGAATCGCCGATGTGGCCATGACCGCGGCGGCGGACATGTTCGAAGCGGGAGTCAAGGTGCAGGTGCTGAAGCGGGGGACGTTGATGAGCGTGCGCGGCAATCAGCTCTACCAGCTTTACCGCCGTCATTCGTCCCTGGAGGATATTCCGGCAAAGGAGCGCCAGGATTTGGAGCGCACCCTCTTCCGCGCCCCGCTCGATGAGATCTGGCGGCAGACCCAGGAGTTCTTTCGGGCGCGCGATCCCTCCGAGGTCGACCGGGCGGCGGCCGATCCCAAGCACCGGATGGCCCTGGTGTTCCGGTGGTACCTCGGCAATTCCAGCCGCTGGCCCATGCGGGGCGATGCGGATCGCCGGGCCGACTACCAGATCTGGTGCGGGCCGGCCATGGGGGCGTTCAATGCCTGGGTGAAGGGTTCGTTCCTGGAGCCGCTGGAAAATCGGACGGTCGACCAGGTGGCCCTCAACCTGATGGAAGGGGCGGCAGTCATCACGCGGGCGCACCAGCTTCGTTCTTTCGGCGTGCCGGTGCCGGCGGAGGCGTTTCGCTACCGGCCCATTCCGCTGCGCGCCGCATGAGCCACAGCCCACCCCATTCCGATCAGGCGCTCCCGCTGGCCGTGGTGGGCATGAGCGCCTTGTTTCCGGGCTCGGCGCATAAACAGGCTTTTTGGCGGAATATCGTCGATGGGCGCGACTTCATCACCGAAGTGCCCGCCGGTCACTGGCTGGTGGAGGACTATTACGACCCCGATCCCAGCGCGCCGGGCAAGGTGTACGTGCGGCGCGGCGCGTTCCTTCCTGCCGTGCCGTTCAGCCCGATGGAGTTTGGCCTGCCGCCGGCCAACCTTCCGGCGACCGATTCGGTGCAATTGCTCGCGCTTCTGGGCACGAAGCAGCTGCTGGCCGAAACCCGCTCGCTGCGCGAAGGACGGGTGGATCGCGGCCGGGTGAGCGTCATTCTCGGCGTCGCGGCCGGCACCGAGCTCATCGGCCAGATGGCCGCCAAAATCCAGCGGCCGCATTGGGCCGAGGCGCTGCGGCAGGAGGGGCTGCCCGAGGCGACGGTTGAGGCGGTGTGCCAGCGGATCTTCGACAGCTATCCGGAGTGGAACGAAAGCACCTTCCCGGGACTGCTGGCCAATGTCACCGCCGGGCGCGTGGCCAACCGCTTCAATCTGGGCGGCACCAATTGCGTGGTGGATGCCGCGTGCGCGAGCAGCCTGGGCGCCCTGGCCTTGGCGGCGGATGAATTGCGGCTGGGGAAGACCGATCTGGTCGTCACCGGCGGCGCCGACGCCCTGAATGACATCTTCATGTACATGTGCTTCAGCCGCACGCCGGCCATGTCCTTCTCGGGGGACTGCCGGCCGTACTCGGACGCGGCGGACGGCACCATGCTGGGCGAAGGGGTGGGACTGTTCGCGCTGCGCCGGCTGGCCGACGCGGAGCGCGACGGCGATGAAATCTACGCCGTGATCGCGGGCGTTGGCTCCTCGTCCGACGGTTCGTCCAAGAGCATTTATGCGCCCCGCTCCGAAGGCCAGGCGGAGGCGCTGCGGCGGGCGTGGTCCGAGGCGGGGTGCGCGCCCGCCGAGATCGGGCTCATCGAGGGGCATGGCACAGCCACCAAGGCGGGCGACGCGGCGGAGGTGGAAGGGCTGAAACAGGCGTTCGGGAATGCGCAGGGACGGACGCGGCCCTGGTGCGCGCTCGGCTCGGTGAAGTCGCAGATCGGGCACACGAAGTCGGCGGCGGGCGCCGCCGGCCTGTTCAAGGCGGTCATGGCGCTCCACCACAAGGTGCTGCCGCCCACAACCAAGGTGGACCGGCCGAATCCCGAACTCGGATTGGAAGGCAGCCCCCTCTATCTGAATACCGCGGCCCGCCCTTGGATTGATGCGCCGGGCCGGAAGCGGCGGGCGGGAGTGAGCGCCTTTGGTTTCGGCGGCAGCAATTTTCATGTGCTGGTGGAAGAGTATCTGGGCCCCCGGCCGGCGCCGCGGGTGTCCCGTGCGCCGGTTCATTTGCTGGTCCTCGGAGCCGAATCGGTGGCCGCCCTCGCCGCGGCCCTCCGGGCTGCCCTAGAAGAGGCCGGGCGTGCGCCGCTCGCGGCCGTCGCGCGCGCCAGCCAGCTTGCTTTCAAAGCGCGGGCGCCGCACCGGCTCGTTCTCGTCGTCCGCGACCCGGCGCATTTTGGCGAACAGGCGCGGGCGGTGCTCGGCCGCCTGGACTCCGGCCGGGCCGCCGAACTCACGCTGCCTGCGGCGGGACTCTATTCGTCCGAACCGCCCGCCGGGCGCGAACTTGCCTTCCTGTTTCCGGGCCAGGGCAGCCAATACGTGGGCATGGGCGCGGACCTTGCGATGGAGTTCGAGGAGGCGCGCGCCGTCTGGGACCGGGCGGAAGAGGAGGATGGCCAAGGACTCGCCGAAGTGGTGTTTCCCCCGCCCGGCTTTTCCCCGGACTCGGCCGAATTCCGGGAAAGGGAGCTGACGCGGACGGATCGCGCGCAGCCCGCCATCGGCCTGACTTCGCTCGCCCTGCTGGCCGTGCTCCGCCGCGCCGGCGTGGCGCCGGACTTCGCCGCCGGTCATAGTTACGGAGAACTCACGGCGCTGCACGCGGGCGGCGTCATCGCCACCGAAGCAGAGTTCCTTCGGCTGTCGCGCGCGCGCGGCCGCCTGATGGCGGACGCCTCGGCCGAAGCGCCCGGCAGCATGACCGCCGTGCTCGACGTGAGCGACGCGGCGGAACTGGCCCAGGCCCACGGGCTGGTCGTGGCCAACCGCAACAGTCCCCGGCAGACTGTGGTGGCGGGTCCGGAGCCGGCCATCGCCCGGTTCGAATCGCGCCTGGCCACGGGCGCCGGGCGCCGGTTCCAGCGCCTGAACGTGGCCGCCGCGTTTCACACGGGAGCCGTCGCCGCCGCGGCGGAGCATTTTGGCGCCGAACTCGCCTCCTGGACGCCCGGCCCGGCGGCCATTCCGGTCTTTGCCAACTCCACCGCGCAGCCGTACCCGGGCGAGCCGGGAAACATCCGGGCGCTTCTGGCCAGCCAACTCGCCCGGCCGGTGCTGTTCCAGGCGCAGATCGAAGCAATGCATGCGGCCGGCGCGCGCATCTTCGTCGAGGTCGGGCCCGGCTCCGCCCTGACCACGCTCACGGGGCAGATTCTGGCGGACCGCCCGCACCGGGCGATCGCGCTCGACGTTCGCAAGCAGAACGGGCTTGAAGCGTTTTGGGCAGGCATCGGCCAGCTGGCGGCCTGCGGGGTGCCGGTCGACTTCGCCGCGCTCTGGCAGGGTTTCGAGGCGGAGATGGACGATCCCACGGTCCGCCCCCTGCCCAAAGGGGCGGTGGCCATCAACGGCACCAACATGGGCAAACCCTACCCGCCGGCCCAAGGCGCGGCGGGCCGGGCGGCGCCCGTCTCCGAACGGGATTGCCAGGCAAAGCCGGCGCCCAGCATTAATGGTCCCGCCCGAGGCATGGACGCACCGTCTTCACCACCGCCATCCGATCTGCCGCAGCGCCTGGCGCTGATCGAACAGATGCACCGCAACCTGTTCGAGGCCACCCGGCATTTCCAGGAGACGCTGGCGCAGAGCCACGCGGCCTTCCTCCAGGCTTCGGACACGCTGCTGCGCCAATTGACGGGCGTTCCGGAACAGGCGCCGGCCCCGGCCGCGCCGACATTCGCCCCGCCGCCGCCAGCCCCCGCTCCAATTTCTTCCGCTCCGCCCGTCACCTTGCTGCGCCCGCCGCCCATCGGAACTTATTCCACCAATGGGCATTCCATCTCGGCCGCGCCGCCTCCGGCGATGGCGTCGCCCGCCGCGCGCCCAGCCCCCGCGCCGCTAGCCTCCGCCCCGGCGCGCGATTTTCGGTCGATCGTCCTGGGCACCGTCGCGGAGACCACCGGCTATCCCGAGGATATGATCGAACTGGATATGGAGCTGGAAAGCGGCCTGGGCATCGACTCGATCAAGAAGGTCGAGATCTTTTCCGCTCTTCAGGCCAAGATTCCGGAGTTTGCCGGGGTCGACGCCTCGCAGGTCTCAAAATTGGGCACGCTGCGGGAGATTCTTGATTTCACGGTCGGGCTGGCCGGGGGCGAAAAAAAAAACTGAATCCGCGCCCCCCCGCCCTTGAGGCCGAACGGGCGGTGACGGTGTTTTCCGTGACGGCGGCGCCGGCGGAACCGTTGACGGCGGATAAGACTGCGCTGGCCGGGCGCTGGCACCTCGCGGGCTCGCCCGCCTTCTCGAGCGCGCTGGCCGCGCGGCTGACCTCGGCCGGCGCCGTGGTCAGCCGGGACGGCGAACCGGGTGGCGACGCCGACCAATGGATTTTCCTGCACGGGCTGGAGCCGGCGCCAAGCCCCGAGGAAGCGGATTCGCGGGTGCGCGCCTGCTTCCGGGATCTGCGCGCCTTTGCGCGGGACCATGGCGGGAAGCCCGGCCGCGCGGTGATCGTTCTGGATACGGGCGGCGATTTTGGCCTGGCCACGGACCCCGGCGAACGGGCGGCGATCGGCGCCATTGCCGGTCTGGCCAAGACGGCGGCCCGGGAGTGGCCGGCCGTGCGGACGACGGTGCTCGATATTGGCCGGCGCCAGCCGGCGGACGCGGCCGAAGTCATCCTGCGGGAAATCTCCTCGACGGGAAGCGAACTGGAAATGGGCGCGGCCCCCGGCGGCGCGCGCACCACGCCGCGGCTGGCCGCGATGGGCTCAGCCGGTCCCTCCGCCGGCCGGCTGCAGCCGGGCGGCGTGTGGCTGGTCAGCGGCGGCGCGCGCGGCGTCACGGCCCTCTGTCTGCGCAGCGTGGCTCGCCGGAGCAGGCAGCGGTTCGTCATTCTCGGCCGAACCCCGATCGAAGCGGCCGAAAGCGCGGCGGAGCAGACCGCTGCCACCGAAGCCGAACTGTACGCCGTCATCCGGACCGAAAGCGAGGCGCGCGGGGAGACCCTTTCGCCCGCCCAGATGCGGGCCCGCGTCGCGCGCATCCGGGACCGGCGCGACGCGCGGGACAACTGCGAGCGCCTGCGCGCCCTCGGCAGCGAGGTGCGGTATATCGCCGCGGACATCGGCGACGCTACCGCCGTCGCCAGGGCCGCCGCCGAGGCGCGCGCGGCGTGGGGCCCCATCAGCGGCATCATTCACGCGGCGGGGCATCTCGCCGACAAGCTCCTGCGCGACCAGACCGACGAGCAATTCGATGCCGTGTACCGGACCAAGGTCGGCGGCCTGCGAGCGCTGCTTGCCGCGACCGCGGAAGATCCCCTGGACCAGTTGTGCGTGTTTTCATCCGTCGCCGCCCGCGCGGGAAATCCCGGCCAGGGGGCCTACGCGGCGGCCAACGAGGCGCTGAACAAGATCTGCCAGGCTGAAAGCCGCCGCCGCGCGGGGCGCTGCCGCGTCCGCTCGATCAACTGGGGGCCGTGGGACGGCGGGATGGTCACGGCGGCTCTCAAGGCGCATTTCGCGGCCCGGGGCGTCCCGCTGATTTCGCCCGAAGCCGGTGCGGAGTGCTTCGCCGATCTCATCGCCTCCGCGCCGGAGACGGTCGAATGCGTGGTGGGCGCCGGGACCGGCCTGCCGAGAGCCCTCTTCCCGTGAGCGGCTTCACCCCGATCGCGATCGTCGGGCAGGGCTGCGTCCTGCCCGGATGCCCGAATCCCTCCTCCTTGTGGGACGCGGTCATCCAGCGGCGGGTCCTGATCGGCGCCAGCCCCCCCGGACGCTGGCGCCTGGACCCGGCCCGGTATCTGCGGGCCGCCGCGGGCGAGCACAGCGTGTCTCCGCTGCGCGTGGACGCCGGCGGCTACGTGGACGAAGCCTCCGGTGAGGGCGGCCTTGAAGGGCTGGAGGGCGAGGCCGGTCTGCTCCGCCAGCTGGATCCTGTTTTCACCTGGACGGCGCGCGCGGCGCGCCAGGCCCTGAAGGACGCCGGCCTTGCCGCGCCGGCGGAGCGCCGCCGCGCCGGCCTGATCCTGGGCAATCTTTCCTATCCCACGCGCGCTTTCGCCCGCTGCCACGAGCATGCCGTACTTGGTTCCTGGTTACGCGAGGCGCCCCCGCATCCGGCCAACCGCTTCATGTCCGGCCTGCCGGCGCGGATGGCCGCGAAGGCGCTCGGCCTGGAGGGTCCGGCCTTTGCGCTCGACGCCGCCTGCGCCTCGGGGCTGTACGCGATCAAGCTCGCGTGCGACCAGCTGGCGGAAGGCGCGTGCGACCTGATGCTCGCCGGCGGCGTCAACGCGAGCGACAACCTCTTCATCCAGGCCGGGTTCGCCACCCTGGGAGCGCTCAGTCCCACGGGGAGAAGCCGCCCGTTCCATCGCGAAGCCGACGGCCTGGTCCCCTCCGAAGGCGCGGCCTTCGTCGCGCTCAAGCGCCTGGAAGATGCGGAGCGGGACGGCGACGTCATCGCGGGGGTGATCCGCGGCATCGGGCTGAGCAACGACGGCCGGGCGGGGGGATTCCTCTCCCCCTCAGCCGAGGGCCAGGTCCGGGCGATGCGCGCGGCTTTCGCCTCCTGCCCGGAGCTGTCGCCCGGCGATATCGGTCTCATCGAATGCCACGCCACCGGCACACCCGCGGGCGACGGCGTTGAAATCCGCAGCCTGCGCGAGGTTTACGGGCCGGACCGGGAGATCTGCCTGACGGCGCTGAAGGCCAACCTCGGCCATTCCATCACGACCTCGGCGGTCGCCGGGCTGCTCAAGGTCCTGGCCGCGATCCGGGAGGGCGTGCTCCCGCCGACCCCCAATGCTTTTCCCTTGCTGCCGGAACTCGGCGGCTCGGGTTGCCGGGTTCTGGAAGCCGCGGCACCGTGGCCCGGACGGTCCCGCCGGGCGGCGATATCGGCGTTCGGCATGGGCGGCAACAATGCGCACCTGCTGCTGGAGGCATGGGCGCCCGGGGTCTCGCGCGGAAAACCGCCCGTGCACCGTCGAACCGGCGCTGCCCCCGTCGTCATCGTCGGCCTGAATGTGCGCACGCAAGCGACCGCTGGGCTTCCCGCCTTCGCCCAGGCCTTGCTCGACGGGAGCCTGCCCGCAGCCGCGCCTCCGGAAGAGGCGGCGTTCGACCCGCGCCGGCTCGGCACGCCGCCGAAGGACCTGCAGCGGGCGCTCGGCCAGCAGCTCCTGATTCTCGAGGCCGCGAACGCCGCCCTGGCGGAGGTGGCCGAACTGGACGGCGCATCGGCCGGCGTGTTCATCGGCATGCAGGCCGATGCGGAGATCAACCGGCATGCGCTGCGGGCGCGGCTCGCGGACCGGCTGCGGGAATCCGGCCATGCGCCGAGCGAGTCCTGGCTGGCCGCGGCCCGAAACGCCATTCAGGAGGTGATGGAGCCGGCCGACGTCGTGGGCACGATGCCGAACATCCCGGCCAACCGGCTGAATCATGCCCACAACCTCCGCGGCCAGGGCTTCACGGTTTCGGCGGAGGAGGAGTCGGGCCTGGTCGCCCTTTCGCTGGCGGCGGCCGCGCTCGCTCGGGGCGAAATCACTTCCGCCGTGGTCGGCGCGGTGGACCTCTGCCGCGAGGCCTGCCATGAATGGGCGGCCCGGCAATATCTTGGCATCGAAAAGACGGGCGACGCCGCGGTCGTTCTCGTGCTCAAGACCCGGGCTGAAGCGGAACGGGCAGGCGATCCGGTGCTGGCGGAGATCGACCTCGCCGGCGGCGGCGGAATCGGGCCGACGCCGCTGTCCGGCGTGGCCGCCCTCTTCGGCCATGCGCACGCCGCGTCCGGACTGCTCGACTTCGCCGCGGAGCTGATTGCCCGGCGGCACGGAGCCCGTTGGGACGCCGCAGGCTGCCGCCTCGTCCCCCGCCTATCGCGCAGCGCGCCCGCAGCGCCCTTCGCCGCTCTGCGGGCTGCGCGCGGCGGGCCGGGGTTTCTGCCGCTGCCCCAGGTGGCAGCCTGCGCGGGAACCTCGCCGGATGATCTCCGCCGCCGCCTCGACCTGGGCGAGATGGGGGGCGACGGGCCCTGCCGGATTGCCTGGATTGAACCCGGGGCGGCCGGGCGCGGCCGGCGGGAAGAGGCGCGCGCCTGGTTGGCCCGCGCCGGGACTTCGCCGGCTCCGCCCCCGGTGGGCATCCATTTCTTTGGCGCTCCCGTGGGCGGCGAACTGGCCTTCGCCTTCACCGGCGCGGCCGCGGCCTATCCGGGCATGGGCCGCGAACTTTTGGTCGCGCTGCCCGAGACTTGGGAAAACCTCGATGCGCTGCGGGATCCGGAGAATGCCGCGGGCTGGGTGTTCGAGGCCTCCTCTCCCCGCCGCGGGGACCCGCTGGCGCAACTGGCGGGCGCCTCATTTCTCTGCCAGGTCCACGCCCAACTGAGCCAAAGGATCCTCGGGCTGCGCCCGGACGCCGCGTTGGGCCTGTCCTCCGGGGAAACCAACGCGCTCTTTGCCTTGGGGCGGTGGGGCGACATGGACGCGCTGCTCGGAGAATTGAGCCGCAGCGAACTGTATACCCGCCATCTCGGCGGTGACTTCCAAAGCGTGCGCGAACACTGGGGCGTGAAGGCGGGCGAGCGGATCGAGTGGGAAAACTGGGTGGTGCGGGCCCCGGCGGCCCGCGTGCGCGCCGCCGTGGCCGCCGAGGAGCGCTGTTATCTGACTATCGTTCAGGCCCCCGCCGAATGCGTCCTCGCGGGCGACCGGGCGGCCTGCCGCCGAGTGCTCGCCGCCCTCGGCGCGCCCGCGTCGCCGCTCGGCCATGACATCGCCGTCCACTGCCCGGCCGTGGCGCCGTTCGCCGAGGCCTGGCGGCGGATCCACACGCGGCCGGTGTCGCCGGGCGCCGGCCCGCGGCTGTATTCGAACTACCTGGGCGGCAGCTATGCGCCGGACACCGCGGCTGTGGCCGAAGCGCTCACCGGCCAGGCGCTGCAGACAGTGGACTTTCCCCGGGTGATCGAACGCGCCTGGAGCGACGGCGTTCGCATCTTCGTTGAGCATGGCCCCCGCGCGCAGCTCACGCAGGCGATCGGCGCCATCCTGGGTTCCCGGCCGCACCTGGCGGTGGCGCTGGACGCGCCAGGGCGTTCCTCGCTGCTGCAAGCGGCCGACGCCGCCGCCCGGCTGTGGGCGGCGGGCGTGGCGGTGGACCTCTCCCGCTGGACGCGGCCGCAGGACGGCGCTCCGTCCAACCGAACGCTTCGCGTGCCGCTGCGGCGCTCCCCCGTGCGGCTGCCCCGCCTCGAGGATGCCGAACCTCGGCAGGTGCCCGCCGCGCCTCCCCTCCTCGCCGTGGCCGCCACGGCGGCTCTCGGCCGCGGCAAAGCCTCGCCGCCGGAGACCACCGCAGCTCCCTGGCATGAACGGCTGCTCCAGGCGCAGCGGGACCTTTTGCTTCGTCAGCAGGAAGCGCAGGCCGCCCTGATCGCGCTTCAGTCCCGTTTGAGCGCTCCGGCGCTTGTCCCGGCAGGGCCGGAGCGCCGGGGCGCGCGGGAGGCGGAGTGGACGCCCTCCCCCGCTCTTCCTCCCACGGGGCCCGCCTGGAGCCGGGCGCAGCTGGAAATTCTCGCGGGGGGAAAGATCTCCTCGGTGTTCGGCCCGCAATTCGCGGATCAGGACGACTATCCCATCCAGGTGCGGATGCCGGAGCCGCCTCTGCTGCTCTGCGACCGGGTGACGGGCATCGCGGGGGAGCCCGGCTCGATGGGCCGGGGCATCGTCTGGACCGAAACCGACGTGCGCGAAGACAGCTGGTACCTGCATCACGGCCGCATGCCGGCCGGCATCTTCATCGAGGCAGGACAGGCGGACCTTCTGCTCATCTCCTGGCTGGGCGCCGACCGGCTCAACCGGGGCCAGCGGGCGTACCGCCTGCTCGGCTGCGAGCTGGTCTTTCACGATTCCCTGCCCTGTCCGGGCGAGACGCTGTGCTACCAAATCCATGTCGACGGCCATGCCCGCCAGGGCGACGTGCGGCTGTTCTTTTTCCACTACGACTGCCGGATCGGCGGGCGGACACGGATTTCCGTGCGCCACGGCCAGGCCGGATTCTTCACTCCGGAAGAGCTGGCTGGGTCGGGCGGGGTGATCTGGTCGGCCGCGGAAGCGCCCTACGCCGAGCCGGGCCGCCTCGACCCTCCGCCGCGGCCGTCCGGGAAGCGGGCCTTTTCGGCCAGCGAGGTCGAAGCGTTCGCAGCGGGGGAACTTGCGGCCTGCTTTGGCGCCGAGTTCGACGCCGCGGCCATGCACACGCGCACGCCCGCGATCCAATCGGGCTCCGGAAACCTCATCGGCGCCGTGACCGCGTTCGACCCGCGGGGCGGCCCGGCGGGCCGGGGGTGGCTGCGCGCCGAGCGCCCGCTCTCTGCGGACGACTGGTTCTTCGCGGGCCACTTCAAGAACGACCCCTGCATGCCCGGGACGCTCATGGCCGAAGGCTGCCTGCAGGCGATGGCGTTCTATCTGGCGGCGCTCGGCTACACGCTGGACCGCGACGGCTGGCGCTTCGAGCCGGTGACCGACGCGCGCTACACCTTTGTGTGCCGCGGCCAGGCGACCCCGCAGTCGCGGGAACTGGTCTACGAGGTCTTCGTCGACGAGTGCGGGTTGGTCGACGGGCGGCCCACGCTGGCCGCCCACGTCCTTTGCACCGTGGATGGGCTCAAGGCGTTCAAGTGCGAGCGCCTGGCTTTGCGCCTGGTGCGCGATTATCCGCTTTCCAGCACGCCTCGCTCCGCGCTGCGGACCGCCGACTCCCGGCTGGTGGCCCGCATCGGCGAACTCGAGCTCGATCACGCCTCGCTCCTCGCCTGCGCCTTCGGCAGCCCGCTCGACGCCTTCGGCCCCGCCTTCCGTCCGTTCCTCGAACATGGCCGTTCGCCGCGCCTGCCAGGTCCGCCGTACCACTTCTGCACTCGGGTCGCCCGCGTCGCCGGCGAACCGGGGTCGATGCGGGCGCCCGCCGCGGTGGAGATGCTCTACGACATTCCTCCGGATGCGTGGTATTTTGCGGAGAACTCCGAGCCGGTGATGCCCTTCTGTGTGCTTTTGGAGACGGCGCTCCAACCCTGCGGCTGGCTCGCCACCTATGTGCTCGATCCCGCGGCCGCCGCCTGGGAGCCGCTCTATCGAAACCTGGACGGGGCCGGCACGCTGCAGCGCGAGATCCGGCCCGGCGATGGCACGATCACGACACGGGTGGAACTGAAGTCCATCGTCGCGCTGGGCCCGCAGATCATCTTGCGTTTCGCCGTGGCGTGCTCCCTGGCGGGCGAGGACCTGTTTGCCTGCGAGACCAGCTTTGGCTTCTTCACCCCCAAGGCCCTCAGCGACACGCGCGGCTTGCCTCCGACCGACGACGAGCGCCGCAGCCTGGCGCTTCCGCCCAACCGCGGCGTCGATCTGGCCACGTTCGTTCCGGCTTCGGGCTACGCCCTGCCGCGCGGCCGGCTCGCGCGGCTCGACCGGCTGGCGGGAATCTGGCCCGCGCTCGGCCGCAACGGGCTGGGCTACGCCCGGGCCGAAAAGGCGGTGAGCAAAGGCGATTGGACCTTCAAGGCGCATTTCTTCCAGGATCCCGTGCAGCCGGGATCGATCGGCGTGGAATCGCTCCTGCAGCTGCTCAAGCTGTTCATCGCCGAGACGGAGCCGGCGCCGGCGGGAATGCGCCTGAGCTTCGAGTCGGTGCTCTTGGGCGCGCAGGCGGAGTGGAAATACCGGGGGCAGGTGCTGCCCCATCACACCCAGGTGGAATTCGAGATCGAGATTCTCGAACGGACTCCGGGACCGGGGGGAACCGCCTTCGTCGCCGAGGGGCGGCTGTGGGTCGATGGGCGGAAAATCTATCATTTGGCGCGGATCGGAACCCGCGTGCGCCATGTCCCCGCCCGGCCGGCTCCGGGGGCGTTTCATCCCGGGGAGCTCAAGCGCGCGCTGGCGCGCCGCATTGGAAATCGGGCCGAAGTGCTGCAGGACCTCTTTCAGGCCAGCGCCCTGCAATTCGTGTCGGGGCTGACGATCGACGACCCCGAAGCCTTCGCCGCGGAAGTTTCCCGGCCCTGCCTCTATCTGGCCAACCATCAGGTCGCCATCGAATCGATGCTGTTCATCGCCCTGGTTGATGCCGCGACGGGCATTCCGTGCCGCGCCGTCGCCAAGGTGGAGCACCGCGACGGCTGGATGGCGGCCATCAATGGCATGATTCGCCGGTCGCTGGGGCGCGAGGCGCTCCTGCTGTTCGACCGCTCCGACCAGAAGCGGCTGTTGGAAATCCTGGAGGAATTTACCGCCGGGTTGGCGGAGCAGCCCTGCTCGCTCCTCGCCCATGTCCAGGGCACGCGGTCGCTGCGGGCCGGGGAGCCGGTGGAGTCCGTCAGTTCGGCGTTTCTGGACCTGGCCCTGCGCCACGGCCTGCCCATCCGGCCCGTGCGGTTTTCCGGCGGCCTGCCGCGCGAACCGGCGAAGGAGCGGCTGGAGTTTCCCATCGGGTTTGGCCGCCAGCACTACCATATCGGCGCAGCCATTCCGCCTGAACGGCTGCGGCCGCTCAATTTGCTCGAACGCAAGGCGGCGGTGTGCCGCGCGCTCAACGGGCTGGGCGCGCCGCTGACGGAGGAAACGCCCGCGGCGCCGGACGCCGCGTTTGCCGCGCGCGTGCAGGCGCTGGAACGCGGGCGGCAGGTCGCTCCGGCGGCGGCCGTGTTGCTGGCGTGCCTGCAGCAGATGGAGGACCGCTCGGAGCGGACCGAAGCGCTGCTGCGGCTCGTGGCCGGCGCGGAGCCGGCAGGCTCCGCCGCTTCCGATCCTGAATGGGCGGCGCTCGCCCGGTTCCTAGGCGGCGGCCGCTGACCGGAGCCGAGGGGCGGCCGCCGCCGCGAACGCGAACAGCACGACCGCCAGGCCAAACGCCCCTTCGACGGCCGCGCCCACCCCGCAGCGGTCGGCGACCAGCCCGGCGCCGAGGCCGCCGAGGCTCGGCACCCCGCCCATGATCAGGGCGAAGAGCCCCATCACCCGCCCGCGCAGCGCATCCGGAGCCCAGGATTGGACGTGCGCGATGACCAGCGAGCTGAACACCCCCGCGAACGCGCCGCTGAGGAACAGAATCGCGCCCAGGAGAGGGCGCGAGGCGTGCACCGAAAGGACCATGAGCACCGAAGAAGCGATCGCGCAGGCCGAAAGCCAATATTCCGGCCGCCCGCGGCCGATCACCGCCAAGGCGAGCGCCGAACCCGCCACCAGGCCGGTCCCGCCGATTGCGATGAACAGGCCCGCGGGAAAGGGCGCAAACCCGAATCCGCGCTCGAGCAGATTCGGAAGCAGCACCTCCAGCGGTCCGACCATGAACAGGCAAAAGAGCGCGGCGCATACGAACACGTGGGCCAGCCGGCGCTGCCCGCGGCTGAAATGAAAGAGTTCCTTCAGGCTCTCCCAATCCGACACCGATCCGGCCGACGTTTCGCCTGCAGCCACTCCGGATCGGACCGCGAGCAGCCAGGCCGCGGCGCTGCCGAGGGCCAGCGTCCCGAACAGGGCGCCCCACTCCAGCCGGGTGCGGAGCACGCCGACGAGCAGGGGCGCATACGCCAGCGCCACGGTGGAGAGGACGTTGATCGTGATCGTCGCCTTGCCGATCTCCTCGCGCTTCACGAACTGGGGCAGGGCCGCGAGAAAGCAGGGATAAATGAGGGCGTAATCCAGGCCGTACAAAAACGTGCCGGCGCACAGCAGCGCGCCGCGCTGGCGCGCCCAGCCGAACCAATCGTCGGCCGCCGCCGCCGCGATCGCCAGGAAGATCCCTTCCGCGGCCGCCAGCGCGAGCGTCAGGCTCCGGCGCTTCGAACTGCGATCGACGATCACTCCCGCGTAGAGGCCGAGCAGCAGATAGGGGGCAAAGACGCAGAAGTAGAGCAGCCCGGACCAGCCCCCGCCGCCGAGCGACTGGAATCCGTACACGATGACGAGGTAGCTGAGCATCCGGCGCATCAGCGCCGCGAGGAAGAACGCGCCGTAAAAGCGCTGGATCCGCGGGGGGCGCATGGCGGATAGGTCAGAGCGGCATGCGCACCAGAATCAGGAAGGCCGGCACCGCCAACAGGCAGCTATCGAGCCGGTCCAGGACTCCGCCGTGGCCGGGCAGCACCGCGCCAAAGTCCTTGATCCCCACGCGGCGCTTCACCCGGGAGGTCAGCAAGTCGCCGGCCAGGCCGAGAAGATTGAGCAGGACCGCGGCGCCCAGGACGAAGGCCGCGCCCTGGTGCAGGGCGAGCGCCCGATCGAAAACGAATCCGGCCAGCACGGCGGCGCCGAGCGAACCCAGGGCGCCTTCGACGGTCTTGCCCGGGCTGATGCGCGGAGCCAGCCGGCGCCGTCCCGCGAGCTTGCCGCACACGTAGGCCGCCGTGTCGCCGACATTCACGACAAAAAAGGCGAACAGGCAGAGGCGGGCGCCCCCGGGGAGGCGCCGCAGGCCCGCGAAGGCATCGAAGGCGAGGGCCGAACAGGCGGCGCACACGACGGCGGGGACGAACGCAGCGGCCCTGGGCCACGAACGATCGCCGAGCAGCAGACCGAAAACCGCCAGCGCGGCCAGGGCGACCACCGTCTCCGCGTTCCGGGGCGCGCAAGAGTATAGGAGCCAGGGCGCGGCGAGCGCCGCCAGAACCGCCAGGAGCCGGGGGACGGGAGCGGCCGCGACCGGCGCGAGCGCCGCCATCCACTCCCGGACCATCTGCATGCCCACGAGGCTCAGCACCGCCAGCATGGCGGGAGCCGGAAGCACGCAGGCGGCGTACGCGGCGGCATAGACCAACCCCTGGGAGAGGGCCCTCCCCCGCCCGGGGGCGGCTTGGCCGGATCGGGCCAGTTGCGCCACGAGCCACGTTCCCGCCAGCAGCAGAAGGAGCAGGAGTCCAAATCTCAGCTCGATCGGCGTGAACGGCACGCGGCCCAGGCTGGGGCCCGGGACGGAAAACTCAATCCGGCAAAGGTGGCGGCGGCGTCCCGCCCCTTCAACTCACCGGCCAGCGGCGAGGACGCCGCTGCCACACCCTCCCCACCCCCGGGCTACGGCAGCTTCGCGCCGATCGCCTTGCTCGCGGCGGCGAAGTCGATCAGTCCGGCCTCGGGGCGCTTTTTCAGGGCGCCGATCACCTTGCCCATGTCCTTCTTGGTTTGGGCGCCGGTTTCGCGGATGGCCTCGGCGATCAGTTCGTCGAGCTTGGCGGCGTCGAGCTGCCGGGGGAGGTACTTTTCGAGGAGCCGGATCTCGGCGTCGTTGGCCGCGACCAAGTCCTGGCGCCCGCCGCGCGCGAACTCCTCGCGGGCGTCGGCCAGGTTCTTCACCGACTTGCGCAGGGTCGCGACGACGAGCGCGTCGTCGATCGGCTTGTTCTGGTCCATCGCCGCGCGCTGGATCGCCGCGTCATTGGTGCGCAGCGTCGTCGCCGTCGCCTGGTCGCGCGCCTTCATCGCGGTGACGATGTCGGCGCGCAGCGTCTCATAAATCGTGGCCATCCGGCCAATCTGGGCATAGGCTGGCGGATGGCAATCCCCGGTCTCACTCCCAGCGGCACCCCGGCCCAGGTGGGCCGGCCTTCCAGGGCTAATTTCCGCGCGGGCCGCCGTTTCGCTTGCGTTTCCCGCGCCGGAAGGCGATAGGCAGCCTGCCGCATGGGGCTCAAGCCCGGAAGCAAGACCGTCGTCACCATCTACCAGATTGCCGAATACGTCGGCATGTCGCCGGCGGCCGTGTCGTCCGTCCTGGCCAACCGGCATGTCGAGCGGCGCATTTCGGAGGAATCGGCCAAGCGGGTGCGGGAGGCGGCCCGCACGCTCGGCTACGTGCCCAACATGGCGGGGCGCCGGCTGCGCGCGCATCCGCCCGCCATGCGCCAGATCGACTTGGCGATCCTGACCTCGTTCGAGGCCCCTCTGCCGATCGTGAGCCAGGCGCTGCAGGCGCTGCAGAAGGCCGCGGACGCCGAGACCAATGCGCACACCCGCTTTGCCGTCGGCATCGAGATGTTTCACGCCGGCCGGCTGCGTGAAAAGCCCGGGCTGCTGGACGGCAACCGCTACCACGGGGTGATCATCACGAACACCCTGCCGGCCGACGACGAATTCCTGGCCTCGGCCCAGTTCCCCTACGCCGCCGTCGTGCTCGGGCGCCGGATACCGAATCTGTGCTGCGTCCTGGAGGTGCCCGACGTGGTCGGGCGGCGCTCCGCCGAAGTCCTGGTGGAAATCGGCTGCCGCCACCCCGTCGTCCTCCATGGCCGCATGCTCACCCAGGCCACCGCCGAGCGGGTCGCGGCCTTCAAGCGGGGCATCCAGGAGGCCTTGGGCCGCAAGGCGATCGCCCTGGAATGCGCGGACCTGCGCCCGGCTTCCGCGGCGATGACACTGACCGGGCACTTGTCGCGGCGGCGGCCCTGCGACGGCGTCTTCACCGTGACCGACAGCCTGGCGGTCGGCGCCTACCGCGCCATCTCCACCGCCGGCAAGCGCATTCCCCACGACATCGCGGTGGTCGGCGTGGGCGACTACGAGCTGGCGGAATTCTTCTCCCCGCCCCTCTCGACGCTGGCCGGCGCGAACGACGCCATGGTGGCCCAGGCCGTGCCGCTGCTCTTCCGGCTGCTCCGGGGCGAACCCGAGGCCACCCGGGAAATCCTGGTGGTGCCCTCGGTCTTCCTGCGGGAATCGACGCGCCGCGGGTGAACTTCGCCGCTCGGCGGGGTTCGGGCTTGACCGCTTGCTAAAACCATTTAGCAAAACTGCCGTTCCGGTAAAAAACCACCCGTTACCTCAGTTCCATCCCACACATGCACTCCCGTCATCTGTCGCGGGCGCTGGCCGTGCTGGCCGCCGCCTTGCCCTGGTCCCTGCGCGGCCAAACCTCGCCCGCCGCTCCTTCCGATGATACCGTCGTTCTCAGCCCCTTCCAGGTCACGGCCGCCAGCGCCGGCCCCTACCAGGTCCTGCAGGGCCTGTCCGGCGGCCGCATCGCGGAGAACCTCTTCACCTCCACCGACGACGTCTCGATCGTCACGCAGCAGTTCATGCAGGACACCGACCCGCGCGACACGTTCAACGCGGTGAAGTATCTGGCCGGCATCGCCAACAACAGCTCGCAGATCGCGGGCGACCGGGTGTCGATCCGCGGGTTCCAGGTGTCCAACCCCGATATCGACGGATTCGATACGGTGCAGTCGGTGGTCAAGGACGATCCCGCGCTCTACGAGAGCATCGAGTTCGTGCGCGGGCCCGATTCGCTCCTCGCCCCCAACGGCAGCCCGGGCGGCACGCTCAATCTGGTGAGCAAGACGGCGCAGTTCGCCAATTTCGGGAGCGCGACCGTCCAGTTCGGCGAATACGACACCAATTCCGGG
Organism: Opitutaceae bacterium; assembly: GCA_035656575.1. Taxonomy (GTDB): domain Bacteria; phylum Verrucomicrobiota; class Verrucomicrobiia; order Opitutales; family Opitutaceae; genus Palsa-1447. Next base: position 27,956 of record DASRSH010000032.1, read on the forward strand.
AGCATCGACGTGAACCAGATGCTCAATCCCACGACCGCCTTTCGCGTCGTGGCCAGCGTGATCGACGCCACCCAGGGCGACAACCAGGGCTACCATGAGAGCGTCGCCGCCATGCCTTCGGTCCTGTTCAAGTTCGGGGACAATTCCCAGCTGCTGCTGCACGCGACCTATTTCTGGGGCACGGCCTACAATTACCTCGGCATCCCCATCAACCCGGCGACCCGGAGCATCTCCGACACGATCCAGATCCTTCCCGGGCTGAACGACTACGAGACGCCCTATGCGGACAACATCGACGACCCCAGTTCGGCCAACCACTCGAACCGGATGATTTACCGCGCGCTTTTCACCTCCAACCTGAACGACAACCTTTCCGTGCGGCTGGCGGCCCGGTACCTGTGGGACTGGGAGACGAACAACCAGTGGAACCTGACCGGCAACGCGGGGGGCGGCTACGACCCCCTGACCGGCCTGTGGACGCCGGGTCTGGTCTGGTCGGGCACCGCGGCGACGGGTTTCACCTCGAGCCCGGCGCCGGCGATTTCGCCGAACTATGCCCTGAGCCAGTCGCCGACCAACGATCTCGACCACTACCTCGACATCCAGAACGACTGGGTCTACCGCAAGAACTTCAACGGGGTGGGCACCGAGACTATCGCGGGCGCCGCGGCCGAAGTCTTCCATACCCAGATCTGGGGCTATAGCGCGACCAATGCGCCGATCAACATCTACGACATTCCGGCGGCGGAATGGACGCCCTCCACCAAGCCCGTCACCGACCAGGACGTCATCGGCAATTGGGAGCAGGTGTACGTCAACGAGCGGCTCTCGTTCTTCAATGACCACCTGCTGGCCAATGCCAGCGTGGTTCCGACCTGGTTTTACGAGGACGTCACCAACTACCTCTCCGGCGTCGCCTCGCAATCCCATCCCAACCCGACGTTCGTGAACTACGGGGTCGACTACGTGCCGGTGGACTTCCTGTCCCTGTTTTACAGCCACTCCGCCGACGCCGCCCAGATCTCCCCGCCCTCCCCGCCCACGGCGATCAATCCCAATCCGCCGCAGCTGCAGTCGGGCAAGCAGGACCAGGCCGGCTTCCGGCTCAAGTTCCTCAACGGCCGGGCCACGGCCTCGGTCACCTACTTCCAGCTCTATCAAACCAACAACGCGATCGTGAATCCCGCGCTTTTCTCCGTGCCGCCTCCGACGGTGTCGCCCCCGAACATCTATTCGGACCGCATCGCCCGCGGCTGGGAGTTCGAGTTCAACACCGCGATCACCCCCAACCTGTCGCTCCTGGGCAGCTGGTCGCAGATGACGAACCGCAGCCCGTATGACGTGCGCTTCCGCGCCGATCCGGAGCACTACGGCGCCGTGTACCTCAACTACCGCTTCCTCGACGGCCAGCTCAAGGGGCTTTCGCTCGGCGTCGGCTACGTCTACCAGGGCAAGGCCGCCGGCGACAGCGCCTCGGGCGTCACCGCGGCCAGCACGACCACGAATGAAATTCCGGAACAGCCCAGCTTCTACCTGCCGGCGTACGGGCTGCTCAACCTGACGGCGAGCTACCAGCTGAACCGGCACTGGACGGTGCGCTTCTTCCTCGATAACGCGACGAACCAGTTCTACTATGCGGGCTCGCTGAATGCCAATGCGGTCAT
>DASRSH010000033.1:0-1628 GCA_035656575.1 Opitutaceae bacterium
CGGTAGCCGTCGAACTTGATTTCCGTCAGCCAGGGCCCGGGGGGCAGTTCAGCCACCCCCAGGGCCTTCATCGGCTCGACGTACTCAACTGCGGTGCGCCGTTTCGGCTTCGGCGTGCTCACGCGCCTGTTCGGCGCTGCGCTGCTGGCCGGCATGGAAGCCCTCTCCGAATTCCTCGATCATCTTCTCGTTGAAGCGCGGAATGTCCGCGGGCTTGCGGCTCGTGACCAGGCCCTGGTCGGTCACGACCTCCTCATCGACCCATTGGGCCCCGGCGTTGATCAGGTCGCGCCGCAAGGACGGAAACGAGGTCAGCTTGCGCCCGCGCACGAGGTCGGCCTCGATCAGCAGCTGCGGCCCGTGGCAGATCGCCGCCACCGGCTTGCCGGCGGCGAAAAACGCCCGCACGAATTCGACCGCCTCCGGCAGCAGCCGCAGCTTGTCGGGGTTCATCACGCCTCCGGGCAGGAGCAGGGCGTCGTAGTCGCCCGCATCCGCGTCCTTCAGCTTCACGTCCACGTCGAACTTGTCTCCGAAATCCGTCTCGTCCCAGGCGACGACTTCCTCGTCCTTGGGCGACACGATTTCGGTTTGGGCGCCCGCTTCATCCAGCGCCTGTTTGGGCTGTTCGAGCTCCGCCTGCTCGAAGCCATCCGTGACGAGGATGGCAATCCGCTTGTTCTTGAGCTTATCGTTCATGGCATTCTCCTTCGGGTTAATGACCGGCGGAGGAGGAAGGCCGCAGCCGCCGGGCGAGCGCAATGGCGTCGAACGGGGCGCGCGTCTTCACGTCGTTGTCGAAATAGACGTAGATGTTCCTGCCGCCTTTGCGGGCCTTGGACGCCGGTCCCACCCTGCGGGTTCCCGCTGGGGCCCCGCCGTTTCGCCATGCCGCGATTCGCACGGCCCAGCGCCGCAGGGCGGCCGGCGTGTAGCCGCTGACGTAGATCCGCTCGTCCCCGTGCAGGCGCAGGTAGACAAAGTCGGCCGTGATGTCCTCCAGGTACGGCCACCGTCCGGCCGTGTCCGCAATGACGAGGGCGACGCGATGGCGGCGCAATTGCGCGATGAACTCCGGAGTTTCGAACGACGCATGGCGCACTTCCAGGGCATGGCGCAGGCGGCGGCGCGGGCCCGGCCGGAGCCACGCGCGCGCGACATGATCATCGTGACCGCGCGCCAGCCGCCCCGCGGCGTGCGTGTCGCGCGGCAGCAGGGCGAGAAACGCCTCGATCCGGCCGGGATCGTAGCGGAAGCTGGGCGGAAGCTGCCACAGGATCGGCCCGAGCTTGGCGCCGAGCGCCAGGACGCCCGAGGCGAAGAAATTGGCCAGGGGGAGCCGGGGATCGCGGAGGCGCCGCACGTGGGTGATGAACCGCGGCCCCTTGACCGCGAAGCGGAATCCCGGGGGCGTCTGGCGCGCCCAGGCTGCATAGCTGGCCGGCTTCTGCAGCGAATAGAACGTGCCGTTGATCTCGATCGAATTCACCTGCCGCGAGGCGAAGGCCAATTCCTCGCGCTGCGGCAGCCCCCGCGGATAAAACACCCCGCGCCAGGGCGGGTAGGTCCACCCCGAAATGCCGATCCGGGTCTCAGGCATCGCGCCGCAATCGACCACCTGCGGGAAC
>DASRSH010000034.1:0-5152 GCA_035656575.1 Opitutaceae bacterium
TCGATGATCCGCGCAGCGCAGCCGCATTCGCCCAAATCGTGGAGGACCCGGAACGCCTTCGGAATCTCTACGTCCACACTTTTTGCGACTCGCGCGGAACCTCCCAGGATCTCTGGAACAGCTATAAGGATACGCTTCACACCAAACTGTATCGGGCTACGCTTGAACAATTCAAACACGGCGAAGCCCTGGAGGCCCGCCACCAGGCGAAAAAACAAATGACCCAGCAGGAACTGATCGCCCAAAGGATGCCCGGAATCAGCGACGACGAGATCGCGGCGCATTTCAACCTGCTGCCCGACCGTTACTTCGTCCATACGGACATCGCCGAGGTGGGGCTGCACATCCAGATGGTGAACCGCCTGCTCAAGTCGATCACCGCCGCGGATTCGGTCGGTTCGCTGCGCCCCGTCATCGAGTGGCGCGACGACGTCAACCGCTCGCTCACCGTGGTCAACGTCGTCACCTGGGACCGCGCCGGCCTGTTCTACAAGCTGGCCGGGGCCTTCAGCGTCGCCGGGCTGAACATCCTCGGCGCCAAGGTCATCTCCCGCTCGGACCACATCGCGATCGACACCTTTTACGTCGTCGAGCCGGGCCGCGGCGCCGTCCAGAGCACCTCGGCGCAGGAGTCCTTCGCGCGCAACATCGAGGCGGCGCTGGTCTCGAACAAGGATCTTTATCCGGACATCGTGGCCCAGGCGAAAAAGATCGCCGCCACCCGCTATCTCTCCACGACCAACCACGACGCCCTCCACAGCTCCTTCCCCCCGACCGCGGAGGTGTACCACGAACTCTCGATGCAGCGGACGATCGTCGAAGTCCAGGCCCGCGACCAGCTCGGGCTGCTCTACCGCCTGGCCAAGACGATCTCCGATCACGGCTTCGACATCACCTTCGCCCGCATCGGCACCGAACGCGGCGTGGCCATTGATACCTTTTACATCGAAAGCGACAACCACGAGGCCGTGGAAGACACGGAGCGCCTGCATGCGCTGCGCGACGCCCTGGCCGACGTGGTCGTCCCGCTCCCCGTGACGACGGCCTAGCCGCTCGTGTCCGCGCTGCTGGAGATAGCGACGCTCGCGACCCGCCTCGACGACGCCGATGCGGCGCTGCCGCGCATTCTCCGCATCATCGCCAACGAGCTGAGCGCGCCCGGCGGCGCCATCAGCCTGGTCAATCCGGACACCGGCCGGCTCGAAATCGAGTCGGCCATCGGCCCCGTCCCAGCCGGCGATGCGCCTGCCGGCCCGGCGCAGGGGCTGCCCGGCTGGGCCGCCCTTCACGGCCGCCCGGTTCTGGCCGCCGACACCCGCCAGGATTCCCGCTACCGCGCCCTGGCGCCCGGGGTCCTCTGCCAGATGGCCGCACCCCTGCGCACCCCCGAAGGCGACATCCTGGGGGTGATCTCCCTCGACGCCCCGCATCCCGGCGCCTTCGGCGAGGCCGAGCTCGACCAGCTCGTGCTGCTGGCCGACGAGGCCGGCCGCGTCCTCAAGCGGCTTTGGGAGCTGGGGCACTTGCGCGCCAAGGCGGGCCAATTGGAGACCCTCCTCGCCACCGGCCAGACCCTCGTGGCCAAGCTCGAGGAGCACGAGCTGTGCGGCACCCTGACCCGCCACGCCAGCCAGCTCTTCTCCGGCGCCCAGGCCGCCCTCCACCTGCACAGTCCCGGCAACGACACCGTGCGCATCGTCTCGTTCACGGCCGCGGCTCCCGGCGCGCCGGCGTTCCCCGACGTGCCGGTCGACGTCAGCCTGGTCTCCAGCGCGATTCGCACGCACAAGACGGTCGCGTTCCTCGACCTCCAGTCCCCCGAATACCACGACCTGACCGACGTGCCCCGCGGCCTGCCGCTGCACGCCGCCATCGTCGCCCCCCTCCTCTCCGAACAGGAGCCGATCGGCGCGCTCACCGTCTTTCTCGACCGGGTGCACCGCTTCGACAACGACGAGAAGCGGCTGTGCTCGGCCCTGGCCAGCCTCGGCGCGGTTGCGATCCAGAACGCCCGCCTCTACTCCCGCATTTTCCTGAGCGAGGAGTCGCTCCGCAAGAGCGAGCGCCTCACCACCCTTGGGCTGCTCGCCGCCGAGATCGCCCACGAAATCCGCAATCCGCTGACGGTGCTCAAGCTGCTGCACGGCGGCCTCGGACTGGATTTCCCGGACGGGGATCCGCGGCGCACCGACGTGCGCGTCATCACCGAAAAGCTGGACCAGCTCGAGGCCATCGTCGGCCGCGTCCTGAGCTTCGGCCATGCTCCCGAGAGCCTGCACACGCGGGTGTCCCTTTCGGACATCGTCGAGGACACCCTGGTCCTGATGCGCCTGAAGTTCGCGTCGGGCAAGGTCGCCGCCCGCTTCGAGCCGCCGCCCCGGCCCCTGATCGTCGACGCCCACAAGGGCCAGCTGCACCAGGCGCTGCTCAATCTGCTGCTCAACGCCATGCAGGCGATGCCGGAAGGCGGCTCGATCCTGATCCGGGCCACCCCCGGCACCCTATCCGGCCATCCCGCCGCGGTGCTGGAGGTGTCGGATACGGGCGGCGGCATTCCCGAGGCGATCCGCCCGCGCATCTTCGACTCGTTCCTGTCCGGCCGCCCCGGCGGAACCGGTTTGGGGCTGGCGGTGGTCAAGCGCGTGGTGCAAAGTCACCATGGCGACGTGGAGCTCGTGTCCTCGTCCGGTGCGGGCACGACCTTCCGCATCACCCTGCCGCTGGTCAAAGCCTAGCCCCTTCCCGTGTACCGGCCCGCCACCGTCCGCATCATCGCCCTGGTGCTGCTGCTTGAAGCCGCCGCGATCATCTGCGTGCCCTCGCGCGTGCCGCGCCCCTGGCGGATGACGACGGGGGCCATCAACACCCTCGCCGCCGCGGCCCTCTTCGCGATCAGTCTTCGAGCTCGACGTTCCAGTACGCCAGATCCAGGAAGTCCTTCCACATCTCGCGATGCTGGGTCCCCAGAACCAAGGAAATGACCGGCCGCCACTTGGGCCGGACCGGCTTGCGGATCAGCCGCATGCCCGCCTCGTGGGGCAGCCGGTTCGCCTTGCGGGTGTTGCACCGGATGCATGAGCAGACGATGTTTTCCCAGGTGGTCCGGCCCCCGTGGTTGCGCGGGATGACGTGATCGAGATTGAGCTGTTCGCGGGGCAGCGCCTTGGCGCAGTACTGGCAGGTGTTCTTGTCGCGCTCGAAGACGTTGTTGCGCGTCAGCTTCAGCTCCTTGCAGGGCAGCTTGTCGAAGAAAGTCAGCAGAATCACGCGCGGCAGGCGGATCGTCCGGCTGGGCGTGTGCACCGTTTCGAGGTCGGCCAGCGGCGGATTGGCGGCGGAGAAGTCCAGCCAGTCCAGCATGGAAAAGGTGCGGAAGTCGTCGTCATGGTGATGGACGACATGGGCGTGCCCCCGGGCCAGCAGCGCAAAGGCCCGGCGCGCGCCGATGACGTTGACCGCCTGCCACAGGCGGTTCAGCACCAGCACCGGTTGGTCGAGTGCAGCGTCCATACGGCCTGTGGGAATAACGGTTTGCCCGCCGCACTGTCAAGGGACACCCTGTCTGTTCTCCCCCATGAAAACGACCTCCCTGGCCGCGCTGTGCGGGCTGGCTTCCGCCGGCCTGGTCCTCGCCGGATGCGCCACCGCTCCCGGCTCCGCTCCCGCCGCCGCGCCGGCAACGCCCGCCCCCGCCGCCGCTCCGTCGCCGGCGCCCGCCCCCGCGGTGCGCGTGGAGTTTCCCGAAGCCAGCCCGGGCTGCGACCTGCGGCAGCATCTGGGGCTGACGGACATCGACATCGCGTATTCGCGGCCGGGAGTTAAAGGGCGCGTCATCTTCGGCGGCATTGTGCCTTATGGCGCCGTGTGGCGGACGGGAGCGAACGCCTCGACCAAGATCTCGTTCAGCACCGCCGCCGAGCTGGACGGACACCGGGTGCCCCCGGGGACATACGCCCTCTATACCATCCCCGGCCGGGACGTCTGGACCATCATCCTGGACAAGGACACGCATCTGTGGGGCGCCTACGGGTACGACGCGCGCAGCGACCTCCTGCGTTTCGACGTGCGCCCGGCCGCGCTGCTGCAGCGGGTGGAGACCTTCACGATTGAATTCGCGAACATTCGCGACGACAGCGCCGACCTCGAACTCACCTGGGAGCACACGCGCGTGCCGATCCACGTGACGGTCGACGTCGTGCCGGTCGTGTCCGCCGAGCTCGACCGCGCGTTGGCGGACGGCCGGCCCAAGAAGATCGGATTCTACCTGAACGCCGCCTCATTCTACTTCCAGCACGGCCCCGACCTGGACAAGGCCCTGCAGATGGCCAACGCGGCGATCGCCCTCAACACTCCGGCCACGTTCGAGGCCCAGTTCCTCAAGGCGGAAATCCTGGAGAAGCAGGGCGACAAGGCCGGCGCGGCCGAGGCCGCCCGCGCCTCGCGCGCCGGGGCGCTGAAGAATGACGGGCCGAACAGCAGCTACCTGCGGATGAATGACGACCTGCTGGCGAGACTCGGGCAATGAGGGCGGCCCTGGCGTTCCTGGCCGCGTGCAGCATGACCGCGTTGAACGCGCAGACTCCCCCCGTGCCGTATAGCGCCAGCGCCATCCTCCAGGCCCTGCACCAGCTCGGCCAGACCGGCACCGTCCTGTACGTGGCCGCCCATCCGGACGACGAGGACACGCAGCTCATTGCTTATTTCGCGCAGGGCCGGGGCTTCCGCACCGGCTACCTGTCCCTGAACCGGGGCGAGGGCGGCCAGAACCTCATCGGCGGCGAATTCGGCGACGAGCTCGGCGTGATCCGCACCCAGGAATTGCTCGCCGCCCGCGGCGTGGACGGGGGGCGGCAATTCTTCTCCCTGGCGCGCGATTTCGGATATTCCAAGGACTACCGCGACACGCTCAAGCGCTGGGACCGGACCGAAGTCCTGATCGACATGCTCCGCGTGATCCGGCAGTTCCGCCCGGACGTGATCATCACGCGCTTTCCGCCCCAGCCGGGCGGCACGCACGGCCACCACACGGCCTCCACGGTCCTGACACTCGAGGCCTTCCCGCTGGCTGGGGATCCGCGCGCGTTTCCGGACCGGCTGGGCGGCCTGCCGCCCTGGCAGCCGAGGCGCGTCCTTTGGGACGCCTATCGGCCCG
>DASRSH010000035.1:0-8624 GCA_035656575.1 Opitutaceae bacterium
GACGGGCTTGACCGGCATGACGGGAGCGGGAGGGGTCGCCTTGGCCCCGGGCAGCACCGGGGCGGGCGGCATGCCCGGCTTCACAACTGCGCCCGGCGTAGGCAGCGTGACGGGTGGGGGCGGACCAGCTTTGGGGGTTCCGACCGGGGCGGGAGGAGGAGGTGTATCCATGGCTTGCGTTTTGGCTGGGACGGCTGCGGCTTCCGGCGTGGCAGGAGTCGCGGGGGTTGCTGCGGTTGAAGGGGGTGTCGTGATGCTGGTGGTGGGTGAGACGCGCGGAGGCGGCACGACCAGGCTGGTTTTCTTCTTGGTGAGCAGTCCTTCGTTGACGGTCTCGGCCAGCACGCCGGCAGCGGCGGCGGTGACAACGGCCGGCATGACGCTGGCGGGCTTGGCTGGGGCGGCGGGCGCGGGCTTGGGCGCTTCCTCGATTTTGCTCGTGGAAGGCGCGGCGGGCGGCGTGACCGGAGCAGGCGCGAACGGTTTGGCGGCAACAGGGGCAGGAGCAGGAACCACGGATGCGGGCTTGGGAGCTTCCGCGATCTTGCTGGTGGCGGGAACCACGGGTTGAGCGGCGGGAGCAGGCGTGACCGGCTTGGCCGCGGCGGGTGTGGGCGGAGGAAGCACGGGCGTCGGCGGTTTGGCTTCGACAGCCTTCACGACTTCCGCGGCGATTGCCGCCGCGCCTACGACGGCCGCGGCTTCAGCAACCTTGGGCAGCAGAGGCGCGGGTTTCGGGGCTTCCTCGATTTTGCTCGTGGCCGGGGTAATGGCTGCGGGAGGAGCCTTGGGCGGCTCCTCGATCCTCGCGGTGGAGGGCTGGGGCATGACCACCGTCTTGGCAATGGGAGGGGCCGGGACGAGGGGTGCGGGCGTGAGCTTCGGCGCAGTCGCAATGGGCGTGGGGGGCGGGGCGGCGCTGGTCGGCGTGAGCGGGACGGGCGCGGTCGGCCGCTTGAGCGGCGCGGGCACGATGGGGATGGGACCAGTCTTGCGCTTGAGCAGCGGCGACGGGGTCGGGGTCGAGGAAACCGGCGTGGGCGGTGTCGTCGGCGTGGTCCTAAGAGCGGAAATCGGAACCGTGGTCGCGGAAGAAGCGGCCGGCGGGACCGTGCGGGCGACGTTCAGGGGCACCGTGGTCGTCGGCGCGGGCACGACCGGAACCGAACCGGTCGGCGGCTTGAGAGCCACGCCCTTTTCCGCGGCGGGTGTCGTGGCGCCGGCCGAGGAAGGAACGGAGCCGGTGGGCGGCCTGGAAAAGAGCGCGCTACCGGTGGGAGCGATGGCCGTCTTGGCCTGCGCCACAGGCACGGGTGCGGCGGGCGTCGTGGGCGAAGGCGCGATAGCGGCCGGCGCGGGCGCCGGAACCACAGGAGCAGCGGCGACGGGCGCAGGAACGGACGGCGGAGGCGTAACGGAACTGGGCGCCGGCATGGGCTTGGTAACGACAGGGCCCATGACAGCCTTGGCTACCTCGGCTGCCGTGGTCGCGGCGGCGGCGGCCGCACCGGCTACAACGGCGGCTTCCGCGGCCTTGGGCACGCTGGGCGCCGGCACCGAAGGCTTCGGCAACGAGGGTGGAGTGGCAGCGGGCGCGGACGCGATTGGCGGTGGAATGGGCGCGGGCGGAATGGCCCGCGCGCTGGGCGGCGGAGGCACACTGACCGGAACGACCGGGGGCTTGGGCAGCGCAGCCGGTGCTGCAGCAATGGGAGGCGGCGTGGGAACGGGCGGAGGTGCGACGGGCGCACGAGCTGCGGCAATTGGCGGCGGTACGGGCGCGGGCGGGGTAGCCCGGGCGCTGGGCGGCGGAGGCGGCAGATTGACCGGGGACGCGGGGGTGGTGGGAGGCTTGGGCAGCGCGGCGGTTTTCGGCGGGGGCGGCGCGGGAATCGAGGCAGCCGTCTTCGGCACAGTTGGAATCGACGGCGGAGCAACAACGGGAGCCGCGGGCGTCGGAGCGGGAGCAGCCGGTGCCACAGGAGCAGGCGTGGGAACGGGCGGAGTCACCGCCCTGGCCGTGACGGGCGGAGGAAGCGGCGGGGGCTTGGCGGCGGAAACAGGCGGAGGCGTCGGCTTGGCGACCGGAGCGGGCGCGGGAACCGGCGCAGGCGCGGCAACGGGTGCCGGAGTGGGAACGGCCGGTGGCGCGGAGGCGATTTTCGGCGCGGGCGTCGGGGCGAGCAGCGGCTTGACGCCCGCCAGGGCCTGCGTGGCAGGCAGCGACGGCGGACGGGCCTGGTGCGGCACCGGCTCGATGCCTTCCGGCGAGACGCGCTTGCTTTCAACGAAAACCTTGGCGGCCGGGTTGGCCACGATAACGCGTGCGGGCGCGGGAACGAGACGGCCCGAGGCCGTGCGCAGTTCGTGGGCGAGATCCGGCTCAACGGCCGCGGGCGGTACGGGACGCGGCGGCAGGCTGGGCGAGACTGCGGCGGGAGGCGGAGGAACGGCCGCAACCGGAGGCGGAATGGGCGGCGGCGGCGCGGTTGCCGCGGGAGGCGGCGTGGCGCCTAGCGTGTGGACGCCACCGGACGGCGGCTTGGGCGGGAAAAGGGGCGTGGTCTTGGCGGTAGGCGGCGCGCCGGTGAGCGGGGGCGCGGAAGGCCTGGCGGGAGGCGCGTCGGTCGGCGGTACTGGCGGCGGCGTGGCCTTCGAGATGCTGGGCATCGGCTTGGTCACGGCGGTGGACCAAGCAGGCGGGACGCCGGGGGTATTCGGAGCGGGCTCGAGCTGGCTCGAGGTGTGCATCGGCAGCGTGGTGGCCGCGGAGACGTTTGGGCGCGGCGTCGGCGTGATTTTGCCGGTGGCTGGCTTCAGCGGTCGGGGCGGAAGGCTGATGCGAAGCGTTTCGCGTTTTGGCGCGTTTGGATCCTTACCCTCGGGCGTCGAGTCGGCCATAATTATGCGTTTTTATAGAAAATTCTTAAAATGTTCAATGGTGAAATTCGCAATCGCAACAGATTTATGAGGTTATCGCGCTCCACCCTCACGGCCAAAGCCGCCTTTTCTGCCATCGGCGGTTTGCCCGAAACATTTAAGTAAGGGCAGTATCTATTGCCGACAGGGGCTGATTTCGGCGATACGCCGCTGCGAAAAGAGCCCAGCCGATCAGCGGAAGGACAATGTCACTCCAGAAAATCACGCCCGCGTTGCCAGGCGCGAAGTTGTGCTCGGTGACCATCTGAACAATGTGGCCTCCAGCCGCCCCCCAAAGGAAGGCGGTGGGGCCGAGCAGGGCGGCCAGGCGCAAACTCGCGTCCCGGCGAAAGGCCAGCAACCCGACCAGCGCGAAGCCGAGGCTGGCAAATCCGACTTCGTATTGAAAGGGGCTGTTGGCCCAGCCGATGAAACGCGCCGCCGTCTCTGCGAAGAAAACGTGCACCACGAAGTTGTAGAAATAGCTGACCCCGATCGAAAACAGGAGAAAGTGCGCCAGCAGCGCTTCGGAAACGGCGCCTTGTGCCAGGGGTTTCGGCTTGAGGGCCAGCGCGATGCCGGCACTGATGAAACCGGCGAGCAAAAGCGTCAGCGTGAAATTGCTGAGGGCGAACCGGATTAACGCAGCCATATAGAGATTAGGCGGAGGGCAGCCGCAGAAGCTCGAGGATGCGGTTCAGGTCCGCGGGCGTGAAGTACTCGATCTCGATCTTGCCGGAGTCGGCTTTGCCGGTGATACGGACGCGCGTGCCGACGTGCTGCTGGAGGCGCTTTTCGAGGTCGGCGAAGATGGCCTCGCCGCCGGGCGTGGCAACCTTGCGCTTGCGCGCGGGGCGCGTGCCGGCGCGCATGGTCTCGACAAGGCGCTCGGTGGCGCGGACGGTGAGGTTCTCCTTGCGCACGCGCTCGGCGGCGAGGAGTTGCTCGTCCGCAGTGTCGAGGCCGAGCAGCGCCTTGGCGTGGCCGACGGTGATGTCGTTGGTGCCGAGCCAGGCGCGGATTTGTTCCGGCAGCGCGAGCAGGCGCACGGCGTTGGCGACGACGACCCTCCCCTTCCCGACCTGCTGCGCGACCTGTTCCTGCGTGAGCGAAAATTCCTTCATGAGGCGCGCATAGGCCTCGGCTTCCTCGATGGGATTGAGGTCGGCGCGCTGGAGGTTCTCGATGAGCGCGAGTTCGAGCACGTCGCGGTTGCTGGCCTCGCGCACGATGACGGGCAGCGTGTCGAGGCCCGCCTCGCCCGCGGCGCGCCAGCGGCGTTCGCCGGCGATGAGTTCGTACTTGCCGTTGACGAGCCGGACGATGAGCGGCTGGATGATGCCGCGCTCTTTAATAGAGTCGACGAGTTCGTGGAGTTCCTCGGCCTTGAAATTTTTGCGCGGCTGGAGCGGACTGGGAACGATGGCGCTACGCGCGACCTGGCGAATCGATTCGCCCTTTTCCGCCGACGGTTCCGGCACGGCGAGAGTTTTGGGCGTTCCCATCAACGCGCTGAGTCCCTTGCCGAGAGCTGCCGATTTTGCCATCCCCGATTTTGGTAAAAGCTTGCGCGGTGGCAAGCTTATCCGTCGCGGCATGGACCGAGCCTAACCGAAGAAGGCAGGTTTCGCACGGAGGACTGCAGAGGGTTGAAGAGGATGAGGTTCACACGGAGGCACGGAGGGCACGGAGGGATTCGGTTCCGTTGTAGCAGCGGTCTATGACCGCCGCCGGGGAGCGGCCGGTCCTACGCGATACCAACGGAGTCCTCGCTCGAACGGTAGTCGTCGCGCACCGCGCAACGGACTCGTTGACCTAAGCAGCCCGACAAGCTGTTGCGATCAGTTCACGAGCCCCGTGCCCGGAGGTCACGGGCTACCGCTCACTCGCCGAGCGGACGAGCCCAGTCGGGCAGAACCGCGCCTTCGAAGCCCTTGAATTCGTCGAGCTGCTGGCCGTCGCTCAGCCGATACCTGAGGTAATGCGAGGGGCCGTGCTGAAGCATACATTTGATGATAACGGTGGTGTCGTTGTCGGCAAAATCCCACTCCTCGATGTAGGGATAATAGGGCTGGAAATCGCGATGATGCTCATCGGGCCAGACAACGCGAAGAGCGCCAAAAATGCGCCAGCCGCGATCGTTTTTCCCGATACAATAAATCCAGCCGACGTGACCGAAGGCGGAGACCTTGGGATCGATGCACTGACTCCTGCGCGTCCACATTTCCGCGTGGCCGTCGGTAAAATGGACCTTCACATTGCCGACAGGATTGTCCCCGGCCGTGTCGCCGTTCGGATTGACGATCTCGGCGTCCTTGGGCAGTGGATGCATCGCCGCGACGATCATGAGCCCCACCGCAAAAAGAAATGAAGTCACGACATGAAATCGCGATGTCTTATGGGAAAATTTCACCGGCGGTCATAGACCGCCGCTACAGTTATAGTCAGCCGACGCGCTTCTTCACATCTTCTTGGACTTCGTTCCACCAGGCGTCGAGGAAGGCTTTGCGCTCTTTCTTCACCTCGTCGAGGTTGCCGAAGACGTCGGCGCGGGTGAGGAAGTAGAATTTGATCTTGGGCTCGGTGCCGCTGCCGCGCACGACCATGCGGCTGCCGTCGGCCATGTGGAAAAGGAGCATGGTTTCCTTGGGGATTTTCTTGCCGTCGGCATCGACGAAATCCTGCAAGCCGAAGTCGTCGACCTGGATGACGGCCTGGCCTTGGTACGCTTTCGGCGGCGAGGAGCGGAAGGATTTGAGCAGCGTCTGGATTTGCGCCGCGCCGGATGCGCCCTCGAAGGTGAGCGTGCCGAGTTTTTCCGTATAGAAACCGAGCTGCTTGTAGATGGCGTCGAGATATTCGACGAGCGTCTGGCCCTTGGACTTGGCCCACGCGGCGACCTCGGCGAACATGAGCACGGCGGCGTTGGCGTCCTTGTCGCGCACGTAGTCGCCGCCGGTGTAGCCGTAGCTCTCCTCTCCGCCGAACAAGACGAACTTGCTGGACTGAAGACAGGCGGCGCGCCGTTCCGCGGAGGACTTCCTGCTGAACTCGGGATCGCCGTGTGCCTGCTCGTAGTCGTGCATTTTCTCGCCGATGTACTTGAAGCCGGTGAGCGTCTCGATGCAGCCGATGCCGTAGTGCTCGGCGATGCGCTTCTGAAGATCGGTGGTGACGAAGGTCTTGATGATGACGGCGTTTTTGCGGTTGCCCTCGGTGAGGATGCCCTGCGCAATGAGCCGGTCGACGCGGTAGTAGGCCATGATCGAGCCGATCTGGTTGCCGGTGAGCAGGACCATCTTGCCGGCGGCGTCGCGCACAGCCACGCCCATGCGGTCGGCGTCGGGATCGGTGGCCATGACGACGTCGGCGTGCTCGGCCTCGGCCTGCTGGATGGCGAGCTCGAGCGCCTCGGCGTTCTCGGGATTGGGCGACTTGACGGTGGGGAAGCGGCCGTCGCCGATGGCCTGCTTTTGCACGACGGAATACTTGAAGCCGAACTCGTCGAGCAGCACGGGCACGGCGCGGATGCCGGTGCCGTGGAGCGGCGTGTAGACGAACTTGATCTCGTCGCGCGTGGTCAGCACGGCCTCGGGCTCGAGCATGAGCGTGGCGACGGCCTGGCAGTAGATGACGTCCATCTCCAGCTCGAGCGTGATGGTCTGGCCCGGCGTCTTGATCGTGGCGAGCAGCGCGGGCAGCGCGTTGGGATCGGACGTGAGCTTCTTAAACTGCGCGGTGATGCCGGAGGCGTGCGGCTCGACCACCTGCCCGCCGTCGGCGCCGTAGAATTTCATGCCGTTGTCGTGCGGCGGATTGTGGCTGGCGGTGATCATGATGCCGGCCTGCGCGGCGGCGGCGCGCGTGGTGAAGGAGAGCTGCGGCGTGGAGCGGTCCTCGGGGAAAAGGAGCGCATCGATGCCGAGGGCGTTGAGCGATTTGGCGGCGTGCTCGGCGAAGGCGCGCGAGAAGTGGCGCGTGTCGTGGGCGATGACGACCTTGAGCTTCCGGCCGGGATAGCCCTCGATCAGATACGCGCCGAGCGCGGAGACGGCGCGGTGGACGTTGCCGAAGTTGAGCATGTTCGTGCCGGCGCCGGGGAACTCGGGCCGGTCGAGCGGCTGCGGCTGGCCCGCCTCGGCGCGGGTGACGATCTTGCCGATGGTTCGGCCGCGCATGCCGCCGGTGCCGAAGGCGATGTCGCGGAAGAAGCGGTCGTCGAGCTCGGTCCACGCCGCTTTCTGCAGGAGCTCGTTGATGCTGGCCCGGTCGCCCGCGGTCGTCTGCGGGTCGTTGTAGTAGCGGACGATGTTTTCCTGCGTAGAGGGCAGGAGCTTCGCGGTGGCTTCGGGAGGGAGCGTGAACGTCGTGGCCATAGACCTCAACTATAGCTGGCGGCGTGCCTGAGACAATCGCAGAGGGGGAATTTCACACGGAGGACTGCAGAGGGAACGGAGGACACAAAGAAATTTGGAGGGGCGGGCTCCTGCCTGTCCGTTCCGCTTGTCTTAACGGCAAACGGACGGGCGGGAGCCCGTCCCTCCAAGAAATCGAGCGCCGGCGATTATCCGACCGGAAACGGATTGCGCTCGAAGCCCTTCTGGTGCCAGTACGGGTAGGCGAAGGGCACCGCGCTGGCGGCGTCGAGTTTCTTCACCTGCTCGGGCGCGAGGTTCCAGCCGATGGCGCCGAGATTTTGCCGCAATTGCTCCTCGTTGCGCGCGCCGACGATCACCGTGGACACGGTCGGCCGCTGCAGGACCCAGTTGAGCGCGATCTGCGGCACGGTCTTTCCCGTTTCCTTCGCCAATTCGTCGAGCGCATCGACGACGTTGTAAAGATGCTCGTCGGAGACCTGCGGGCCCATGTCGCGCGCCAACTGGCTGTTGAGGCGCGTGGCCTGCGGCACGGGGTGGCCGCGGCGGTATTTGCCGGTGAGCCGCGCCCAGCCGAGCGGGCTCCAGACCACCGCGCCGACTTTCTGGTCGAGGCCGAGCGGCAGCAGCTCCCACTCATAATCGCGGCCGACGAGCGAGTAGTAGGCCTGGTGCGCGACGTAGCGCGACCAGCCGTAGCGGTCGCTCACCGCGAGCGACTTCATCAGGTGCCAGCCGGAAAAATTGGAGCAGCCGATGTAGCGGATCTTGCCCGCGCGCACGAGATCGTCGAGCGTGCCGAGCGTTTCCTCCACCGGCGTCTGCGCGTCGAAGCCGTGGAGCTGGAAGAGATCGATGTAGTCGGTGCCGAGCCGGCGCAGGCTGCCCTCGACCGCGCGGATGAGATGGAAGCGCGAGGAGCCGACATCGTTTGGGCCCGGGCCGGCGCGGAAGGTGGCCTTGGTGGAGATGAGGACCTTGTCCCGGCGGCCTGCGATTGCGCCGCCGAGGACTTCCTCCGACGCGCCGGCGGAGTAAATGTCGGCCGAGTCGAACATGGTCAGCCCGGCGTCGAGGCAGATGTCGACGAGGCGCGTGGCCTCCTTCACATCCGTCGTGCCAAAGGCCTTGAAGAGTTCGTTCGTTCCGCCAAAAGTGCCCGTGCCGAGGGTGAGCACCGGCACGCTGAAACCTGATCCGCCGAGAAGTCGATATTCCATAGATTGTTCGATGTTTATCGAACGATAGCGCGCGATGAAGAGGAGTCAAATTTCGCGCGGAGGACTGCAGAGGGTTTCACGCGGAGGCACGGAGACACGGAGGTTTTTT
>DASRSH010000036.1:0-10000 GCA_035656575.1 Opitutaceae bacterium
GGCGGCATCCAGCTGATCAGCGTCGGCATCCTGGGCGAGTACGTGGGCCGCATCTACGAGGAGGTCCGCGCCCGGCCCAAGTTCATCGTGGAGCGGGCCGAGGGATTTGCGGATGGGCGCGGAAAGTAACCGGCTCGCCCAGGACGCGCGCCGGGAGCGCAACTGGAAGCGCTGGGGCCCCTACCTGTCGGAGCGCCAGTGGGGCACGGTGCGCGAGGACTATTCGGCCGACGGCGAGAGCTGGAATTACTTCACCCACGAGCACGCCCGCAGCCGCGCGTATCGGTGGGGCGAGGACGGCCTGCTCGGCCTGTGCGACCGGGAATGCCGGCTGTGCTTCGCCGTGGCCCTGTGGAACGGGCGGGATCCCTTTCTCAAGGAGCGGCTCTTCGGCCTTTCCAACACGGAGGGCAACCATGGCGAGGACGTCAAGGAGTGCTACTTCTACTTGGATGCGACCCCGACGCATTCCTGGCAGCGCGCGCTCTACAAGTACCCCCAGGCCGAATTTCCCTATGAGCGGCTGCGGGCGGAGAACCGCCGGCGGGGCCGCGCCGAGCCCGAATTCGAACTGCTCGACTCCGGCGCCTTCGACGGCGACCGCTATTTCGACGTGCTCGCGGAATATGCCAAGGCCGGCCCCAACGACCTGTGCCTGCAGCTCACGGTCACCAACCGCGGGCCCGAGCCGGCGCGGCTGCACGTGCTGCCCACGCTCTGGTTCCGCAACACCTGGAGCTGGGGCGCCCCGCTGGAGGACTCCCCCGACCGGCCGGTGCTCCGCGCGGCGTCCGCGCGTTCGGTGCGGGCGGAACACCCGACCCTGGGGACTTACCTTTTTGACCGGGAGAGCGAAGAGGGGCCGTGGCTGTTCACGGAGAACGAGAGCAATGCGCAGCTGCTGTGGGGCGCTGAAAATGCGGGCGCCTACGTCAAGGACGCCTTCCACCAGGCGGTGGTGCAGGGTCGCGCGGACGCCGTGAATCGGGAGGGGACGGGGACCAAATGCGCGGCCCACCAGGTTCTGGATCTGGCGGCGGGCGAGGCGCGGGTGATCCGGCTGCGCCTGCGCGCGGAGGGGTCGGAGGGGGAGGCGTTTGGCCCCGAGTTCGCCCGCGTCCTTTCCGCCCGGCAGCGGGAGGCGGACGAATTCTACGGCGAGGTGTTTGCCGCGGGCGCCGGCGCGGCTCCGGGCGAGGGGGGCGCCATCGACTGCGACGAGGCCCGGAAGGTCGCGCGGCAGGCCTACGCCGGGCTGCTCTGGTCGAAGCAGTTTTACCACTACGTCGTGGCCGAGTGGCTGCGGGGCGATCCCCGTCAGCCGCCGCCTCCGCCGGCGCGCGCGCTGCTGCCGCGCAATCGCGGCTGGCCGCACCTGTACGCGCGGGACGTCCTCTCGATGCCCGACAAGTGGGAATATCCCTGGTTCGCGTCGTGGGACCTGTCCTTTCACATGCTGCCGCTGGCGCGGCTCGACCCCGAATTCGCGAAGGGCCAGCTCAATCTGCTGCTGCGGGAATGGTACATGAACCCGAACGGGCAGATTCCGGCCTACGAGTGGAACTTCTCCGACGTCAATCCGCCGGTCCACGCGTGGGCGGCCTGGCGGGTGTACAAGATCTCCGCCGCGCGCGGGGAGCGCGACCGGACCTTTCTCGCCCGGGTGTTCCAGAAGCTGCTGATGAACTTCACCTGGTGGGTGAACCGCAAGGATCCGGAAGGGGAGAACCTGTTCAGCGGCGGCTTCCTGGGGCTGGACAACATCGGCATCTTCGACCGCTCCCGGCCGCTGGCGGGCGGCGCCTCGCTGGAGCAGGCGGATGGGACGGCGTGGATGGCGTTCTATTGCGGAACGATGCTGTCCATGGCCCTGGAGCTCGCGGAATGGGACCGCTCCTACGAGGACATCGCCTCGAAGTTCTTCGAGCACTTCATCGCGATTGCCGACGCCATGAACACGCTCGGCGGTACCGGGCTGTGGCATGAGGAAGACGGCTTTTATTACGACCAGATGCTCTGCCGCGGCGAGACGATCCCGCTGCGGGTGCGCTCGGCGGTCGGATTGATCCCCCTGTTCGCCGTCGAATTCATCGACGATGCGCGGCTGGAGAGCCTGCCGGGCTTCGCCAAGCGGATGCGCTGGTTCCTCAAGAACCGGCCCGACCTGGCTCAGCGCATCTCCTATATGGACCGGTCGGGCCAGGATCCGGGCTGCCGCCTGCTCGCGATCCCTTCGCGCGAACGGCTCGAGCGGGTCCTGCGCTATGTGTTCGACGAGCAGGAGTTCCTCTCCCCCTACGGCATCCGCTCGCTTTCGCGCGCCTACGCGGAGCATCCCTTCGTCCTGAATCGCGACGGACAAACGAGCAGCGTCGACTATGAGCCGGGCGAATCCCAGACCTGGCTCTTCGGCGGCAATTCCAACTGGCGCGGCCCGGTCTGGTTTCCGCTCAACTATCTGCTGATCGAGGCGCTGGAGCGGTATCATCATTTCTACGGCGACCGCTTTACGGTCGAGTTTCCGACCGGCAGCGGCCGCCATTTCACCCTGGAACAGGTGGCCCGCGAGCTGGCGCGGCGGCTGGTCAGCCTGTTTCTGCCCAACACCAGCGGCCGCCGGCCGGCTCTGGGGATGGAGGCGAGATTCGTGAACGACCCGCACTGGCGCGACGCCCTCTGGTTTCACGAGTACTTCCACGCCGAGACGGGCCAGGGCCTGGGCGCCAGCCACCAAACCGGGTGGACCGCGCTGGTGGCGCGGCTGATCGAGGAGTTTGTGTGAGGCGGGGTCCATCCGGCCCGGTATGATGGGTAAAATCATTTTCAGCCCTATAGACGGGCGCCGTTCGGGCGGTTATGCTGCTCTTCCGCGTGCCTTCCTCCGTTTTTTTGGTCGACGACCATCCCTTAGTTCGCGAGGGACTGGAAAAGCTCATCTCCCAGCATCCTGACCTGACCGTGTGCGGCCAGGCTGACTCGGCGGCCGTGGCCTACGACGAGATCGTGCGCCTGCACCCCGACGTCGCCGTGATCGATCTCTCGCTGGCCGGTGCGTCGGGCCTGGACCTGATCAAGCGCCTGCAGGACCTCAGCGAGCCGCCGGCGATGCTGGTGCTCTCGATGCACGACGACGCCCTGCACGCCGAGCGGGCGCTGCGCGCGGGGGCGCGGGGCTACGTGGCCAAGCGCGAGTCGACGCGCAAGGTCGTCGACGGCATCCGCCAGGTGCTGCAGGGGCAGCTCTTCATCAGCGCGACCATCGCGGCCGAGGTCATGGCCAAGCTCGTCGGGGCGCCGAACCTCAAGTCCGGATCGCCCATCGACAAGCTGAGCGACCGCGAAATGGAGATCTTCCGGCGCATCGGCATGGGGCACGAGACCCGGCGCATCGCCGACGACCTGCATATCAGCCTGAAGACCGTGCAGACCCACTGCATGCACATCAAGGACAAGCTCGGGCTGGATTCGGCCACGCAGCTGATGCGCGAGGCGGTGCGCTGGGTGGAAAACGACCTGAAGCTGTGAAAGCCCGGCGGCGGGCCTTGCCGGTCGGGAATAACCGGCCTAGGTTGGGTCTCCTGACTGCATGACCGCGACCGAGACCTTTGGCCGGGTGGTGGAGGCGCATTATGCGTCGCTCTATCGCTTCGCCCTCAGCTTGGCGCGCAACGAACCCGACGCAGCCGACCTCGTGCAGCAGACCTATTTCATCTGGGCCACCAAGGGCGATTCCCTCCACGACGCGGGCGCGGCCAAGAGTTGGCTGTTCACGACGCTCTACCGGGAATTCCTTCGGGCCAAGCGGCGGGGGGCGCGCGCGTCTTCGCTCGAGTCGCTGCCCGGCGGCGAGGCGGAGATCGCGGCGGAGGACGTGGACCGGGCGTCGCGGTGCGACAGCCGTACGGCGGTGGCGGCGCTGCAGGCCGTCGACGAGACTTTCCGCGCTCCGCTGACCCTGTTCTACCTCGAGGAATTGTCGTACCAGGAAATTGCCGCGGTCCTGGAGGTGCCGATCGGCACCGTCATGTCGCGCCTTTCCCGGGGCAAGGCCCAGTTGCGCGGCCTGCTTTCCGGGGCGGAGGCGCCCAACCGGGTGGTGCCGTTCCCGGGGGAAAGGAAGCCGGCATGAACCGGGACGAGGCCAAATTTCTGCTCACGGCTTATCGGCCGGGCGGCCAGGATGCGGCGGCGCGCGCGTTTGCCGACGCCCTGGCGCAGACCCAGGAGGATGCGGAACTGCAAACGTGGTTCGAGCGGAGCCGGGCCTTCGACGCGCAGCTGGCCGCGCGCTTGCAGGCGGTCGAACCGCCGGCGGGCCTGCGCGAGGCCATTTTGGCCGGCGGCCGGGCGAGCTTCGGCGGGGCGGCGCGGCCGCCGCGCCGCAGGGTCTGGCTGGCTTGGGCGGCCGTGCTGGTGATTGGGGCGGGGGTGGCCGGCCTCGTCCTGCAGCGCGTCCACCGCGGGGAATCCGAGGCCGCGCTGGCGCGATTCGCCCTGGCTGACGTCAACCGCCCCGGGCATCTCGGCGACCCCGACACCGCGTCCCGGGTCGCCCTGGAGTCGGGAACCGGCGCTTTGGACAACGGGCCCCTGCCGATCGATTTTGGGCGGATGGAGCGGGACGGGTGCCGCACGCTGCGCCTGGGCGGCCGGCCGGTGCTCGAGGTCTGCTTCGCGCGCGGGGGCATCGAGTACCATTTGTACATTATGCGCCGGACGCTCCGTGACGTGCCCGGCGCGGCTTCGCCGCCGCAGCAGTGGGAGGCGCCGGGGGCATCCGCCGCGGCCTGGTCCACGGCCGACTACATCGTGGCGCTGGCGACCCGCGGCCCGGCCGCGGCCCTGCAACGGCTGCTTTAGCAGGCAGGGGAAGCGGCGTCCCGCCGCTTCTAGTCCCGGGCCAGCGGCGCGACGCCACTTCCGCCAAGGCCTCCCGGCATCAAAGAAACGACCCCTGCTTGGGGACCGGCCGGACGGCCGCTTCCGGCGGCGCGTTCAGATGCCGGGGCGGCCGGCTGGCCCGCTGGGCGACGGCCAGTTCGCGATCGGTCACGATGCGGGCGCAGATGTCCTGCACGTGCAGCTTCAGCCAATGCCAGGTGTTGCTGCCGGTCGTGTAGAGGGCGGGGCCGTAATGGTCGATCCGGCCGGCGGAGCGCAGCTGGTCGTTCTGGGCGAATTCGTCGTCGCGGGCCGGATTGTACACCGCGTAGGCGCGGCCCCCATTGCCCTTCACCACCGAAAAGCTCGGGACGTCGCTCGGGCCGTCGGCGATGTAGATCATGTTCTGGAAGGGAATGCGGCGATCCTCCGCCTTGACGTTCGAATTCACGTCGATGGCGGGATTCTTGTTCGAGCCCTTGTTGATCTCAAACAGGGCGCGGGTCTTGGTCGTGTTGTCGATCACCAGCCCGATCTGGGCCACCTCGGCCTCCGCCGACAGCTCCAGCTCCTTCTGCTGCAGGAAGCCGGGCTGAAGCGGGTTCTCGATGAATTCGCAGGCCCAGATGCCGTCCACGAATGGAGCGATGGCGCTGCCGCGGATCATGGGCGCCAGCCCCGTGCTGACGACGTAGTGCTCGAGGGTGATGTCGTGCTTGCGGAAGTCCTCCTTCTCCCGGACCCAGTCCTTGGACTGGGCGAAGAACTCCGGCAGGCCGGGGTAGAATTCGAGCTCCTTGCCGCACTCGAAGAGAATCCGGTTGTTCAGGCCGGCCATCGGGCCCGCCAGCACGTAGGTCAGGAGGTGGTTGAGGTACCCGATCTCGCCCGCCAGCCGGTAGCCGCGCTCGTGATACCGGCTGACCAGCGCGTTGGTCTCGGCCCAGAAGGTCTTTTCGTCGACCTGGTAGTGCCGGAAGAGGGGCGCCTGCATGTAGCCGGGAATGAGCGTCTTGTCGAAATCCCAAATGCAGGCGACGATGTTCTGGGTGAAGAGCGGCGCGGCCATCGCGGCGGACATTAATACTCGCGGTCCGAAACGCGGCGAGCCAATAGTAACCCTCCGCGATGGACCACTTGCCCGAGATCGAGCCGTTCCGGCGGCGGCTGGAGGAACTGGACGCCCAGATGGCGGCCCCGTCCTTTTACGCGCACCCGCGTCAGGCGGCGGAGGTGACGCGCGAGCATCAGAAGCTGCAGAAGCTGGCCGAGGACTACGCGCGGCATGAGCGGGTCCGCCGCGAGCTCGCCGAGGCCGACGCCCTGGCGCGGGATCCGCGGAGCGATCCGGGGCTGCGCGAGCTGGCCCTGGCCGAACTGCCCGGCCTGGAGCGCCAGCGCGAGGCGCTGGCGGAGGAGATCCTGCTCGCCATGATCCCGCCCGAGCCGACGGATTCGCGCAACACCGTCATGGAAATCCGCGCCGGAACGGGCGGGGAGGAGGCGGCCCTGTTCGCCGCGGAACTGACCCGGCTGTATCAGAAATACGCCGACGGCCGGGGCTGGAAGGTCCAGCCCATGAGCAGCAGCCTGTCCGAGCGGGGCGGGTTCAAGGAGGTGATCTTTCTCATCACCGGCACGGATGTCTACAAGCAGCTCAAGTTCGAGAGCGGCGTCCACCGCGTGCAGCGGGTGCCGGTGACGGAGGCGAACGGCCGCATCCACACCTCGACGGTGACGGTCGCGGTGCTGCCGGAG
Source organism: Opitutaceae bacterium (assembly GCA_035656575.1). Classification (GTDB taxonomy): domain Bacteria; phylum Verrucomicrobiota; class Verrucomicrobiia; order Opitutales; family Opitutaceae; genus Palsa-1447. The sequence continues at coordinate 6,640 of DASRSH010000036.1, forward strand.
GCCGAGGAGGTGGACGTGTCGATCGATCCCTCGGAGCTGGAAATCACCGTCAGCCGCGCCAGCGGCCCGGGCGGGCAGGGCGTCAACACGACCGACTCGGCCGTGCAGATCCTGCACAAGCCGACCGGGCTGATCGTGCAGTGCGCCGACGAGCGCTCGCAGATCAAGAACAAGGCGCGGGCGATGACCGTCCTGCGCTCGCGCCTGCTCAAGCGCCGGGAGGACGAGGAGCGGGCGAAGTACGCCGCGCAGCGGCGCAGCCAGATCGGATCGGGCGACCGCAGCGAGCGGATTCGCACCTATAATTTCCCGCAGAACCGGCTGACCGACCACCGCATCGGGCTGACCTTGTACAGCCTGCCCCAGGTCATGGAAGGGCAGATCGAGCCGGTCATCGCCGCGCTGCAGAAGGCCGACTTCGAGGAGAAGCTGGCGGCCCTGACCGGCCGGGAATACGCCCCGGCGCGGGCCGCCGCCGGGGCGGACGAGGAGTGAGCGCCGGGGCGGCGAACGGGGGCGGCATGCTCAGCGTGCTCGAGATCGTGCGGCGCAGCACGGAGTTTCTTTCGGGCAAGGGCGTGGAATCGCCGCGGCTGAACGCGGAACTGCTGGTTGGGCACGCGCTCGGCCTGCCGCGGATGCGCCTTTACCTGGAGTTCGAGCGGCTGCTGACCGAGGCGGAGCTGGAGCGGATCCGCCCGCTGATGCGGCGCCGCGGCGGCCGCGAGCCCCTGCAGTACATCCTGGGGACGGCCGACTTTCACGGGCTCAAGCTCAAGGTGGACCGCCGGGCCCTGATCCCGCGCCCCGAGACGGAACGGCTGGTGGAGCGGATTCTCGCCCGCGCGCCCGCGGCGCCCGGCGCCGTGCTGGACCTGGGGACCGGCACCGGCGCGATCGCGCTGGCGCTGGCGGCGGCTTGGCCGCAGGCCCGGGTGACCGCGGTGGACGTGAGCCCCGAGGCGCTGGCCCTCGCCGCCGAGAATGCCGCCGCGCTCAAGCTGGCGGCGGCGGTGGCGTTCGTGCATTCGGACTGGTTTGGCGGCCTGCCGCCGGAGAGCCGCTACGACTGGATCGTCGCCAACCCGCCGTATCTGTCCGCGGAGGAAACCGCGGCGGCGGCGCCCGAGGTGCGCGAGCACGAGCCGGCCGGGGCGTTGACGGCCGGAGAAGGCGGCCGGGGGGCGCTGGGCGCCATCATCCGGCAGGCCAAGGCGTTTCTCGCCCCCGGCGGCACGGTGGCCCTCGAAACCGGACCCGACCAGCACGGGGAGCTGACCGCGACCGCGCGTGCGGCCGGCTGGGAAAAGGTGGAATCGGAGCCGGACCTCGCCGGCCGCCCGCGCTACCTGTTTCTCCAGTAAGGGCCTAGCGCGCCGACTCGTCCGGCGCCGAATACGCGGTCGTGGCCGCCACGGTCAGGGGCGCGTGGTTGTACGCCCAATACGTGTGGTCGTGCCCCAGGTCGATGGCGTCATCCACGACCCGCATGGCCTCGCGCAGCTCGACGTCGACCTTGTACGGGGTCGTGCTGTCGTCCTCGTCCGTGTCCAGCGCGTCGTCGTCATCGTCGGTGCTGGCCGACTTGATCCGCGGCGGCGGCGCGGGCGCCACGCGGACGTCCTGATAGGGATAGTCTTCCTTGGCCAGCTTGGCCCGCTCGGCGTCCATCTCCTTCTTGAAGGCGTCGTCCTGGGCCTTTTCCTTTTCCCGCTCGGCCAGGTTGAGCGAGACGAGCTTCTCGTCCTCCCGGGTCTTGAACCAGTCGATGTTGCGCCGCAGGTAGGCGAACTCCTCCAGCGTGCGCTGGCGTTCCAGGCTGTCGCGGCGCAGCACGTCGACGACCCGCGGGTCCAGCGGGTGGCCGTCGAATACGGTCGAGGGGATGCGATCCCAGATCAGGGCGTGCGGCAGGCTCGACTCGCCGATGGGCAGGAATTCGTCGATCGAGGGCAGGACGATGTCGGCTTTCACGCCGTCGAGCTGCGTCGAGGAGCCGTTGGGCAGGTAGAACTTCTGGACGGTGATCTTGGCCGCGCCCGTCTTGACCTTCGAGTATTGGAGCATCCGGTCGATGCTCTTCATCTCCAGGACGGTCTGCACCGTGCCCTTGCCGTGCGTGGAGGTGTCGCCGATGATGATGGCCCGGCCGTAGTTCTGGAGGGCGCCGGCGACGATCTCGGAAGCGGAGGCGCTCAGCCGGTTTTCCAGGACCGCCAGGGGGCCGTTCCAGAGCACGCTGCTGTCGTCGTCGTCGTTCACCTCGACCTTGCCGTCGCTATCGCGCACCTGCACGACCGGTCCGTGCGGCGGGATGAACAGCCCCGCGACTCCGACCGCCTCGGTCAGGAACCCGCCGCCGTTGTTGCGCAAGTCCAGCACCAGGCCCTGCACTCCCGCCCGCTTCATCATGACGATCAGGCGGGCGACGTCCGTCGACGCGCTCGTGTTGTCCTGCATGAGCTGCGGGTCGCCCGCTGGCCCGTAGAACTCCGGCAGCGTGATCACGCCGATCGGCACGGCTTTCCCGCTGGCGTCGGGGACCTGGAAGATGCCGCCGTGCGCGCGGGCGGAGTTGAGCTTCACGTCGTCGCGCACGATCACCACGTCCTTGTGGCCCTGGACGCCAGGCCGCTCGACGACCAGATGCACGCGCGTGCCTTTCTTGCCGCGGATCAGGTTCACGATGTCGCGCAGCCGCATCCCGATGATGTCGACCGGCTCCGCGCCGTCCTGCGCCACCGAAATGATCTTGTCGTCGGGCTTGAGCTGCTTGCTCAGGTCCGCGGGGCCGCCAGGCACCAGCTCCTTCACGACGCAGTAGTCGTCTTTGGATTGGAGAATCGCGCCGATGCCGACCAGGCTGAGCTTCATCTGGATGGTGAAGTCCTCGTAATCGTCGGCGGAAAAGTAATTCGAGTGGGGGTCGTAAAGCCCGGTGACGGTGGTGAGGTAGGTCTCGGCCAGATCGTCGGTCGTCGTCTGGGCCATGTTCTTGATCAGGTGCTCGTAGCGCTTGCGCAATTCGGCCTTGGCCTCCTCCGGCGTCTTCTTGTCGAGAATCTCCTGGATCATTTCCAGGCGGAGGCGCTTGGACCAGATTTCGTCGGCTTCCTGCGGGGAATCCGGCCAGTGCGCCTTGGTGCGGTCGGCGGCGAAGGTGTCGTTCGTGTTCAGGTCGACGCCGGCGTTCAGCTGGGCGTCGATCCACTTCACCCGGTCCTGCAGCCGGCGCATGTACGTGTTGAAGATGTCGTACGCCGGGTCGATGTTGCCCAGGTAGGCCAGGTTGGCGTAGATCGTTTTCGCGTCGTACTTGGCCATGAAGGCCTTGCGGTCGCTGTCGAGAAAGAAGAGGTGC
>DASRSH010000037.1:0-6394 GCA_035656575.1 Opitutaceae bacterium
GTCCGACCGACGTATTCTCCGATCAGGCCGATGCCGATCATCGCGACGCTGAGCAGGAAGAACAGCACGCCGAAGAGGGTGAAGATGCCCTCCGCCTCCGCGCCGAGGAAGATGCGCCGGTAGGCCAGGACGAGGACGAGCGCCAGGCTGGCGGCTGAGGAGCCGATCGCAAACATCGTGAAGTACTGCAGCGGGGCGAGCGAGAAGGCCGTGATCAGGTCGAAGTTGAGCCGGATCAGCCGGTAAAACGAATAGTTGGAGACGCCGGCGTGGCGCTCCTCGTGCTTCACGGGGATTTCCGTGGGGCGGGAGGCCACGCTGTAGGCCAGGGCGGGGATGAAGGTGTTCATGGCGCCGCTCTGCACGATCGCATCGACCACCGGCCGCCGATAGGCGCGGAGCATGCAGCCCTGGTCGCGCATCTCGATGTTCGTCGTGTGCTCGCGCACCCAATTGACCAGCCGCGAGGCGTGACGCCGGAAGAACGAGTCCTGGCGCGCGACGCGGTAGCCGCCGACGTAATCGTAGCCCGCGTCGATCCGCTCCAGCAGCTTGGGGATCTCCTCGGGCGGATTCTGCAGGTCGGCGTCGAGCGTCACGATCACGTCCCCCTTGGAGCGCTCGAACGCGGCCATGATCGCCATGTGCTGGCCGTAGTTGGAGTTGAAGTCGATGACGCGGGTCACGTCCGGGCGCTGGGCGTGCTGGGCGGCGAGGAGGGCGAACGAGCCGTCCTGCGAGCCGTCGTTCGTGAACACGACCTCGTAAGGCCGTCCCAGCCCGTCCAGGACCGGATACAGCCGCGTGAACAGCGTCGGCAGATTGCCGGCCTCGTTGTAGACGGGAATGACGACGGAAACGAGGCTCATGCCGCGAGGCCCTCCCGCAGGATCCGCGTCAGCGCCGCGCACACCCGGTCCACGTCCCCGTCGGCCATGGCCGGAAACAGGGGCAGGGTCAGCAGGTGGCTGCCGGCGAATTCCGCGTGGGGAAAATCGCCTTCCTTCCATCCCAGGCGGCGGTACAGGGCGAACAGGTGCATCGCCGGGTAGTGGACCCCCGTCGCGATCTCCGCCGCCGCCATCCGCCGCATGACCTCGGCGCGGCGCAGGCCCCGTTCGGGCAGCATGACCTGAAACATATGCCAGTTGCTGTTCTCGAAATCGGCCGCGGGCAAGCCCAGCCCGAGGCCCCCGGTGGCCGGCTCCAGCAGCCGGAAGTAGCGGCGGGCCAATTCGCGGCGGCGGGCGTTGAACCGCTCCAGATGCGGCAACTGCCCCAGCCCGACCCGCGCCGCCACGTCGGTGAGGTTGAACTTGCCGCCCAGCACCTCGACCGACATCTCGCCCCACTCGCCGCGGACGACGCCTTGCAGCCGGTACTGCTGGGCCAGGCGCGCCTCGGCCTCGGTGTTCATGACCAGCGCCCCCCCCTCGATGCAGGTCACGTTCTTGTTGGGGTGAAAGCTGAACGAGGTGAAATCCCCCGCCGAGCCGATGTAGGCCCCCTTCCACCGCGAGCCAAAGGACTGTGCGGCGTCCTCCACCACGCGCAAGCCATGGGCCCGCGCAATCGCATACAGGCGGTCCCGGTCGACCGGCAGCCCCGCCAGGTCGACGGGAATGATCGCCTTGGTCCGCGGGGTCACGGCGGGCTCGACCCGGGCCAGATCGATGTTGCGGGTCGCCGGATCGATATCCACGAACACCGGCCGGGCCCCCACCTCCTGGATCACATTGCCGGTCGCGACCCACGACAGGGGCGTCGTGATCACCTCGTCGCCCGGCCCCACGCCGGCGATCCGCAGCGCGATCTCCATGGTGCACGTGCCGGAATTGAACACCCGCACCGGCCGGCCGCCGCAGAGTTCGGAAATCCGGGCCTCGAAGGCCAGGGCCTGGGGGCCGGTCGTGATCTGTCCGGAGCGGAGAACGTCGGCGACGCCGGCGATCGTCTCTTCGTCGATCGTGGGACGGGTGAAGGGCAGCATCGACGCTAGGGGCGGTTGCTGATCAGATAATCGTCCCGGGTTTCCGCGAGCAATTTATAATGGAAGCCCGGCTCGCTCAGGAGGTCCCGCAGGTTCTTCTTGGATCCGACGACGAAGAACCGCCGCGGCCCGTTCCACAGCATGCGGAAGGTGATGTCGTCGATGAACTGCGCCCGGGCCCGGCCGCGGGGGTCGTTGTACGGCTCCAGTTCGCCGACATAGTCGACCAGGCCCGCCGTCCGCCGCGCGTAGAAGGTGAAATCGGGGAAGTAGTCGCGGTAGCACACCACCGCGTCCTGGGGCCGGGCCAGCTTGGCCGTCAGAAGGGCCAGCGGCTTCGTGCCGGGCTTGATGAGGTACGGCATCGCCAGGGCCAGGTCCGCGACCATCAGGCCGCCGGTCAGGGCCATGATGACGAAAGCGAAGCGGAGCTCGCGCCGCAGCCAGGACACGGCCGCGATCGCCCCCCCGGCGGCGAGGATGAGGGCGAGCCCGGTCGCTGCTGGCCGCAGCGCCGCGGCCTGCCAGTCCGCCAGGCGGAAGCGGACCGGATGGCGGACCGCGACCAGCACCGCCGCCGCCAGCAGCCAGGCCAGGCCGACGAAGCAGCCCACGCCGACGCCGGTGCGGCGGCGGCCGTCCGGCTCCGGCCGGCGCCAGACTTCGGCCAGCCAGATCCCGATCAGGACGGCGAGGGGCGGGAACACGGGCAGGATGTATCCGGGCAGCTTGGACTGGGAGGCGCTGAAGAACAGGAAGATGAAGGCCGCCCACAGGACGAAGAACCAGCGGTCGGGCCGCGCCCGCGGCCGGCCGGCGGCCGCCAGCGCCCCGAAGAGGCAGCCGAGCCAGGGAAAGAACCCGGGCAGGACCTCGGGCAGGAAGTAGTACGGCGGACCGGCGCGGTGATGGACGTGGGTGAAGAACCGCAGCCACTGCTCGTGCACGAAGTAGAACCGGGCCCAGGTGGGATTGTGCAGCGCGATCAGGATGTGCCAGGGCAGCGCGAGCGCGAAAAACAGCAGCAGCCCGCTCGGCAGATGGAGCGGGCGCAGGCGCTTCCATTGCCCGCAGACGGCGAGCCACAGCAGCATCACCGCGCCGGTGAGCAGGACGCCGATCAGCCCCTTGGTCAGGGTGGCCAGCGCCGCGCAGGCGTACATGGCATAGAAGAGCCGGCGCCGCCGCGGCCCCGGCGGTTCGTGCACGGCCAGGAAGAAGGCGAACAGGGTCGCGCTGATCAGGATGGCGACCGCCAGGTCCAGGGACAGGATGTGGGAAAAGGCGGCATAGAACGAGGAGGACCCGAGGACGACCGCGGCCGCCACCCCTTCGGCCTGGCCGAAGCGGCGCGCCACCACCCCGTACGTCATGAGGACCCCGAGCAGGGCGAGGACCGCGACCGGCGCGCGCACGGCCCGCTCGCTGCGGCCGAAAACCTTCTGGGCCACGGCCTCGACCCAGAACATCAGGGGCGGCTTTTCGAAGTAGTCGATGCCATCCAGCCGGGGCGTGACCCAGTGGTGGGTCACCAGCATGGCCTGGGGGATTTCGGCGTAGCGCCCCTCGTCGGGGTTGGCGAGCGGGGCGCGGCCCAAAGCAAAGAAATAGAGCGCGCCGAAAACGAGCGTGAGCCCAACACAGATTTTGCCGGACATTGGAGGCAAGAAGAGGGAAACTCGCCGCGGATGGCAACGAAGCCGTTTACCTTTATCTGCGGCGCGGACGACTTCCTGGTCGGCCGCCTGGGCAAGGAACGCTACAGTGCGCTGGCGGCGGATACGGCCGACGAGTTCTCGCGCGAGATCATCGACGGCTTCGCCGCCAACGTGGGCGAGGTCGAGTCGGCGGTGGCCCGCTTCCGGGAGGCGGTCCAGACGGTCCCCCTCTTTGGCGGCAAACGCGTGGTCTGGCTGAAGGACGTGAACTTCCTCGCCGATACCGTGACCGGGCGCGCCGAGGGGACCCTCGTCCAGGTCGAGTCCCTCCAGGAACTGCTCGGCGCCCTGGCGGCCGACGAAACGGCCGTGCTGATCACGGCCGCGCCGGTCGACCGGCGCCGGGCCTTCCTCAAGTGGTGCGAGAAGCACGCGGATTTCACCTTGGCGGGGGACGGGGGCGACAGTTCGGCCGAGGGTCTGGCCGGGCTGGTCCTGGCCGAAGCCCGGGCGGCGGGGGCCGCGTTTGAGCCGGGCGCGGTCGACCTGCTGCTGGCCAAGACCGGCGCCAATTCCCGCCTGCTGGTCGAGGAGATCCGCAAGCTGGCGACCCACGCGGGCGAGCGGGCGATCACGGAGGCGGACGTGGCGGACCTCACGGCCAACGTGGCCGAAGGCGACTTTTTCGAGTCGGCGGAGGCCTTTTTCAGCGGGGACTTGCCGCGCACGCTCAGCGCCCTGCACCGGCACTTTTTCGCCGGCGGGGACGGCCGCCCGGTCATCGCGGCGCTCCAGAACCGCAACCGCATCCTGCTGCAGGTGCGCGCCCTGCTCGACGCCGGCGAAATCCGCTCCGGCCCCCGCGGCGTCACCGGCCTGGCCGAGGCGGCGGGCCGCCATCGCGACCGCTATGCGGAAGCGGCGGCGGAAAAGAGCGCTTACAACGTCTTCAGCCAGAACCCCTGGTATCTGGGCAAGCTGGTGGGCGGGGCGCGGATTCCCAGCCTGCGCCGGCTGATCGACAACCAGCGGGAACTCATCGCCGCCTTCGAGGAGCTGGTGCGCCGCCCCCACGAGCAGGAGGAAGTCTTGCGCGACCTCGCGGTTCGCTGTCTGATCTGACCTCGCGTGAACGAAACGCCTGCTCCGGCCCCGGCGCCGATCCTGAACGTGCTTGCCGACCGCTACGCGTCGGCGGCGATCAAGGACATCTGGTCCGCGGCGGGCCGCGTGGCGCTGGAGCGGGACTTCTGGATCGCGGTGATGAAGGGCCAGCGGGATCTGGGCGTGCCGATCCCGGCCGACGCCATCCGCGATTACGAGCGGATCAAGGGGCAGATCGACCTGGCGGCCATCGCGCAGCGCGAGCGCACGACGCTGCATGACGTCAAGGCCCGGATCGAGGAGTTCTCCGACCTGGCGCAGCGGCAATTCATCCATCTGGGGCTCACCAGCCGCGACCTGACCGAAAACGTCGAGCAGCTGCAGGTGCTGCGCTCGCTGCGGGTGGTTGAGGTCAAGGCCGCGGCCGCGCTGCTGGGGCTGGCCCGGCTGGCCGAGGCCCACCGCGACCTCATGCTCACGGCGCGCACCCACAACGTGCCGGCCCAGCCGACCACCCTGGGCAAGCGTTTCGCCATGTTCGGCCAGGAACTGCTGCACTCCTTCGCCCGGCTGCGCGAATTGATCGAGCGCTATCCGGTGCGGGGCCTCAAGGGCGCCGTGGGGACCCAGCTCGACCAGCTGACCCTCCTCGGCGGCGATGCCCACAAGGCGGCCAACCTGGAGGCGCGCGTCCTCAAGCACCTGGGTTTCCGCGCCTCGCTGTACGCGGTCGGGCAGGTCTATCCGCGCAGCCTGGACTTCGACGTGGTGACCGCGCTGCACCAGCTGGCGGCTCCCGCCGCCAGCTTCGCGACCACCCTGCGCCTCATGGCGGGGGCCGGACTCCTGAGCGAGGGCTTCCAGGAGGGACAGGTGGGCTCCTCGGCGATGCCCCACAAGGTGAATGCCCGCAACTGCGAGCGGATCTGCGGCTTTGCGACCATCCTTTCCGGCTACGTCACCATGACGGGGGCCCTCGCCGGGCACCAGTGGAACGAGGGCGACGTGTCCTGCTCCGTGGTCCGGCGGGTCGCCCTGCCCGACGCGTTCTTCGCCATCGACGGCCTGCTGGAGACCTGGGTCACGGTTCTCAACCAGCTGGAGGTCTATCCGGCCGCCATCCTGGCCGAAAACCAGCGCAACCTGCCGTTTCTGGCGACGACCACGATCCTGATGGAAGCCGTGAAAAACGGCGCCGGACGGGAGACGGCCCACGCCGCGATCAAGGAGCACGCTTTGGCCGCGGCCAAGGCCCTGCGCAGCGGGGGCGATCCCGACCTGATCGACCGCATTGCCGGGGACCGCCGCATCGGGCTGGGACGCAAGCCGCTCCAGGCCCTGCTGGCCGACGCGGGCCGTTTCGTGGGGGCGGCGCCGCACCAGGTGGACACCTTTGTCGCCGAAGCCCGGGCGGTGGGAAAGCGTGCCAAGGGGGCCGCCGAGTACCGTCCCTCGCGACTTTTGTAATTTTCGTTTGCCTAGGCCATAGGCCGACCGCTTTATTGGACCCTCACGCGGTTTTATCGTCTTAATCTTTATCCGTCATGGCTGAACTCGTCGGCAACGTCTTGGTGGGGCAATCCGGGGGGCCCACCTCTGTTATCAATGCAAGTGTCGCGGGCATCGTGTCCGAGGCCTTGAA
>DASRSH010000038.1:0-22445 GCA_035656575.1 Opitutaceae bacterium
GTCTTGGGTGAGGATTCGATCCAGCTCGACCGATTGGTCGAACGGCTCCAGGGGATCGTCGCGACCGTGGGCGATGAACATCGGCGGCGTCTTTGCCGTGATGTGCGTCACCGCCGAATAGCGGCGGATCTGGGAGCTCAAAAGGGCTGCGAGCAACCGCTGCAGGCCGCGCGCCCTCAAGGCGAAGCCCCTGAAGTCCGAAGTGCCGTAGAAGTCGCCGACCGCCTGCACGGCGTCGGAAACGCCGGGGTAGGGCCCGTCGGGCCTGAACTGAGGGTCGTCGCCCGTCACGCCCACGAGGACCGATAGATTGGCGCCGGCCGAGCCGCCAAAGAAGGCGATGCGACGGGGATCAAGATGGAACTCATTCGCGTGCGCGCGGAGAAACTGGACGGCGTTCTTGGCGTCGTTCAAGTTGCGGCGCAAAACGGCGAAAGGCTGCCCGCCCGTCCAGGGACCGTAGTTGATGCTGGCGCAGACGTATCCTGCGCCCGAGAGCGTCTGGCAGACATTAAGCTCGCGGCTTTCGCGCTTGTCGCCCTGATTGCCGTGCGCCCAGATGACCGCCGGGGCCGAGGGGCTCCCGGAGGATCGCGGCGGCAAGTAGAGGTCCAGCTTCTCCGACCTCCCCGGCGGCAGGTAGGCGACGTCTTCCAGGACTTGCACTTTGTCGGCGGGATTGGGAGCGATCTCCGTCAGATCCCGCTGGAAAAGGGCGGACGATCCACCGCGGTTCGATTGCGCCGCAAGAAACGCGGTGATGCGCAATCGCACCGCGTCTGCTTCGGGAAATTCCTCCGTCGTCCAAAAGCGAAGGCTGCGATTGAAGTACCCCGCCTGCGCGAGAAAACTCACCCCCTGATCCTCCGCGGTTTCAAGCGGCCGCCCCGGGCCGGTTCGAAACGACCCGTCGGGCTGCAGCGACGAGTGCAGCGTCCACTGCAGCCGCCGCGCGATCTCCGCGCCGGCGCGGGATTTGGCAGCGGGCGACAGGCGGCTCCAGCCGAGGCGATAGAGCTCAAGCAGCCGCAGATTATCGGCGCCGTAGCGGCTGCGGCTCACGCGCCCGGCGGTTTCGGCAACTTGGTCCCAGTTGGAAATGTTGCCCCGGAGCGCGGTCAGCATCGCCAGCGTGATCGGCAGATCATCGGCCTGGCCGGACGCATCGGCCCCGAGCGGGCGCTCGCCCCAGAAGCCGCTCCCGGGCTTTTGGACCGAGTAGGCCCAGGACTGAAACGTCTCCGCCAATACCGGCTGGCGCCGCAGGAGGCGGGACGGAATTTCGCGGGCGACCGCAAGATAGAGGGAATGGGAATGAAGCACGCTGCCCAGGAACGAGCGCAGCTTGGCCGGCGTCCTCAGCGCGGAGACGTCGCCCGTTGCGACGAGGGCCGCGGCCGCCGCCTGGGACATCGGTCCCGCTTCGCGTGTGCGCAGCCGGGCGGCGATCCCCAGGAGAACCAAGGCGGCGACAGCGGCGGCGATGGCGGGCCCGAATCGCCTTTTGGCCGGCCCTTTCGACATGCGGAGCCTACCCGGCCGCGGCCGCGGCGACCGCCTGGAGCGTTTGCGCCATGGCCGTGATGATCCTGTCGGCGCCGGTGATGGCGTGGCGGCCCGCAATCCAAGCCGGGTCATTATAGGCGAGCCAGGTCTTTCCCGCCGCGTCCTGCCAGACAACCACCTTGAGCGGCAGGTCGATGCCCGCGGTCTGGCTCGCCTCCATGAGCGGCGTTCCCGCGCGGGCGTTGCCGAAGATGACCACTTCCGTCGGCCGGAGGGAGAGGCCGGCTTCGGCGGCGCCCGCCGCGTGGTCGATCCGGGCGAAAAGGGTCATGCCGCGGGCGCGGATTTCCGCCTCAAGGCGCGCGAGCGTTTCGCGGGGACCCGATTTGCACGCCAGCGTGATCAGCCCATTCATCGTCCCAAGTTGTGAATCGCGGGCATGGGGCTCGTTCACCGTCCGCGGAAGAACCACTCCACGCCGTAACGATCGGTGAAATGACCGTACAGGCCGAACGGCATCATCCGCAGATCGACGAAGAACTCCTGGTTTGCTCCGTCGGCCAGCTTGTCGAAGATCGCCCGGAGCTCAACACCCTGGTCGCTGTTCAGGTACATCGCGGCAGTGTTTCCCCGCTTGGGAATTCGGGTGGGGTGCAGCCAATCGGTCGCCGAAAACTCGATTTGGTCGCTCTTCAGGCAGGAGTAGGTGATCTTGTGGTGCTCTCCCGCCGGAAAACCATCCTTCATCGGCGTGTCTCCCAGGCGGATGAGCGTCAGCTCCCCACCGAAGCACGTCTGGTAGAAGGTCATCGCTTCGGCACAGCGGCCTTCGAACAACAGGAACGGGGTGAGTTGAAGCATATCATTCTCCTTTTGAACGCAGGCCAGGAAATCGCGGGCTCAGGCCTCCGACTCGATTGATCTGCCGACTTTCCAGAAACTTGGATAACAGCCATCGGCCCCGTTTCGGCAATTAAATTTCAGACGGCCGCGTGACATTTCCCTCTTGGGCATTCCCGGTCATGCTCAATGGCGGCAGCCGATCGCCCCGTTTCCGCCATCGCGCCCGAGCAAGATGTGCGCATCAAAAATCAAGAGATGGGTGGCGGCGAATTCTCGGCCGGGCAATACTGCGGGATGCCCTCCACCGCTGAATCCCCGCTGGGCGCACCGGGGCGATTCGCAGTGTTACCCCACTGCATCGATTGCGACCAGTGCCGCGACGCGGCGCCCACCCTGTTCGATCGCGATCCCGATCTGCACGTCACCTACTTCAAGCGCCAGCCCGTGTCCGCTCACGACTTCGCGTTGGTCGACGAAATCCAATCCCTATGCCCCGTGCACGCCATCGGCGATGCCGGCGCGGGAGCCTAGCCCATGGTCTCGGACCTTATCATTGGGATGGCCGGTTCAGGCGGGGATGGAATTGTCTCCGCAGGCGATGCCCTGATCGCGACCGCGGCCGAAGCGGGTTACTACGCGATGCTGACCAAGAGTTTTGGCTCGCAGATCCGCGGGGGAGAGTCCTCCTGCCGCCTCCGGGTCGCGACCGGCCCGGTGCAAAACCCGGGCGGAGTGCTCGCGATCGCGGTGGCGCTGAACTGGGAGGACTTCGGGCGCTTCGGCCTCGAGCTCCCGGTGGGTCCCCGCACCCTTCTCATCCATGAGGCCAAGAGCGGCGCGCGGCCGCTGAACGTCCGCCTGGCGATCGCGGCGCCGATCGAAGAGCTGTCGGTGAGCGCCGCCGGCACCCCCCGGGCGAAGAACTCGGTGGTGCTCGGGCTTCTGGCCGGCTGGGCCGGCTTCGACGCCGGCCGCCTGCTCGACCGGCTGCGCAAGAAGCTCGGGCGGAAGGGTGAAGAGGTCCTCGCCGCCAACGAGCGGGCCTTTGCCGCCGGTTTGGATTTCGCCCGGGGCCGGCCGGTTTCCGAGGAGTTCCGGCTGGGGCCCCCAGCCGCGGACGCCCGGCCCCGGGTGATCCGCGACGGCAACGAGGTCTGCGCCAGCGCCGCCCTCTTCGCCGGCTGCCAATTTTTCGGCGGCTATCCGATCACCCCGGCGACGGAGATCATGCAGATCCTGCAGAAGGAAATCTGGAAGCACGGCGGGGCCCTCCTCCAGGCCGAGGACGAGATCGCCGGCATCGGCGCTGCCATCGGAGCCTCTTTCGCCGGCAAGAAGGCGATGACGGCGACCTCCGGTCCCGGACTGTCCCTCAAGACGGAAATGCTCGGCCTGGCCAGCGCGGCGGAGCTGCCCCTGGTCTGCGTGGACGTGCAGCGCGGCGGACCCTCGACGGGGATGCCGACCAAGCGGGAGCAATCCGACCTCTTCGCGGCGGTGTTTTCCGCGCACGGCGACAGCGTCCGGCCGGTCCTGGCCCCGACCTGCGTGGCGGACACGTTCACCGTCACCCTCGACGCCTTCAATATCGCCGAGGCGTACCAGACCCCCGTCCTGGTCCTGTCCGATCAGGAGATCGCCCAGCGGAAGGAAGCGATGGATCCCCTGTCGACCGAGGGCCTGAAGGTCGTCGATCGCCGGCGGCCGACGCCGGAAGAGCTGCAGCATTACGTCCGCTTCGCCGCCACGGACACGGGCGTGAGCCCGATCAGCCAGCCGGGGATGCCGGGCGGCGCCTACCTCGCGGCAGGCATCGAGCATGACGAGTCCGGCGCCCCCTCCTCCAGCGGCCAGGTGCACGCCCGGATGAACGACAAGCGCCTGCGCAAGCTCGACCCGCTGAAGCGCCGGTCCGACCTCTTCCGCGTCGAGGGTCCGGACGACGCGACCCTCGGATTGATCGCCTGGGGCAGCGTGGCCGGAATCTGCCGCGAAGCGCTCGGCCTGGCGGCCGCGGAGGGCCTCAAGGTCAAGCTGCTCGTGCCCCGCCTGCTCTATCCGGTGGCGGAGGAGATCTTCGAGGCCTTCTTCGCCTCGCTGCGCACCTGCCTCGTCGTGGAACAGTCCCAGCAGGGGCAGTTTCACCGGATCCTTCGCATGTGGACGGAAGTCCCGGCGGAATTCTTTTCCCTCGCCGAAAGCGGCGCCAATCCCATCACCCCCGCCGACGTGCTCGCCCGCCTGCGCGCCTTTTCCACCCATGACTCCCTGCCAGTCCAAAGATTACCGCAGCGCCCTCAAGCCGATCTGGTGTCCCGGATGCGGTGACTACGGCGTCCTCGCCGCGGTGTGCCGGGCGCTCGCCGCGGTCGGCCGGCCGCCGCACGAAATCGCCTTTGTGTCCGGGATCGGCTGTTCAAGCCGGATTCCCGGCTATTCCACGGCCTACGGCTTCAACACCGTCCACGGCCGCGCCTTGCCGATCGCCCAGGGGATCAAGATGGCCAATCCCGAGCTTCTGGTGCTCGTGGCCGGAGGCGATGGCGATGGATTCTCCATCGGCGGCGGGCACATTCCCCACGCGGTCCGGCGCAATCTCGACCTCACCTATCTGGTGATGGACAACCACATCTACGGACTGACCAAGGGCCAGCTCTCGCCCACCACCCACCGGGGGGCGAAGACCGCCAGCTCGAGCTTCGGCAGCTTCGAGCAGCCAGTGAACCCCCTGCTCTATATGCTGGCCTACGGCGCCGGCTTCGTCGCCCAGGGAGTGCCCGGCGACATCAACGGGCTCGCCAGCCTGATCGAGGAGGCGATCCGCTATCCGGGCTTCGCCTACGTCAACATCCAGTCCCCCTGCGTCACTTTCGGCGAGGAGGCCGATCAGGCCAAGGCCCAGCGGCTCGCGATGCGGCCGCTGGCCGACGAGGGCCACGATCCCGGCGACCGCTTGCGGGCCATGGACCTGGCCCGCGGTTACGGCGAAGTGCTGCACACGGGCGTCTTCTACCGCAACCCGGAACCGCCGCCGGTCTGGGAGGGGCGGATCCGGGAGCTGCAGGAGGCCGCCCTTTAGGCCCGCCCCCGGGGCGCGCCGCCTCAGGCCCGCGGCGAAAATAACCGCCCGGGGTTGTCGCCGATGATGACGCCCTCCCCGTGGCCGCCCAGATCCAGCAGCAATCGCTGCAGGGCCCCATCGTGCAGGACGTTGTCGCGGACGACGCAGTTTTCCAGGCCCTGGCAGATGATGCCGTAGCTGGGAGAATAGACGCCCTTGCCGCCGTCGTCCCGGCCGGCCCACAGGCTGTTCCCCACGCAGGTGACGCCGGTGCATCCTTCCAGGAAGATCTGCGCCGACTCTTGGCTGCCTTCCGCGGCGAGCTTGCCGCTGCGTTTGACGAAGTTGCCCGTGAAGGTGACCTGGGTGCAGGGCCGCTTGCCCCGCCGGAGCGCGACGCCGCAGGTCCCGGCGCGGTCGAAGAAATTTCCCGTGATCTGATAGCCGTCCCCGCCGGTGACGAGCAGGTTTTCCTCGCCGTTCCACTCGACGCGGTTGGCGGTGAACGTGACCGACGCGTTCTCGTGGCGCGCCGCGAATCCCGCCCGCCGGTTGCCGGAAAACCAGTTGTCGATCAGGAAGCCGTCCCAGCCGCGCAGATTGAGCCCGTCGCCGTGGTTGAAGGCCAGCATCGAGTGGCGCACGCTGAAGCACCACGCGCAGGAGAAATTCGCGCCGTCCCCGCTGAAGCGGGCGACCTGGCAATGCTCCACGCGAAAGCCGTCCTCGTGCTCGGCATAACTCGTCCGATCGATGAAGAGCCCGTGGACCTTCTCGCCCAGGTCCCGGCCGTCGAGCGCCAGCCCATCGAGCGTGGCGCCGCGGGCTTCCGTGAGATTCAGCAGGCAGGCGGAATCGCCGTCCTTGAGGCGCAGGACCGTCCCACCGGGGCCGCTGTAGTTCCAGGCCGGGACGCCGACGAGGGCGATGCCGGGGCGCACGCGCAGCTCCTTCGTGAGGTACACGCCGGGCGGCAGGAAGACCCCGCCGCTTGCCGCCCCGGCGGCATCGATCGCGCGCTGCAGGGCCGCGGTGTCATCGGTCGCCCCGTCGCCGGCGGCGCCGAAGGTGCGCGCGTCGAGCAGGCCGCCTTTGGCCCGTCCGGTCGACGCGCCGAAGGCCGCGCTGCCCAGCCAGAGGGACGCGCCTCCGATCACGGCCGCGCGGGCCAGCTCGCGGCGATTGAAGGTGTGCGGTTCGTCGCTTGGCATAGGAGATGATCTTTGTTTGCGGCCAGCCGCGGGGCGCATGGCGGAGATTTGCTCAACATCCTGGTCGCCGCGGCTCTGCCTGGGGTCCGCCCAGAGACGGCATAGGGCCGCTCCGCCGGCGGCGCAAGCCGAACGGCCGGCACGGAGTCAGTCTATAGTGTGCGCAGCGCCGCACCCGCCCTGGGGCGCTGCCTTCGCTACGGTGAAGGCATGGCTCATTCCGCCTCCCCCACGGGCGCGGCCTTCGGCGCGCTGGAAACCCCCGCCTCGCTCACCCCGGCTGAGATCGACGCCCGCGCGCGGGCCCTTCTCAGCCAGCTGACGCTCGAGGAAAAGCTCGGCCTGCGCGACGGCGACACCCGCTTTTGGCCCGGCCTCGCGGAAATGATGTCCCCCGGCGGCTACGCCAGCCGGCCGTGGGTCGCCGGGGCCGTCCCGCGCCTGGGCCTACCCGGGATCCGGTTTGTTGACGGGCCCCGCGGCATCATCATGAAGGGCGCCACGACCTTTCCGGTGTCGATGGCCCGCGGCGCCGCGTGGGATCCGGAACTGGAGGAGCGGGTCGGGGACGCAATCGGCCGGGAATTGCGCGCACTGGGGGGCAACTTTTTCGGGGGCGTGTGCATCAACCTTCTCCGCCACCCCGCGTGGGGCCGGGCCCAGGAAACCTACGGCGAAGACCCCCGCCATCTCGGCGCCCTCGGCGCCGCCCTGGCCCGCGGGGTCCAGAAGCATGTCATGGCCTGCGTGAAGCACTACGCGCTCAATTCGATGGAGAACGCGCGCTTCCGGGTGGACGTCACGATCGGCGAGCGGGCCCTCCATGAGGTCTATCTGCCGCACTTTCGCGCGGTCGTGGCCGCGGGCGTCGCCGCGGTCATGAGCGCCTATAACAGCGTCAACGGCGAATGGTGCGGCGAGAACCGCGTCCTGCTCACCGATATTCTCAAGCGCGAGTGGGGGTTCGAGGGTTTCGTGATCACCGACTTCATCTTCGGCCTGCGCGACGCGGTGAAGGCCGCCGCCGCCGGCCAGGACATCGAAATGCCCTTCGAGATGCATTCGGCGCGCACGGTCGGGCCGGCCGTCGAGTCCGGAGTCCTGCCTCTATCCCGCATCGAGGACGCCGACCTGCGGATCCTCCGCCAGCAGGTGCGCTTCGCCTCCGGCCGGGATCCTGCCACCTATCCGCCGGCAGTGGTCGGCTGCGCGGAACACCGCCGGCTGGCCCGCGAGGTCGCGGCCAAGAGCATCGTCCTGCTGCGCAACGAAGGCGGAACGCTCCCGCTCACGGGAAGCCGAATCGCCCTGATCGGACGCCTGGCGGCGCAGCCCAACACGGGCGACGGCGGCTCGAGCAACACGCAGCCGGCCTACGTCGTCACGCCGCTGCAGGGTCTGCGCGCCGCGCTCGGCGAGGCGGCGGTGGTCTTTGACGACGGCGCCGATTCCGGCCGGGCGTCCGCCGTGGCCGCCGGCGCGGACGCCGCGGTCGTGGTCGTCGGCTATACCCACGCCGACGAAGGCGAGTATATCCCGCCGGACATGATCCCCATGTTCGCGCCCTCGTTTCCCCCGCCCAGTCCCTCGGAGAAGGCGATTGCCGAGCGGATTGTCCAGGGCACCGGCAGCCAGGAAGGCGGATTCTCGCCCGGAGGGGATCGCGAGCGGCTGACCCTGCATCCGGACGACGAGCGGCTCATCCTCTCCGTGGCGCGAGCCAATCCGCGCACGGTCGTCGTGCTCATGGTCGGGAGCGCCGTGATCACGGAAGCCTGGCGCGAGGCGGTGCCGGGCATTCTCGTGCTCTGGTACCCGGGCATGGAGGGCGGCCACGCCCTGGCCGACGCCCTCCTCGGCCGAGTCAACCCCGGAGGCCGCCTGCCCTGCACCTTTCCCCGTCGCGCGGCGGATCTGCCCGTGTTCGAGCGGGACGCCACGCGGATCACCTACGACCTGTGGCATGGCTATCGCAAGCTCGCGCGCGACGGAAACCCGGCGGCGTTTCCCTTCGGCTTTGGTCTCAGCTACACCACCTTCGCGCACGGCTCGCTGCGCCTGGAAAAAACCGTCGTTTCGCCGGACGGCCGGGTGCGCGCCACCCTGGAGGTTTCCAATCGCGGCGCCCGCGCCGGGGACGAGGTCGTCCAGCTCTACGTGGGATATCCGGCCTCCTCGGTGGAGCGGGCCCCCCGCGAGCTCAAGGCCTTCGCCCGCGTCCACCTGGCGCCGGGCGAAACCCGCCCGGTGACGCTGGAGTTCGCGGTCGCGGACTTGGCCTACTACGCCGGCGGCTGGCAGGTCGAGCGCACGGAATACGAGGTGATCGTGGCGCCGCACGCGGAAGCCCCCGGACTGCGAGCCCGATTCCGGGTGGAATGAGGGATCCTCAGGGAGGCGCCCCGGCAGATCCGGCCGGCGGGCGGCCGTTCCCCAGCAACTGCGGCACTGAGTCCAGCTCGGACGAAGACGAGGGCTGGGCGGGGGCGGCTTCCGCGGACCCCTGGATGAGGCGCATCGGCGGCAGACCCAGGATGCGAAACGGCGGCGAGGGAGGCGCCTCCGGCCGGCGGGAGTCCACGATGGGCGGGGGAGGGCGCGGCATCCGATCGGGCCGCTCGACCGTGGGGCGATCGGGAAGCACGAGCGGAGCGGCCGAGTCGGCTACCCGGTCTGGCGTCCCAAGCTCCGCGAGTATCACATGGTCCTGGGAGATGTCGGCCACGTCATCGTCCCGGCGCTTCAATTGCGAACGCTGCATATCGGCCAGGTAACCGGCCGACACGGTGTCGCCGCGGTAGGTGGCGAGAGCGGCGTTGCTGCGCAGGGTGAAGCTGAGCTGATCCCGCTCCAGGCGCATCCGGGCAATCCGGTGGGTGATTCCAACGAGCATGATCTTGCGGACGGTTTGCCCGTCCATTTCCGCCAGCACGGCATCGTTGAGCTGAGCCGCTCCGTGGAGCTTTCCCTCGTTCATGAGTTCCAGCCGCAGGTCCTCGACGGCCTCGTCGAACCATTGCCATTGGACCGGCGAAAGGCGCTTGGTCTCGTGCGCGCGCCAAAGCAGATAGTCGATGCTGGACCCGGCGGCGATCGGATCGTCGAAAGGATCGGTCCGGGTGCAGGCCGTCAAGCCGGCCGCCAGAAGCGCCAGCGCGGCAATGAGAGCGATCCGCCGATGCATCCGCCGGGTCCCCGGTGAAAGCGACTACGAGTCGGTCTTGCGCGGAACGTTGCGCAGCCGGAAGTAAATCGGCACCTGCATGTGAACATTGACGACATGGCCGTCCTTCTCTGCCGGAAGGAATTGCCAGCGGGCCACCGACAGCACGGCCAGCCGCGAAAACGCCGGGTGGCTGGACTTGACGGCGTGGGCGAGTCGGACGCGCCCCGTCGTGTCCACGATGAAATCGACCACCACGTCGCCCTCGGTCCCGGTCATGCGCATGATCATCGGATAGACCGGCCGCACGATCCGGATCGGCACCGGCCCCCGCAAACCGGGCAGACCGGTGACCGCGTGGGAGCTGTATTCCTGGATATACCGGGTGTCGTAGGGAACGGTGAGGACGTACTGGATCGCGGCCGCAGGCGTGCGCCCGGCCTTCTCCAATTCCAGCACCTCCGCCGATTCCGGGGACCCGCCCGCCTTGGAGGCTTCGAGAAGATCCTGGGCCTGGGCGGCCAGGTCCGGCTGCCCGCGGTACAGCGGCGAAAGCAGATACAGCGCGGCGAGATAGCGCTGGGCGTCGCTGTTGCCTCCGTCGGCCGCCAGCTTGAGCCACTTGCGGCCGAGTTCGACATCGGCCGCCGAGGCGCCCGGCCGAAGGAAGGTCGAAGCCATGCCGAGCATCCCGCCCGCATAATCCTTTTCGGCCGAAAGCTGGTACCAGTCCCGGGCCAGGGCGAGGTCGCCGTCCTGGCGGTGGATGCGGGCCAGCATGCCGCCGAGGTTGGTCTCCATCTCCGCGTCATCATCCTGCACCGCCTTTTGCTGGAGAGCCAAAGCCCGGCTGGCGTCGCGGGGCACCCCATACCCCGTGAAGTACATCGAAGCCAGGACCTGCTGCGAGGGATGGTCCCCCGAGTTCGCCGCCTGCTCGATGAGCGCGACCGCCGCGGCCTGGTCCCGCGGGCCGCCCCAGCCCTCCAAATTCAGGATGCCGAGGCGGAGACCGGCGGCCGGAACGCCCAGGGCGATGGCCTTTTGGTAATGCAGCCGCGCCTGGACAAAGTCCTGAGGGACTCCCTTGCCGACTTCGGCAAGGTATCCGAGCTGGAGCTCGGCGATCCCTACGCCCTGCGCCGCCGCCAGGCCGTACCAGCGGGCCGCCGCCTGGGGATCGGCGGCCACGCCCTTGCCCTGGTCGAAGTCCAGACCCAGCTCCAGCTGCGCGTCCGCCGAACCGCCGCTGGCCGCGCGCTCCAGGTCGGCGATCGCATCGGCGCGGAGGCGCCCCGCCGCCGCAGCCAAACAGAGGCAGGCGACCACGAGGATCGGTTGAGCCGGCCGGAACACAGCCTCCAGCCTGCCGGCGCGCAAACCGGCTGTCAACGCATCGTCATCCGCGGCGCAGCGGCAGCCACTGGCGCAGCGCGGGTTCGCGCAGGTACAGCGGCGCCCAGGCGAGAACCGCGAAGAGCACGGGAAAGAAGACGGATTCGAAGACCGGATTGCCCGCCCGCAGGGGCGCGAAGATGGCGCCGCCCAGGTAGCCGGTGAGGAGGAGGGCCCCGAAGGCCGATGTCACCGGGATGACGTAGAGGATCGTGACGATCAGCAGCGTCGCGCCGATGCCGAAAATCAGGGACGGGCTCACGCCCAATTGAACCGCGGATTTCACGACCGGCGGGGCCTTCATCAGCTTGCTCCCCGCGTCGAACAGCAGGAAGAGGATGACAATGATCTTGAGAATGCGGGCGGTCCAGAGGGCGCCGGAGGATTCGGTGGCAGGGGGATTCATGGGGCGGGGAAGGGAAGGATTAATTTTGATATACTCTGGCTACGTTCGGTCAGCTGGAAAACGGACCCGCGCGTTCACTTCGCATCGATGCGCTCCAGTTGCTGCGCCAGGTAGGCCTGTTCGGGCCCGACCTGCGCCAGTTGCAGCGCGCGCCGGAAATGCTCCGCCGCGGCGGGGTTCTCGCCCAGCCGCCAGTGCAATTCGCCGGCCACCGCGTGGAGCAGGTAATTGTCCTCGAGGCGGCGGCGGTCGGCGATCTGCGCGATCGCGTCGAGGCCGGCGCGGGGACCGTGCACGTGCGCGACCGCCACGGAGCGGTTGAGGGCCACGATGGGCGAGGCCTTGAGCGCCGCCAATTGGTCGTAGTGCCGGAGGATGCGCGGCCAGTCCGTCGACGCGAAATCGGACGCGGTGCAGTGGAGGGCGGCGATGCCCGCCTGCAGGTGGTATTCGCTGAGTTCCCGTCCCCGCGCGGCGGCGCCGAGTTCGGCCAAACCCCGGCCGATCAGGGCGCGGTCCCACTTGGACCGGTCCTGCTGTTCGAGGCGCAAGAGGCCGCCCTGGGCGTCCACTCGGGCGGGAAACCGGCCGGCGGTCAGCAGCATGAGCGCGAGGAGCGCGTGGCTGCGGGGCGTGTCGCCCACCGGATGCGCGGCCAGCAGCGAGGCGAGGCGGATCGCCTCCCGGCACAGGTCTTCGCGCAGCAGGCGGTCGCCCGCCGACGCCTTGTGGCCTTCGTTGAAGAGCAGGTACAGAGCCGCCTGGACGCCGTCCAGCCGCTCCGGCAGGGCCTCCGCGCGCGGCAGGTCAAAGGCGATGCCGGCTTCGCGGATGCGCTGCTTGGTCCGGGAAAGCTGCCTTTCAATGGCGGCTTCGCTGCTCAGGAAGGCCCGGGCGATTTCCGCGACGCTGAATCCGCAGAGGATCTTCAGGGCCAGGATCACCTGCGCATCGGCGGCGACGGCCGGGTGGCAGCAGACGAACATCAGCCGCAAGGTGTCGTCGGCGATCGCGTCGGAGCCATCGGCGCCGGCCGGCGGCCCGGGCGAGCGGAGCTCGGCCTCGGTGATGAGGGCCGGCTCCTTGCTCGCCGCCATCCGCCCGTGGCGCAGCGCGTCGCGCGCCAGGTTCTTCGCCACCTGGGTGATCCAGGCGGCCGGATTCGGAGGAATGCCGCCCATGGACCAGGCCCGCAGGGCGCGGAGCAGGGCTTCCTGAACGATGTCCTCCGCCAGCGACAAGTGCTGGACTCCGAGCAGGCGCACCAGGACCGCGTGCAGACGGCCGGCCTCGTGGCGAAAGAAATGCTCGACCAGTTCGGGCGGCTTCGAGCGGATGGGATCCGCGTCAGCCACGGCGGGGCCGCGTGGTCACGCCCAGATGGCAGCCGGGCGTGAGCTGGCGAACTTCGATCTTCATGCCGTAGGCGAGCGCCGGATGGCGCTGGGCGATGGCGACGGCCTCGTCCCAGCCTTCGACCATGAGCAGGACATAGCCGCCAATGGCCTCCTTGGCTTCCGGAAACGGCCCGTCGACCACGCGGCTGCCGCCGGCTCCGGAAACCAGCCGGGTTTCGGGCTCCAGCGGCTGGCCTTCGACGGCCTTGCCCTGCGCCACCAGCGATTCGAACCACTCGTTCCACTGCGTGATCAGCCGCTGGCTGTCCTCGGGGGAAAGCTGCCGGTAGGCGTCGGGTCCGGTGTTGCGAAAGAAGAGAAGGTACGGGCTCATCCTATCCGGGATTTACGCCGCCGGCGGCCCGGCGGCAATCGTGCAGGTGACGACGGAAGTACGCATCAATCAGGACAACGAACGAAGCCGCCCATTCCGGACAGGATTGGCAGCGGCCGCCGGGAGTGCCATGATGGCCCGTTCATGACGCCCCACGAAAAGGCTCTCAGTGTGATCAACGCGCGGCTGGCGCGGTTGCAGGCGAACCTGCGCGAAGCGGGCGGGGAGACGGCGCGCCAATTCCTGCTGCAGTCGATCATCGTCACGATCGCCGCCTCGGAGGCGCTCAACGGGTACATGGAGACAGTCGGCCGCTACGCCCAGCGCCGCTACGGAGAATTGAAGGAGGCCAAGGAGGCGCTGGAGGCGGAGCATGCCGGCCTGCTCAAGTCCGGCATGGAATTGCTGGAAAAGCTGAAGGCGAATCCGACCGAACGGGCGCTCAGCAAGGAAATCGACCGCGTGCAATCGAGGATGGCCGCGGTGCAGAAGACACTGCGCCGCGGGGCCAACGCGCTGCAGCGCGAACTCGGCGCCTGCCTCGCGATGATCGACCCCCTGGCCACCAGCGTTCGCCATCTGGGTGAAGCCGATCAGGTCGACGCCCTCAAGCGGCTGCTCAAGGCGGCCATCGCCCAGGTGCGCGATCTCTACTCCGGCCACACGGCGCTGCCGATGAAAGTGAAGATCGAAGCCGAGGCGTGGGAAAAGGCGGCGGTGGGCGAGATCGATCAGGCTGCCGAATTTTACGACGCCTACGCCCGCGCCGGCTACCAGATGACCCTCGCGCTCGAACTGATGGCCCTGACGGTGGCGGAAAGCCCGCCCGCAACGGCCGACGAGGCCACCTTGCGCGCCCAGGCCGCGGCCGGGGCGCGGCTCAAGGAGATCACGGCGCGGTTTTCGTCCTGAGTCCGGTCACTGGCCGCCGAACAGGGCCCGGAATTCCGGAGCGGAGCGAATGCGTTCGAACCAGACTTCGTTGTGCTGCCAGCGCAGGACTCCAGGGGGCACCGTCCTGAGATAGTGGCACGCGTCCGGGGCGTCGCCGATGGCCGCAAAGTACCGGGCGATCTCGATGTTCAAGGGGGAAACCTCCATTTCGCGCTGGGCGGGCTCGATCGCGCTCATGATTTGCGCCGCCTCCTTCCGGGATCCCTGCCAGGCGAGACCGATGGCCAGCAGCACCTCGTCCACGGGCAGCGGCTGGGCGGCCAGCCGCTGGCGCAGGACGCGGATGCCCTCATCCCATTCCTCGGCCTCGAGCGCAGGCCTCCCGGCCAGATGGCAGGCGAGCGCGACGAGAAAGGCCTTGGGTCCGCGAAAGATGGCATCGTCGAAGTAGTCATGCGCGGTCCGCCCGCCGGCCTCCATCACCCGGTCAGGCTGGCGTTCATCCAGCCCGAGCCACATTTCCGTTCCGACCGTGCGATCGTCGGAACGGTTGGCGATGGGAATTTCCGCGAGGGCGGCTTCCGCGCCGGCAATATCCCCGGCACGCGCGAGATATTCCGCGATCGCGCTGTAGGCGCCGGCGCAGGGCGCAAGCCGCACCACCTGGCGGTAGGCGGTCACAGCGCCCGTCTGATCGCCGCCTAAACTCAGATAGAGGCCGAGGTCGTACCAAGCGAGCGGGTCCGTGGGAAACCGCCGCGCGGTGGCCCGCAGGTACGCGATGCCTTCGCGCGTACGTCCGCCGAACCAAATGGCAATCCCCAGCTCCCGGTGCAGCCGGGCGTCGTCCGGGCTGATTTTGATCGCGCTGCGCATCAGGGCCTCGGCGTCCGCGTCCGCTCCCTGGTGGACCATGAGAATCGCCAGTCCCAGCATCGCCTCGGTTTCTTGGGGGTCGAGGGCGAGGGCTTGCTGGCAAAACGACTGGGTATCGCTCAGCCGTTTCGCGCCGAAATCCCAGTTGCGGAGAATGAACGTCGCCTGGATACATCCACGCAGCGCCCAGGCTTCGGCGGAATAGGGAGCGGCCTCGGTTGCCCGCTGCATGTACTGCCCGGCCAGTTCCAGATCGGTGCGGGTATAGTTGATATTGGCCAGGATGCTCCGGGTCTTCGCGATATCCGAGACGGCTTCGGCCGGAATGGCGCTGGATGGGGGAGCGGCGCCGGCTGGCGGCGCCGGCCGGCGGAGCCAGAGCACCCAGGCCAAGGCGGCGATGGCAATAAACCCGGCGGCGGCAAGGGCGATTTGAGCCGGGCCGCGGCGGCGCCGCCGGGGCGGGGAGGCCGCGACCCGAACCGGGGGCGCAGAGGGGGAAGCGGCGGCCGCCGGCGGCTCCGCGCCCAGAAGCGCCCGGATGCGCGCCACGACTGCCGGCGTCGGCTCGCCCCCGGGGAGCCGCGTCCATTGCACGGCCAGGAAGCCGTCGGGCACATCCGCCTCGGTGTCGCGCGTCCCGTCGATGCAGATCGGCAGGAGAAACGCCTTGTCCCGGCCCATCAGGTGCGTGCGCTGCTCCGCGAGACGCCACTCCAACCGAAAATAGCCCTCCGTCCTTTGCTGGGTGTTCTCGGAAATGATCGCCACGAACAGGGCGCATTCGCGGATCTGCCGGCGAATCTTCGCGTCCCAGGAGTCCCCGCCGCGCAGTTCGCTCTGGTCGAACCACACCTCGACTCCCGCCGCCTGCAGCGCATCCCTCAGTTTGCGCGCGGCCTCCGCGTCCTGCGACGCGTAGCTGAGGAAGACGGCGCCGGGAGCGCGGGAAAGAATTTCGGCCACGCGGGGCAAAACCTAGTGCCGGCCCAGTCGAAGTCGAACTGTAATCCATCCGGCCATATCGGGCTAGACCACTCCGGCGGCCCCGCCTATCGCGCCATTGCCAGCTGGACGCGCTGCTCGGCTTCCGCCACGACCTGGCGGTCGGGGGCGGGGATGCGCGCGCGGCTGCGGCGCAGCTGCGTCACCGCTTCGGCCGCGAGCGGCTTCGCCTCGTGCAGGCGCTGCAGCCCGATGAGCGCGCCGGCGAGGCGGCTTTGCGCGGCGTAAAGCTGCCAGCCCTTTTCGGTGCGCGCGGACCAGCCCGCGAGGGCGAGCCGCGCCTCCGCCTCGGCGTCGCCGTAGCGGGCCTCGCGCAGCAGGATATCGGTCAATTCATCCCGCGCGTCCAGCGTCTGGACGGCTGTCTTCCCCAGGGCGGCCTCGGTGGGCGGAATCTCCTGGCGGCAAATCGCCTCCGCTTCGGGCAGGCGGTGGCGGTCGACGAGAATCAGCGCCAGTTCGTGCGCGGATTTGAGCGTATCCGGATGCCCGGGACCCAGGACGCGCGTGCGGCCCTCCCACGCCTCGCGCGCCATCGCCTCCGCCTCGTCCAGCCGCCCTTCCAGGCGCAAGGTGTCGCCCAAATAGGTCTTCATCAGCAGCGCGCTGGGGTGGAGCGGCCCGAGGACGCGCAGGCGGGTCCGCAGGATGCTGCGGTAAAGGGCTTCGGCCTGCGGATAGTCGCCTTTCAGCCGCAGCGCCGAGGCCAGGACCCCGGTCGCGATCAAGGTCTTGGGATGCTCGGGCCCGCACACGCGCCGGAACCGGTCGGCCACGCCGGCGCACCAGGCCGCCGCCTGGTCGAACTGGCCCTCATCGAGGAGAATCGCCCCCAGGTTGTTCATCGACACGAGGGTGTCGGGATTATCGGGCCCGAGGATCCGCGTGCGCAGCTCCAGCGCGCGCCGGCACAGCGTCTCCGCCCGCTCGTATTGCCCCTGGGCCTCGCATTCGAAGGCGAGATTGGACATGGCCAGGATGGTGTCGGGATGCTCCGGCCCCAGCACCCGCTGGCGGATGGCGAGGACCTGCAGGGTGATCGGTTGCGATTCGGAAAACCTCTTCTCGTAGTCGAGCGCGTTGCCGAGCGACGCCATGGCCGTGAGGGTGTCCACATCCTCCGGCCCCAGGACTCGTTTGGCTTGCGCCACGGTCCGCCCGCCCAGATCCACCGCGTCCTGCAGCCGGCCCTCCGAACGGAGGCAGTCGATCAGGGGGACGAGCGTGCGCACCGTCGCCGGCGCCTCGGGCCCCAGGGCATCCCGCCGCAGCGCGTACGCCCGCTCCCAGTGGTGGCGCGCCACCCGGTACAGGCCGAGCGAGTTGTAGGTGGAGGCCAGCGTGTCTTCGAGCGTGGCCTCGACCAGGGGCATCTTCGGAAAGCGCCCCTCGATCCGGCTGGACGCCCGGTCGAGCACCGACCGCAGCGTGAGCTCGCGGCCGGCCTCGTTCTCCGGTGCGGCCTGCTCCAGTAGATCGTGCCCGAGAAAATCGGCCACGGCGCGGCTGCTTGCCGCCGCCGTGTCCGCCCGGCGCCGCGCGCGCTCCAGGCGAAACGCGACGATCGGCCCGCCCACCGCCAGCACCAGCAGCAGCGCGGCGCCGAGCGCGATCGAGGTCGCCGCGGTCGGCCGCCGCCGGCACCAGCGGATGGACTTGCCCCACGCGCCCACGGGGCGGGCGGCGATGGCTTCTCCCCGCAGGAAGCGCCCCAGGTCGTCGAGCAGCTCCCGCGCGGACGCGTAACGGCCCGTCGGAGTTTTCTCCAGGCACTTGAGGCAGATCGTCTCCAGATCCCGCGGCACTTCCGGCCGCAGCAGCCGCGGCGCCAGCACCTCCGTCTGCGTGATGTGGGCGAAGATCGCCGCGGTCGAATCCCCCGTGAAGGGCGGCCGTCCGGTCAGGCACGCATAGAGCACGGCGCCGAGGCCGTAGATGTCCGACTGGACGGACGCATGGTCGGCGCCCGCCAGCAGTTCGGGCGCGAGATAGGCGGGAGTGCCGGCGACCTCGCCGGCGACGGTCAGGTCGCCCGCGCCCTCGATCGGCGCCGCCAGCCCGAAATCGGCCAGGTGGGGTTCGTTCTTGAGGTCGAGCAGGATGTTCGACGGCTTGAGATCGCGGTGCAGCACGCCGGCCGTGTGGGCGCAGACCAGCGCGTCGGCGATCTTGGCCACCAGGGCCGCGGCCTCCCGCGCGCGCAGCGGCCCTTCCAGCAGCAGCTCGTCGAGATTGCCGCCCTCCAGATAATCCATGGCGAGAAAGGCGCCTTCCTCGCTTTTGCCCATGGCATGGACCGCGACGATGTTGGGGTGCCGCAGCCGGGCGGCGGCATGGCCTTCCCGCAGCAGACGCTGGCGCAGGAGAGGGTCCGATCCCGTGCGCATGAGCTTGAGCGCCACCATGCGGTTGAGGGACTTTTCCCGCGCGAGCCAGACCACGCCCATCGCTCCGCGCCCCAACTGATCGAGAAGCTCGTAGCCGGCCAAGCCATTGGCCGGGATCGGAGATGCGCCCAAGTCGAGGGCAACCCCGAAGGAGCAGCGGCCGCAAAGCGGCTCGGCGGCGCCACCGGGCAGTGGCGCGCCGCAGGTCCGGCATCGGAGCGCTCCGGGGGAGTCGGTGCTCACGGGAGGCGGATCATGCAGGAGCCCGAACAAAGGGCAATATCAGG
Source organism: Opitutaceae bacterium (assembly GCA_035656575.1). Lineage (GTDB taxonomy): Bacteria > Verrucomicrobiota > Verrucomicrobiia > Opitutales > Opitutaceae > Palsa-1447. Next base: position 18,766 of record DASRSH010000038.1, read on the forward strand.
CAAAGCCCGGGGGGGCCGACCACTTCCGTCCGGCGGGCGTCCGCGGGCCGCTGGAGGGCGGCGGCGGCGCCGGCCCGGCCGTTCGCATGGGCCGGAGAATGTGCTCGTCGGTGGCGCGGGTTTGCTCCTAATCACGGAGCAAGCGAGGCCGGAACCATGCAGTACCTTCCCGTCGCCCTTCCTTTCTTCCTGATCTTTTGGTTTCTGGCCGCGGTTCTCATCGGGCTGATCCAGATCGGGATACTGCGGTATGTGTTCGAGCGGATGGGGGTGCCCCCACGCTACCTGTTTTTCCTGCTGGTCCTTTCGCTGCTCGGCAGCTACGTCAACATTCCGGTGGCGCAGCTTCCGGCCGAACCCATGCAGACCGGACAGATCGTCGATTTCTTCGGCATGCAGTATATCGTCCCCGTGGTGATCAACCAGCCGGGAACGGTCATCGCCGTGAATGTGGGCGGCGCGCTCGTGCCGACGCTGCTGTCCCTATATCTCATCGTCCGGCACGGGCTGCTCTTCGTCTGCGTGCCCGCGATCGCGATCGTCGCGTTCGCCGTCCATCTTCTCGCCCATGCCGTGCCGGGCGTCGGCATTGCCGTCCCGATCTTTTATCCCCCGATCATCACGGCTGCCGTCGCCTTGATGCTCTCGCCGCTGCGGGCGGGGCCGCTGGCTTACGTGGCGGGAAGCATCGGGACGCTGATCGGCGCCGACCTGATGAACCTGGGCCGGATCCGCGGCCTGGGCGCGCCCGTCGCGTCGATTGGCGGAGCGGGGAAGTTCGACGGGATTTTCCTCACCGGCCTGGTGGCCGTGATGCTGGCCGGATTGCTGGGCGGCCGGCGGCGGAGGCTCGCGTGAGACGCGCGTTTCTGGGGCTGGTCCTGCTCCTCGCGGGCGCCGGCTGGGCGCGCGCCGAACCGACCCTGACCGCCGAACAGCGGAGTTTCATGTCGTGGGGGTTCGGCATGTTCGTCCATTTCAACCTGGGGACCGTCGTCGACAACGACTGGGCGGGCGGCTACGAGGACCCGGGCCGATTCCACCCGGGCCATTTGGACTGCGGCGAATGGGCGGATGCGGCCAAGGCCGCGGGAATGACCTATCTGGTCCTGACGGTGAAGCACACCGAGGGGATCGTGCTGTACCCGAGCGCGGTCACGACGCGCGACACCCGGCTCTTCCGGAACTTCCGGGGCGGCCATGCGGACATCGTCGCCGACTTCATGGCGGCATGCCGCTCGCGGGGGCTCAAGGCCGGCCTGTACTACTGCATGCCGGGCGACTATTCGGACGCGGCGCACCACAACGCGCCGCCGCCCGGGAAGTCCAACCTCCATGGGATGCCGCCGGAGGCCGCGGGAGACTTCGCGGGCTTTGCCGAGCGGCAGCTCACGGAGATGCTGACGCGGTACCGGCCGGATCTTCTCTGGGTCGATCAGTACGCGAACAAGTACACCGGAAGCCGCTGGCCGGAAATCCTGGCTGCGATCCGGCGCGCGGCGCCGCGCTGCATCGTCGTCGCCAACAACGCGCGCGTCCTGGGGCCGACGGATGTCCTCAGCTACGAATTCCCCTGGAAAGGCGACCTGCCTCCGCTCGGCAACCGCGAGCCGGCCGAGGTGTGCGACACGATCCAGACCGGAGCGCGCTGGTTCTGGCGGCCCTCCACGGGGCCGGGCGACCTGCGCCCCGCGGCGGAAATCGTCGCGCGCCTGAAGGCATGCCGGGCGCGCAACGCCAACTATCTGCTCGACGTGCCCCCCGACCCCGACGGCCTGATCTCGGGCCCCCAGCTGGCCCGCCTCCGCGAGGTCGCTGCGCTGCTTCGCCCGTGAGCGATCCCCGGGCAGCAGCGGTTACGGTGGAGGAGGCCTCGCCGGCGGGCGACGACGCGCGGCATTGCCTGGACGAGTATTTCCGCGAGCTGGCCCGGCGCTTTGAAGCGGGGTTCGATCCCGCCCAGAGCTTGGATCCCACCCCGGCGGAATTCCGGCCGCCGAAGGGCGTTTTTCTGCTCCTGCGCCTGCACGGCCGGCCGGTGGGCTGCGGAGCGTTCAAGGCCATGCCGCCCGACGCGGCGTATCTCAAGCGGATGTGGATCGCGCCGGAAGTTCGGGGCTTGGGCCTGGGGAAGAGGCTGCTGGCCGAACTGGAACGGCGCGCGCGCGACGCCGGCTATCTGCGCGCCCGCCTGGAAACCAATCAGGCGCTGACGGAAGCGCAGGCGCTTTATCTGCGCTGCGGATATCGGGAGGTGGCGCCGTTCAACGCGGAGCCGTACGCGCACCACTGGTTTGAAAAACCGCTGGCGTAGCGGTCGGGGACGGGTGCACAGTGTCCGCGATGGTCGGTCCCAATCTCCCGCAGAAGAGCGCCGGCTCGCCGGGCACGCGGCGCGCCCCGGCGGGGAAACCGGCCGGGCGCGAATCCGCGGCGAGCGTTCGAGAGCGGCGCCCGGCGGCCGTCGCGGCGGCGGAAGGGGGCCGGATGAGATTCGCGAGCCCGGCCTGCCTGATGCCGGAGATCGAGGATTAGCCGTGGGTTCACCAGCGGCAGAGGGGGTCATCCTGCTGGATCCGTTTCCGCGGCGGATCGAGCGCATCTTCGACGAGGCGACGAAGCGGCGGCTGGAGGCGATGGGGCGCGTGATCTGGCATGACGGGTCGGCGGCGCCGGCGGAGCACATCGACCGTTATCTGCCCGAAACCGTGGCGTTGATCGGGCAGTCCCCGTTGGATAAGGCGCGCCTCGACCGCGCTCCCCGGCTGAAGGCGGTCTTCAACGTCGAAAGCAACTTCCTGCCCAACATCGACTATGCCGAATGCCACCGGCGCGGCATACCGGTCCTGTCCACGGCTCCGGTTTACGCCCGGCCGGTGGCGGAGATGGTGCTGGGGATGGCGATTTCGCTCGCGCGCCGGATGCACGAGGCCGACGCCGCGCTGCGGGCGGGCAAGGAGTTCAAGGGGGACAACCGCGATTCGTTCCTGCTGCACGGCAAGCCGCTGGCCATCGTGGGGTTCGGCAATGTGGGCCGGGCCCTGCTGCCGCTGCTGCAGGTCTTTTCGCGGGAGATTCTGATTCACGATCCGTGGATTCAGCCGGCGGTGCTGCGCGAGTTGAACGCCATTCCGGCGTCCCTCGAGGAGTGCTTCACCCGCGGCTGGGTGGTCTTTCTGCTCGCGGCCAACACCACCGACAATACCGGCCGGATTGGCCAGCGGCATTTTGCCAGCATGCGCCCGGGCGGGGTGGTGATCCTGGCGAGCCGGGCGGAAATCGTGAATTTCCCGGAGCTGCTGGCGGCGGCGGCCTCCGGGCAGATCCGGGCCGGCATCGATGTCTGGCCCGAGGAGCCGATCCCCGCGGGCGAGCCGGGCCGGCACACGCCGAACACGCTGGTCCAGGCCCACCGGGCCGGCAGCGTTCCGGAGATCCAGCCGCTGATCGGGCAGCTCGTGGCCGACGACCTCGAGGCCGTTCTGGCCGGCCTGCCGCCGCAGCGCTGCCAGCGCGCCCAGCTCGAAACCGTGGCCCGCCTGCGCAGCAAGCCGGTCGGCGCCTGGTCCCTTTCCGATACCCGCCCCTGAAAGCAGGGATCACGCGCTGGAAAAGGGGTCACGTACCAATTTCCAACAAGTATCATACTTGTTGGAAATTGGTACGTGACCCCTTTTCCG
>DASRSH010000039.1:0-13273 GCA_035656575.1 Opitutaceae bacterium
CGTACCAAATCCCAACAAACCGGGCACAGCCTCTCGCTCTGGCGGGGGACCCAGGCCGGTTTGTTGGGATTTGGTACGTGACCCCTTCACTTCGCTGAGGCGGCCAGGAGTGCCCGGTTCAGCTTGCCCTGCGGCGTGCGCGGCCAGGGCGCGAAGGGCACGATGCGACGCGGGCGCTTGTAGGCGGCCAGGCCGGCCAGCGCCTCCGCGATCGCCGACTCACTCGGGGCCGCGTCCGTCGCCGGATAGCAGAGCGCAACAGCCTGTCCCCATTCCCGGTCGGGAATTCCCACGACGGCGAGGTCGGAAAACAGATTGGCCGCCCTCAATGCCGCCTCGACTTCGGCCGGATCGACTTTTTTTCCGCCGGTGATGATCACCGCGTCCCGCCGGCCCAGAATGTGCACCCGTCCCGACCCATCGATGCGCGCGTAATCCTCGGTGGCGAAGCATCGCCCTTGCTTCAGGGCGACGACGCCTCCGCCGCCGTGAAGACCGAAGTACCCGCGGCAAATCGATTCGCCCGCCAGCGTGGCGACGCCCTCGGAGTTCACTTCGAACTTCACGTGCGGCAGCGGCCGGCCGCTGCTTCGGTCGCCCGCCAGGAATTCCGACGGAAGCTGCCCGCAGGCCATCGCCGCCGTCTCCGTCATCCCATAGCCCGCCGAAACCGGAATCTGCGCCTCCGCCGCCGCGTCGAGAAGCGCCGGCCAGGGCGGCCCCCCGCCGACAAATACGGCGTCAAATCCGCGCAGCCAGTCTCGCGCGGGCGGCAGTGCGAGGAGCCGCTGCAATTGGGTGGGAACCAGCGACAGGCTTTTCCAGCCGGCGGGCGCTGCCGGCAGCTCCCCCGCCTCCAGCCGCTTCCAGTCCCACTCGACGTAGCGGCCGCCCGACAGCGCGCAGCGCATCCAGGCCATCAGCCCGCTCACATGGTAGAGCGGCAGCACGCCCACCGCGCTGACCCGAGCCGCCCCGAAGTGCGCCAGAAATCCCGCCGCCGCAGCCGCGATCGTGCCCTGGTCGTGCCGGGCAAACTTGAGCCGACCCGACGTTCCTCCGCTCGGGATCATCAGCCACCCTTCCCGGTCCGCTGCCTCCGCCCTCCCCGCCCAGGCCGCAGCCTGGGCGCGCTCGCTCTCGCCCCAATTCGGATCCGTGAGGAACACGTTCGCGCGGCCGCCGATCTGCGCGGCGATCGCGTGGTCGCGGCCCAGCGCGGCGCGCAGCGCTTCGGCTAGCTCAGAGCGTTCCATACCTTTTCGCCGGCGCCCGCGTCCAGATCGCCGGGTCGGATGAAGGGCGCGAGCGCCGGCCCGTCGCAGGCCTCCGCCTGGAATATCGGCCACACTCCGAAGCCCAGAGCCGCTCTTTCGCCCTCCCAGGCGAACGCAAGCCGCAGCGCCGCGCGCGCGCCGACCGCCGTTTCGATCGCCGAGGAGAAGACCACCTTGGCCTTGGCCGCCGCCAGCTTGCGCAGCGCGCCGGCGGCATCCGCGAACAGGCTGGGCTTGATCACGTAAACGCCGGGCCAGCCGCTTCCCAGCCACCTTTCCAGATCGGGCTCTCCGACCAGCGATTCATCCAGGCCGATGGGCGTCGGAAAGTCCGCGGCCAGACCCCGCAGCAGATCCTCTCCCCTCGAGTCTTCCCCGCCGACCGGCTGCTCGACCAACTCGACGGGGCGCTCCGCGCAGCGCGCGAGCCACTGCTCCGCGGTGCGCCGGTCCCAGGCCCCGTTCGCGTCCAGACGCAGCCGCGCCCCCTCCGGGATCGCGGCGCAGACATCGTCCAGAATCGATGCCTCGTCCCGCCAGCCTTCGACGCCGACCTTCCATTTGAAGGTGCGAAATCCCGCCGCGGCCCGCTCCCGCGCCACGGCGATGGCCGCTCGTCCGGCCGGCAGGAGCGCCGCCACGGCCCAAGCCGGACGGGAGGATTCCTTCCCAGCGCGGCTTCCTTCCATATCGGCCCGGGCGGCCCTCAAGGCATTCTCCAAGGTGGGGACCCGGGCCGGATCGAACGAGGGCCAGTTCCGCGCCGCCGCCTCGAGGTCGTCCATTCCCTCCATGCCAAAGGCCGGAACGGGCGCGGCCTCTCCCCATCCCACCCGGCCATCCGCCGCTTCCAGCCGCACAATCAGGCCCTCGCGTTCGGCCCATAGCGCCCGCGCCGTGCGGACCGGATGCCGGAACGCCAGCCGGTAGCGGCGATAAGCGAAGCGGAAGTCATCCACTCGGCACGATCTACCCGCTTGGCGCCCCTCCTGCCACCGAAATCATTTGCCACCGGTCCCTCGCGCTTGTTCGGTTGGTGTCCAAACCTTATCGCCATGGACGCTGAATTCTACCGCCCGGCGGACGACTTCTTTCGCGCCAATCTGCCGACGGCGCTCACGTTCGACGACGTGTCCCTGGCGACCCTGTATTCGGAGATTCTCCCCAAGGACGCCGATACTTCGACTTCGCTCTCCGAAAAGCTTCGCCTGCCCGTGCCGATCATTTCGGCCGACATGGACACGGTGACCGAGTCGCGCATGGCCATCGCGATGGCCCTCAATGGCGGGCTCGGGCTGATTCACTACAACATGTCCCCGCGCGATCAGGTGAAGGAGGTCGCCCGCGTCAAGCGCCACATCCACGGCCTGATCCAGGACCCGATCAGCGTCGCTCCGGGCGATGCGATCGGCGACGTGCTCGCCATGATCGAAGCCCGGCGCTTCGCCTTCTCCACCTTTCCCGTCGTGGATCCCCAGGGCTGCCTGGTCGGGCTGCTGTCGGGCAACGTGGTCAAGGACCGCTACCGGACCAAGGCCGTGGCCGAAGTCATGACTCCGCGGGCCGCCCTCATCACCGAGAGCGAGAGCGTGGTGGCTTCCGACCCGATCGCGGCCGCGGACCGGTTTTTCAGCCGGCATACCGGCATCAACAAGATGCTCGTCGTCGACGGGCAGGATCGCCTGCGGGGCCTGGTCACGGCCTCCGACGTGGAACGGATCACCGGCGAAGCCAAGACGCGCCGCAAGCCCGCCCGGGACTGCGATTTTCGCCTGATGGTCGGCGCGGCGATCTCGCCCCGGCGGCGGCCCGACGGTTCGCTCGACCGCGAAGACCTGATTTCCCATCTGAATGAACTGGCCAACGAGCGGATTGACGCGATCGCCGTCTCGACCGCGCACGGCCACACCAAGGGGGTGGGCGAAGTCGTCCGGCTGGTGCGCCAGACGGTGCCCCACGTGACCCTCATCGCCGGCAACGTCACCAGCGCGGCCGGGGTCGAGTATCTGGCCGAGTGCGGCGCCGACGCGATCAAGGTGGGCCAGGGGCCCGGCTCCATCTGCACCACCCGGATCGTGGCCGGCGTGGGCATCCCCCAATTGACCGCCCTGTACGTCGCCTCGACGGCCGCGCGGAGCAAGGGCATCCGCCTCATTGCCGACGGCGGCATCACCAAGTCGGGCGACATCGTCAAGGCCCTGACCATCGCCGACGCCGTGCTGTGCGGCGGCCTGTTCGCCGGCTGCCGGGAGGCCCCGGGCGAGATCATCGAAATCGGCGGCAAGGTCTACAAGCAGTACCGCGGCATGGGCTCGCACGCCGCGATGAAGGCGGGCAGCGCCGCCCGCTACGGCCATGACAAGGGCGCCGAAAGCCTGCGCAAGGCGGCAGCCGAGGGCATCGAAGCCCTGAAGGAAGTCAGCGGATCCGTGGACGATGTTCTCGGCGGACTGATCGGCGGGGTGCAAAGCGGCATGGGCTACCTGGGCGCCTCCACCCTCGCCGAACTGCGGACGCGCGCCCGGTATGTCCGCATCAGCCCCGCGGGCCAGAAGGAAGCCGCTCCGCACGACGTCGTCGAAGTCTCGACCCGGTCGAACTGACCCATGGCCCTGACTCCCTTTTCGAGTCGGCTGATCGCCGACGTCGGCATCTCGCTCGGCGACGAAGGCAAGGGGCGGCTCATTCCCGAGATCGCGGCCGAGCTGCGGGCCACCTCCGCGCCGGTCGGGGTGGTCCTCAAGGTCAACGGCGGCGCGAATTCCGGGCATACCGCCGCGGGCATCAAGCTCAACCTCCTGCCGGCGGGGCTGGTGGAAAAGGAAATCCCGCACCTGGCGATTGGCAGCGGCGTCGTGGCCGACCCGCGCAAGATCTGGTGGGAGACCAAGCCGCTGGAGCAGAGGGGCTATGCCGTGCTGCGCCGGCTGCTGATCGATGAGCGCGCGCTCGTGTCCGACGTCTCGCACCGGCTGCTGGACCTGGCGTGGGAGGACTACCGCGTCAACCAGCTGCACGAGGAGCCGCGCGGCTCGACCGGGCGGGGCATCACGCCCGCCTATATCGACGAGGTCGGGCAATGGCAGATCAGCTTCGCCGACTTTCTCGGCGGCCCCAATTTCTTCGCGCGCAAGCTGGCGCAGCGCGCCGAGCGCGCGGCGCGGACGATCGAGCATGTCTGCCGCTCGACGCCGGAGGCGTGGGACCGGTATTTCGAAACGCTGTCGGCCGCCGAAAGGCGGGCCAACGCCGAAGCGGTCGCCTCGGGCGTGCTGCCCGACTCCGAATTCGACTTCGGGCAGTTTCGCGGCGATCGGCCCTTCACGCTCAACGTCGCGCGGCTCGCCGAGGTGTACTGGACGGCCGGCACCGCCCTCGCGCGCAATATTGGCGAAGTGCGCGAGCTCATCCTGGGCGAACTGCGCGCCGGCCGCACCATCGTGGGGGAATTCGGCCAGGCCTACTGGCTGGACAAGCGGCACGGTTTCTCGCCCAACGTCACGGCCTCGCACACCTACACGCCGGAGTTCTTTGAGAGCGCCGGCATTCCCGTGCAGCCGATCCACACCTTCGGGGTCGCCAAGGCCTACGACACCAAGGTGGGGACGCACACCTTCATCACGCGGATGGACGACGACGATCCGCTGTGCGCGCGCCTCAAGCTGCTCGAATTCGGCACCAGCACCGGGCGGCAGCGGATGGTCGGCTGGTATGACGCCGTCGAAAAGGGCGACGCGCTGCGTTACGGCGGATTCCAGGATCTGATGATCAACAAGCTCGACGCCCTCACCTGGGGCGGCGAGTGGAAGGGCCAGCTCCGCATCTGCGAGGCCTACCAGGGGCCCGACGGCCGGCGCTACCGCCACGTCCCGCGCAACGAGGCCGTCCGCCGCACCCTCAAGCCGGTCTATCGGCACTATCCCGGATGGGCGGAAGATCTCTCTTCGGTCCGTCATTTCGCCGGCCTGCCCGCCGCCGCGCAGGGCTACGTGGCCGGGATGGTCAAGACGATCCTCGATGTCGCCTACGCCGGCGAGCCGCTGCCACCGGTCCTGCCCAATCTCCGGTATCTGGGCGTGGGCCCGCTCCCCGCGCAGCTCATCCACGACGTGCCGGAGACGCGGGACCTGATCAAGCTCGCCTGAGCCATGGCGCGGCTCGTTCTCGCTCTCGCGGTGCTCGCCTGCGCCCGCGCCGGCGGCGCCCCGGCGCTGCGCCGCACCTGGATGGCCGACAACGGCAACGGCACGTATACCAATCCGCTCTTCTACGACGAGTTTTCCGATCCGGACGTCATTCGCGTCGGGGACGACTATTACCTGACCGGGACGACCATGCACGCGATGCCGGGGCTTCCCGTCCTGCACTCACGCGACCTGGTCAACTGGGACTTCGTGGCGTATGCGTGCCGGAAGCTCGACTTCGGGCCCGCCTATCGCCTGCAGGGCGGGGACATCTATGGCCAGGGCATTTGGGCGCCCTGCCTCCGCTATCACGCCGGAACGTTCTACATCTTCAGCAACGTCAATGGCCGCAAAACGCAGCTATTCCAGGCGCGGCGGCCGGCCGGACCCTGGCGCCACACCGAGCTCGGTCATTCGCTGCACGATCTTTCCGTCCTGTTCGACGACGATGGCAAGATCTACGTGGTCTGGGGTTACAACGCCATCCAGTTCGCGCAACTCCGGCCCGACCTGACGGACATCATTCCCGAAACGCAGCGCGTCGTCATCCCCGCCGGCCACGGCATGGGCGAGGGATCGCACTTTTACAAGATCGGAGGCCGCTACTTCATCTTCAGCGCCGACTACGAGCCCATGTGCTACGAAGTCGTGGCCCGGGCCGACCGCCCGGAAGGGCCGTACGCGGTCGCCACCACCAGCGCCGGGGAAAGCTTCGGCGTGGGTACGGGATGGCGGCTGCGCGGCATGGGCCGCGAGCCGGGCATTCAACTTATACCGCCCCGCCCGGACGATATCGCACCGATGGCAATGCACCAGGGCGGGATCGTGGAAACCCAGACCGGCGAATGGTGGGGGCTGTCTATGATGGATCACAATTCGGTGGGGCGCCTCACCTGCCTGTCGCCCATCACCTGGCGCGGGGGCTGGCCCTATTTCGGGCTGCCGGGAAATCTCACCCGTTCACCCCTCACCTGGGTGAAGCCCGACACGGGGCACACGTCGGCGCCCCACGCGCCCTACGAGCGGAGCGACGACTTCTCCGGCCCGCGGCTCAACCCGGTCTGGCAATGGAACCACGCGCCCGACGACACGAAATGGTCGCTGACGGAGCATCCCGGCGCTCTGCGGCTGCACGCGCTTCCCGCCCGTGATTTCTGGACCGCCCGCAATTCGCTCACGCAACGCGCAGTGGGCCCGGAATCGATCGCCACAGTCGAGATGAATGCGGCCGGTCTCGGCGCCGGGGACACGGCCGGCCTGGCTTTGCTGAACCTGCCCTACGCCTGGATCGGCGTCCGCCGGGGGCCGATTCGGACGGAGATTGTCTGGTTCGACCAGACCGATGGCCGCACCCAGTCGCTTCCGTTCACCGCCGGTCGGATCTGGCTCCAAGCCCGCTGTGACTTTGACGCGGAGCAAGGTTCGTTCGGCTACAGCCTCGACGGCGTCACTTTCCGGCCGCTGGGCGGAGTCCTCACGATGGCCTTTCAGCTCTAGACCTTTCAGGGCGTGCGCTTCGCGCTCTTCAATTTCAACCCGAGCGCCTCCGCGGGCGGCTTCGCCGACTTCAGCCATTTTGCCGTCGCGGAGCCGCGCGCCAATGGCCGCGGCCAGCCGATTCCGCTGGGCCGAACCATCACGCTAGCCGCGCGGGAAGGCGGGCGAGGACTTGGGGAATGGAACGGCCTGCTGCGGGCAGGCGGGCGGGCGGGCCCCTATCCCGGCCCCCGCCGATTTGTCGTTGTCGATCGCGGGCAAGGAAGAATCGCCCTCCAGGCCGCGGACGGCAGCGGGTGGGTGGCGGTCACCGGCGCGGGCCAGGCGGGCGATGTCAAGCTGGTCAGCCCCGATCCGGGGGCGGCCGCCACGTTTCAATGGGAACAGGCGGAAAACGGCGACGTGCTGCTGCTTTCAATCGTGACGGACCGGTGCCTGGCCATTGATCCGCAGGCCAACGGCCTGCTCAATGCGCAAGCCCGCGGCATTGCGCCCGGCGGGAGAAACGGCGCCAGCTTCATGTGGACGGAGGCGTCCCTCCCCGGGCCGGGATCCTGAAGCCCCAACCCGCGGGCCGGTCACCGCCCCCGCTCTCCGACCACGAGCTGGGTGAAGGAATGCGCGGGAAATTCGAAGACCAGGCCCGAGCCGTTCACGGGGATCGTCTTCACGATCGGCGCATAGGTGTCGCGCGCGGCCCAGGAATAGGGGCGGTTGTCGGTGTCCGCGCTGGTGATCAGGCTGGCCGTCGCCGGCCCGGCGAATGCGCCGGTGGCGTTGCGGATATCGGCGGTGATCGCCTGGTCGCGGCTGCGGTTGACGACATTGATCACGACCTGGCGGGTCGCGGGGTTGTAGACCGACGAGACGTCCAGGTCGGGGATGCGTGGATACGGGCCGGCGGCAAACGTGCCGCAGTCGACCAGCGGGGCGAGGGACTCGCCCCGGCAGCGGGTGGAAAACAGCTTGAAGGCGTAAAAGAGCGGCGACTTGTAGGTCTGGCCCGTCTGCGGGTCGCGGCCGAGGATCGACGTCAGCAGCGTGAAATTCGCCATCTTGACCAGGTCGGCGTGGCGCAGGAACGCGTTGAAGTACTGCGCGAGGGCCAGGGTGGACAGGTGGCCGCCGCGGAAGGGCGGCGCCCACTCGTCGACGGACAGGTACATCTTCGCGTCCCGGTGCACCATCCCCGCCGCCGTCAGCTGGCCCGCCGTGATGGCGATCCGGTCCTCGAGATCCATCGCCCGTTCGCCCATGAAGACGGCGTAATCCTTGCTGTCGTCCCAGTACCGGTGGAAGGACAGGTAATCGGCGATGCCGTACATCGCCTGGATCACCTTCCAGTTCCAGTTCACCCAGTCGAGATTGCCGCGATAGTTCGCGGCGCCGCAGGCGACCAGCTCCAGCTTGGTGCCGGGCGAGCTGCGGCGCATGACTTTCGCCGCCTCGATGGCAAACTTGATATAGTCGTCGGCATCCTTGTGCCCCAGGATCCACGGGGCGCCGTCGACTTCGTTGCCCAGGCACCAGTACTTGATCGCATAGGGCTGCGGATGTCCGTAGGCGGCACGCTTGTCCGCCCAATAGGTGCCGACCGGGGCGTTGCAGTACTCGACCCAGTAGCGGGCGTCATCGAGAGTGCCGGTGCCCCCGTTGATGCAGACGACGTTTTGGGAGCCGATTTCCCGATTGAGCTCCACCCATTCGTCGGTGCCCACCTGGTTCGGCTCGACGACGCCCCATTCCAGGTCCAGGCGCCGGGGGCGCTGGTCCTTCGGACCGATGCCGTCCCGCCAGTCATAGCCCGAGGTGAAATTGCCTCCCGGCCACCGCATCTGGGTGAGCTGCAGTTCCCGGGCCGCCGCGACGATATCCCGGCGGAACCCGTAACGGTCCGCCAGCGGCGAACCCGGATCGTACACCGGCCCGTACAGGGTGTTGAAGGTTATCCCGCCCGCATGGAGCCCGATCGGCTCCATGAAGACGCCGTAGATCCGGGGATCCACGGCATCGATCACGCGGCCCACGTCGATGGTGATTGTCGCCGGGCCGGCGAAGACGCCGAGCGGGGCCAGGAGAAAAAGCGCCAGGGAGCGAAGGGTGCGAGCGGTCATGGGGTGGCCAAATGCTTGCGCTCGGGGGCGGAGCCGCCAGCCAAATCCATCGCGGCACGCACGCACCTGGAGTTGGGTTCCAGGCCCAATGATGGCAAGTGCCACCTACCCCGGAGAATTTACGATAATCGCATCAATCTTGAGGGAAGACGCCGGGCGATGACCGCCCGAAATTCTCCCGCGAGGAGCTGGGAGCCCCCTCATGCGGTTTCGATCGATTCTCGCGCGGCACTGCGCCGATCTGGAAGCGTTTGCCCAAGATCAGGGGCTCACCCGACTTTACATGAGATTCGAGCTCATCGGTGCCCAATACCCGGAAACGTATTTTCCGGATTGTTGGGATTTGGTACGTGACCCCTTCCTTAGCCTTTTCGTGCAACGCTGGGGCTAAAAATCCTGCAGGCGGCCCTCGCCGGGGCCGCGCTGGGGCTCCAGCAGCGTGAGGACCTCGCCGAGCAGGTAGATGGAGCCGGTGACGACGATCGTGTCGCCCGGGGCGCCGATCGTGCAGACGTTGGGCGACGGAAAGACCGCCTCGACCGTGTCGCGGACGACGCGGCCGGAAAAGTTCCCGGGCACCAGCGCCTCGAGCTCGTCGTAGCCGCTGGCTCGCGACTGGTGCGGCACCAGCAGGCGGATCTCCGCGGCATGCCGCGCCGCCACCTCGATCACGGCGCGCGCTCGCGCTTCGCCCAAGGCCCCGAGCGCGATCACGGGCCGGACGCCGAGTTCCGCGCGCAGCCGCCGCAGGTTCGCGTCCAGGGTCGTCACCCCCTCCGGGTTGTGCGACGCGTCCAGGATCACGCGGCGTCCGCCGACCGACATCCGCTGCCAGCGGCCGGGCCAGTCGACCGCCAGCAGCGCCGCCGCCGCGCGCGCCGGGGACAAAGCCGGCGGAGCCTTGAGCTTGCGCACGGCCAGCAGCGCGGTGGCGGCGTTCCACCGCTGATAATCGCCCTCCAGGTTCGTCCGCGGATACGCCGCCAGGTCTTCGCCGAACTCCTCGCGCACGGAAACGATTCGCGCGCCGACCTGCTGCGCCTTGGCGCGAATCACCTCTTCGGCCTCCGGGGGCACCCGCCCCATGACCACGGGCCTTCCCGGCTTGATGATGCCCGCCTTCTCCCCGGCGATGGCTCCCAGCGTGTCGCCCAGCAGTTCGACGTGGTCGAGTCCGATCGAGGTGATCACCGCGACCGCCGGATCGACGACGTTCGTCGCGTCCAGGCGGCCGCCCAGCCCCACCTCGATTACAGCCACGTCGCAGCGGCGGCGCTGGAACTGCAGGAAGGCCATGCCCGTCATGAACTCGAAGAAGCTCGGCCGGTCGCCCTCGTCCACCGCCGCCAGCCGCTCGGCGATAGGCCGCAACTCGGCCACATACGAGCAAATTTCCGCTTCGGTCAGGAGCTGGCGGTCCACCTGCACCCGCTCGCCCAGCCGCACCAAATGGGGGGACGTATAGAGCCCGACGCGCAGTCCGGAGGCCCGCAGCATGGCTTCGATCATGGCGGAGACCGAGCCCTTCCCGTTGGTGCCGGCGACGTGCACCACCGGCATTGCCGCTTCCGGATGCCCCAATGCGGCGGCCAGGGCCCGCATCCGATCGATGCCGAACCGCGGGCCTCCCGCCTTGAGCCCGAAGAGATAGTCCTGGACGGCGCTGTACTCGAGAACTGCCGTCACTTCGAGCCGGCGTGAAACGCGCGCAGCAGCAAACCCAGGCGGTCCCGCATCTCGAGCCGGTTCACGATCTGGTCGACCAGCCCCCGCTTGAGCAGGAATTCCGCCGTCTGGAATCCGGCCGGCAGCGCCTGCTTCGTCGTGTCGCGGATGACGCGGGCGCCGGCAAACCCGATCAGCGCCCCCGGCTCGGCCAGGATAACGTCGCCCAGCGTGGCAAAACTCGCGGTCACCCCGCCCATGGTCGGATGCGTCAGCACCGAAATATAAGGCAGCCCCGCCGCCGCCAGCCGCCCCAGCGCGGCGCTCGTCTTCGCCATTTGCATCAGCGAAAAAATGCCCTCCTGCATGCGGGCTCCGCCCGACGCGCTGAAGATGATGCACGGGGCCCGCCGGGCCACCGCCTGCTCGATCGCGCGGGTGATCTTTTCGCCCACGGCCGCGCCCATCGCGCCGCCGCAAAACCGGAAGTCCATCGCCGCCACCACTACGTCGATCGTCTGGATGCGGCCAAAACCGCACAGCACCGCCTCCGGCAGGCCGCTGTCGCGCTCATAGCGCTTGAGGCGCTCCGTGTAAGGCTGCGAATCGACGAAATTCAGGGGGTCGCTCGACTTGACCGCGGCATCCAGCTCCTCCCAGGTGCCGCCATCGAACAGCCGGTTCAGGCGCTGGCGCGCGCTGATGGGGAAATGATGCCCGCTCTTGGGCACGACCATCTGGTTGTCCTCGATCTCGCGGTTGAACAGGATCTCCCCCGTCACGGGGTCCTTGGTGTAGAGCCCCTTGGGAATGTCCTTTTTCTTGGTGCGCTTGACGGTATAGGTCGGCTTATCGAAGTGCATGGCGCGCTGCAGCTTAACCTTGGGCGAAGGCGGCTGCGTCAATGCGGGTGCAGCCCGCCCGGGAGAGCGCCTGGGCGCAGCTCTCCAATGTCGAACCGGTGGTGGTGACGTCGTCGATGATCAAGTGACGAGAGGCCGGATTAAGCCTCGCCCCCGCTGCCAGTGCAAAGGCATTTTTGGCATTGGCCAGCCGCTCCCGGCGCCCGAGCGTTGCCTGGGGCGGCCCCTCCTCGACGCGGCGGAGCAGCCGCGCCAGCCGGGCCCCGGGAGCGGCGGAGGCGAGAGCCCGACCGATCAGCTCCGCCTGGTTGAAGCCGCGCTCGCGCTCGCGCAGGGCCGCCAGCGGCACGGGCACGATCACGGCACCGCGGGCCCGAGCCAGCACCTGGGGGGAGCGGCGGAACACCGTTTTGATGTCTTCCAGCACCTCGCGCTGGCGCCGGTACTTGAGGGCCAGGACCAGCGCCCGGGCCGGACCTTCAAAGCGCACCGCCGCCGCGGCGGCGGCCGGCTGCAACTGCGCCGCGCAGTTCCCGCACAGCGCGGCAAACGGACCGTCCTCAACCGGCTCTCCGCAATGCACGCATGCCGGCGGAAAAACGACGCCCAGCAGCCTCCGCCAGCGCATGGCCGATCAATAAAGCACGCGTTCCAGGAACAGCCCCTGTGCGGGCGCCGTCTGGACCGCGGCGGTCCGCGGCGCCCCGCGGAGCAGGGCGTCGATTTCGGCCAGGCTCAGCTTGCCCTCCCCCGCCGCGACCAGCGCTCCGACCAGGCTGCGGACCATCTTGTAGAGAAAGCCGTCGGCCTCCGCGACCACCTCGATGCGCCGGCCGCGGCGCCGCACCTCCAGCCGGCGCAAGTCCCGGACGGTGTCCTCCCGCCGCGGCCCGTTTTCGGCGCTGAACGCGCGGAAGTCGTGCCGGCCCCGCAGGCGGCGGGCGGCGGCCCGCATCGCGGCCGCATCGAGCGGCCGGAACAGGGTCCAGCAATAGGGCCGCGTGAAGGGATCGGCGTCGCCCAAGTGGATCCGGTAGCGGTACACCTTGCCCCGGGCGTCGAAGCGCGCATGAAATCCGGCCCGGGCCCGCGCGATCGCCGCGATCTGCAGGCCGGGGGGCAGCCGGTCGCGCAGCGCGGCCAGCAGCTTCTCCGGCCCGTGCCGCCACTCGGCGTCAAAATGAAAGACCTGCCCGCGGGCGTGCACGCCCGCATCGGTCCGGCCCGAGCCATGAATCCGCACCGGGCGCCGGAAGATCGCCGCCAGCCGCGCCTCGATCGCGTCCTGCACGGCGCGGCCCCCGGGCTGGCTCTGCCAGCCCGCGAAGCGGCCTCCATCGTAAGCGCAGCGGCAGCGCCAGCGGGTCATCCCACTCATTATGGCAAGGGGAAGCGCTGATTCAGGAAATCCTGGAGCAGGAGGGTGGCGGCCCGCGAATCGACGATGCCGCTAGCGCGCATCTCCCGGCGCCGGCGGGGCGGGATCGTCGCCTCGGCCTCGTAGCTGGTCAGGCGCTCGTCGACCAGGTGCACCGGACAGCCGAAGGCCGCCCGCAGGCGCCCGGCGAAAGCCTCCGCCTCCCGCGCCTTGGGGCCGGCCGTGCCGTCCATGTTCACGGGGTGCCCCAGGATCAGGTCGGTGATGCGGCGCTGCGCGACCAGCGCGGACAGGG
>DASRSH010000040.1:0-42266 GCA_035656575.1 Opitutaceae bacterium
CAGGCGGTTGAGCTGCTGGCTGTATTCCATGGGGTAGAGATAGGCCGCCGGGTAGAAGACCAGGGCGGCCGCCGCCAGCGCCGCCATGCGCATCAGCGCGTGCGGGCGGCGCACCCACACTTTCGCGGCGCAGCGCGGGCAGCGGCGGCCGACGCGCTGCGCGGCCAGCGGCAAGTCGCAGCCGGTGCAAACGATCGTGGCGGGTTGGGCGTCCTCGACGACCGGACCGATCCGGCGCCACAGCTCCCGGCGTTCGAGGGTGGCGCGGGTGACCAGGGTCATCAGGGACGCGGCGATGAGGCACCAGCCGCCGGCTTCGATGTACACGGGCAGATAGGGCGCGACGCGGCAGTAGCCGATGCCGCCGGCGATCAGGAAGATGTCGAGCATCGCCCACTGGTCGAGGAGTTCGGACCAGCGGAAGGCGGGCCCCAGCCAGCGGCCCTGCGAACCCGCCTTGACGGCGATCAGGACGGCGCTGAGCAGACCGAACCGGACGAAGGGGAGGAAGACCACCTCGGCCGCGGCAATCACCGCCACGAGCTGCCAGTGCTGGCCCCAAAAGCCGGCGAAGCCGCTGAGAAGGAAGCTGCGGTTGCTGGCCTGGAGGATATCCGTCCGCAGCAGCGGCAGCAGGTTGGCCGGAAACAGGAGAATCAAGGTCGTCAACGCGCACGCCAGCGCCCCGTCCAGGCTCCTTCCGGCGTTGCGCTCGAGGACGCGGTCGCAGCGCAGGCAGCGGACGGTCCCGGGGCCCGCGGGCCGCGGGGCGCGCTGGATCAGACCGCAATCGCGGCAGCCGATGACATCGCACACAGGGCGCACGCCAACATGGTCCGCTATCCGGCGCAGTTGATCCCCCATATCGGGGGATGGCGGATATTTGGCATGGTGTTTTTGGCGGAGGATCCCTTACCGTTTTGCTCCCCCAAATGAAATCCCCCGGCCGCTTTCTGGCTGCGATTGTCGCGATTCTCGCCGGCATAATCGTGGCCGCCGTCATTGTCGTCGCCGTGCGCTCGAATGCGGTCTTGCACCGCATCCATGCCGTCCCGCCGGCGGAGCTGACCGTGACGTCCGACGCGGCCGCCGTCGCCCGCGGCCGCCATGTGGCCTTGGTGCGCGGGTGTGTGGCCTGCCACGGTCCGGACCTGGGCGGGGCGGAGGTCATGGACAATTTCCCCATGGGACGGATCTACGGCCCCAACCTGACTCGGGGGCGCGGCGGTCTGCCGGAGGGGTTCACCGACGAGGACTTTGAGCGGGCGATCCGCCACGGCGTCGCTCCGGACGGGCGCGGCCTGTTCCTCATGCCCTCGGACGACTATGCCGACCTCAGCCGGTCCGACCTGAACGACCTGATCGCCTATGTGAAATCGGTTCCCCCGGTGAACCGCGCGAGCGTGCCGATCCACCTGGGCCCGGTGGCGCGCGTGCTGCTGGCCGCCGGCAAGATGACACTGGCCGCGGACCGGATTGACCACGCGAACGTGCAACCCGACGAGGTGCCGCGGGGTGCGACCGTGGCTTATGGCCGCTATCTTTCCACCGCCTGCTCCGGCTGCCACGGGGAGCATTTTTCCGGCGGAAAGATTGCGGGTGGCGCGCCGGATTGGCCGCCTGCGGCCAACCTGACGCCGGATCCGTCCGGCGGGCTGGGCAAGTGGACCGAGGCGGATTTTGAGCACCTGCTCAAGACGGGTCTCCGGCCGGACGGATCGAGCGTCAGCCCCGTCATGCCGCGGGTGTTCGGCCAGATGGACCCGACCGAGATGCAGGCGCTCTGGCAGTTTCTGCGGAGCCTTCCGCCCCGCCCCACGGGCAGTCACTAACGGCCCGCGGCGGGGGCCTTTAGCGGGGAACTCCTTTCCCGACCTGGGCAAAACTCATTGCCGCAGGCGTGCGAAGGCGAGCACGCCAGGAAGCTGGCTAGGGGAGAGGACCGGGTCGGAGCTTTGAGCCTGGGCCAGGAGCTGGGCCGCGCCGTTCGGGTCGCCGTGGGCGCGGGCGATCGCGGCCTGGCCGACCAGGATCCAGCGGTCCGAGGGATAGCGGGCGCGGGCGAAGGCGAGAAACGCGCCATCGGAGGGAATGGGGGGACACTGCCACAAATGCAGGGCGATGAAGTCGAAGGCGGGGCGGAAGTTGTGGTCCGCGTTCGCCGCCCGCTCGGCCAGCCGGATCGCGGCGCGCACTTGCGCGGGCGGCGCGGCGCCGTCGCCGGCGTCGGCCAGATGATAGCCGGCGGACTTCCAGAGCACCCAGCTGTCACGGGATCCGTGGGCGATGGCCTCATCGACGAGCGCGCGGACATCGTCGTCCGGCTTGCCTTCATCGGCCGCATACTGCGCTTCGATTTCGTAGCCGGCGGGCTGCGTCGGGGCGGCCGCAAGGGCGGCGGCAATGTGGCTCGGGGCCGCGGTGGCGCGGCCAGCCATCGCCGATTTGGCGAGGGCCACTTCCAACTCGAGCCGCGGGGCCGCGGCAATGGGCTCGCTGTCCTCGACGTCGGGCGGCAGCGGCAGCCGCACGACCTCGAACGCGCTTTGCAGATAGGCGTTCAGGGAAACGTCGATCCGCGCGGCCCCCTCCGGTCCCAAGGCGGCCACGAGCGCCTGGTCCGGCGTCTCGTGCTTCCGGAAAGCCGCCAAAAACTGAGCCATCGCGTGGCGCCGGGAGGGTTCCGGGGCGAACATCAGGAAGTGCACCAGTCCCCAGGATTCGGCCGTAAATGTGACTCGCTCCTGGGCCTGGATGATCGTGCTCATATTCCGCAAGCCGAGCAGCTGGCGCACGGGAATCAGCTGCCAATGGGTCAGGATCTCGCGGAGTCCGCGCGGGGCTTGCCCCAGATCGCCGTGCGTACTTTGCCGCCGGAACGTGCCCAAGGTCCTTGTCAGCCCCGTCGATACCGCCAGCGGCAGGGGGTAGTCCCAGGTGTTCAGGTACCATCCGACGGCGCTCTCCGTGATGCCTCGGCGTGTGCCCCGCTCATAGTCCTGGGCGGCGGCGGCGATGACAAACCAGTCGGGACCGGCGCAGGAGAACGCCGGAGTCCAGGTGAATTCCTCCTGGCTGACATCATCGATGGACTTTCCGGGCGCCACTTCGGGCAGGTACGGGTCCAGTTCCGACTGCCAGTCGAAAAGAACCACCGTCAAGGGCTGCCGCGCGGCCGGGTCCACGACCAGCACCTTGGCCAGGACGTCGAGGGCGTCGCGAAGGTCGGTGGCGACATCGTGCATGGTTCCGTCCGTCGCGTCGCTATAAAGCGTGAACTGGGGGTTCCGGAGCACCCGCCATTCCCGTGCGCGCAGGGGGGCGGCGCCTCCCGCCACAAACACAGCCAGCACCATGCCTAGTGCCCGGCCTCGTGCGCTTGGAGTCATTTTCATAATCATTGCCGCAGGCTTATGAAGGACACCACGTCCGGAAGCTGCGAAGGGGAGAGGACCGGGTCGGAGCCCCTGGCCTGCGCCAGGAGGCGGGCCGCCCCGTCCTGGTCGCCGTGGGCGCGCGCGATCGCGGCCTGGCCGACCAGGATCCAGCGGTCCGAGGGAAAGCGCGTGCGGGCGAAGTTCATGAACGAGGAATCGTTCGGGCGCGGCGGGCAGCGCCACAGGCATTGGGCGATCAGGTCGAAGGCGGGACGGAAATTGTAGTTGGCCTTGGCGGAATGCTCGGCCAGGCGGATGATGGCGCGGATTTCCTCGGGGGAGGCGTGGTCGCCGGCCTCGCGCCGGCGCGTGCGCGCGGCGCTGAAGTAGATCCAGGAATCCTGCGAGCCGCGGGCGATGGCGGCGGCCACGGCCTGGCGCACCTGCGCGGGCGGACGGCCCAGGATCGAAAGCGCCTCGGCCTTCAGGGCCAGGCATTCCGGATTTTGCGGCGCGGCGGCGATGGCCGCGTCGACATGGGCGAGAGCGGAGTCGCGCCGGCCGTTCAGCGCGGCTCGGGTGAGCGCCATCTGCACCGTGGCCTCGTCGGCCGGCGTGATCGGGCCGAGCCTTTCCACCTCCGGCGGCATCGGAATCCGTCCGGCATAGACCACGCCGCGCACATGCTCGCGCAGCAAGGCGTCGATGTTCGCCGCATCCGCGGGCCCCAGGGCCGCGACCAGGGCCTGGTCCGGCGTCTCATTGCGGCTCAGGGCGTCCATGAATTGCCGGAAGCTGTGGCGCGCCGCGCAGCCGGGGTCGAACATGAGATAGTGGACCAAAGCCCACGACTCGACCGTATTGGTGACGCGCCGGCCGGCCAGAATCACGCCGCGAAAGTTCCGTTCCGTGAGCAGCTCATGGACAGGAATGGGGAGCGTGTGGTAGAGGATGCTGCGATACCCGGGCGGGGGCTGGCCCAGGACCGCATGGTGAGAATCCCGATAAAGCGTGCCCACGACCCGGCCGAGCCCGCTGCGGATGGCCCGCGGAACGGGAAAATCCAGGCCCTTCAGATACCAGTTGACGGCGCCGAACGTCACCGAAACGGTCGCCTCCCGGGAGTAGTTCACGCTGGCGCAGGCCGCGATCGCGTACCAGTCGGGGGCCGAGCCGGATTCGTTGCTGGTGACGGTGTCGCGCTCCTGTACGACGTCGTCGATGGTCTCGCCGGGAGCCACCAGCGGAAGATAGGGCTGAAGTTCCACCTGGTCGGAGAAGAGGACGACGGTGAGCGGCTTGCGCCAGCTCGCGTCCTCCAAGACCAGGTGATCGAGAATATAGGCGGCATCGGCGAGCCTGGCCGCCGACTCGCGAATTTCCCCGTCGGTCGCGTCGCTGACGATCGTGAACTGCTTTCCGCGCAGCTCCTTCCATTCGCCGCCCTGGACCGGACCCGCCAGGCCAACGAGCGCCGCCATGATGCCGGATCCCCACCGAGCGACCGCGTTCATGCTTGGCAGGGATGCAATTTCCTCGCCAAGATCGCAATGCAAAACCATGCGCATTCTCCTCGGCGGTGTCCTGGCGTTGCTTGGCACGGGTCTGGCCCTGGCCGGGAACCCCCAATGGGTCGGCATCGGACGGGGCGACCGCTACGCGGGGGCGCCCTGGGCGTCGCGTTCGCCGGTCCTGGCCCAGCATGGCATGGTGGCGAGCGAGATCCCTCTGGCCTCGCAAATCGGATTGGACGTGCTCAAGCGCGGCGGCTCGGCGGTCGACGCGGCCATCGCCACCAACGCCGCGCTGGGGCTGATGGAGCCGGTCCTCAACGGGATCGGCGGCGACTGCTTCGTCATCATCTGGGACCCCCGCACGCACCAACTTTACGGATACAATGGGTCCGGGCCCTCGGCCCGCGGGCGGGACCTGGCGCGCATGCGCGCCGAAGTCCGCGCGGCGTGGGCGAAGCTCGGCCGGCCGCCGCGCGACCATATTCCGCCGCTCGGCTCGCTGCCGGTCACGGTGCCAGGCACAGTGGACACGTGGGGCGCGATTCACGACCGGTTCGGGCGGCTGCCGCTGGGCGAAGATCTGGCGGGGGCGGTCCGGTACGCGCGCGAGGGTTTTCCGGTGATGGAGCTGACGGCGGACTACTGGCAGCACAACATGGCGGCGTTCGGCCGCTACCGGGCGATCATCGAGGAGTCGGCCAACGCGCGGGCCACGTATCTGATCGATGGGCACGCCCCCCGGCAGGGCGAGGTGTTTCGCAACCCGGATCTGGGGCGGACCCTGGAATTGATCGGGCGCGAGGGGCGCGATGCCTTTTACAAGGGGCCGATCGCGCGGACGATCGACGGCTATTTCCGCCGCATTGGCGGCGACCTGCGTTATGCCGATTTCGCGAAGTTCCACGGCGAGTGGGTGACGCCCGTGTCGGTCGACTACCGCGGCTACGACGTGTATGAGCTGCCGCCCAACGGACAGGGATTCGCCGTGCTGGAAATGCTCCAGCTGCTGAAGGGCTTCGACCTGCGGAGCATGCGCGCGGGCAGCGCGGACACGCTCACCGCCGAAATCGAGGCCAAGCGCCTGGCCTTCGAGGACCTGGCCAAGTATTACGCCGATCCGCGCTTTGTCCACGTGCCGGTCGACTGGCTGCTTTCGGACCGGTACGCCAACGAGCGGCGCAAGCTGATCCATCTGGATCACGCCAATCCCGACATCGGGCCGGGGGACCCCGGTCTGCGGACGGGGGACACGACCTGCTTCGTCACGGCGGACCAGGACGGCATGATGGTCTCGATGATCCAGTCGAACTATCGCGGGATGGGCTCGGGCCTCGTCCCCGACCATCTGGGCTTCATGTTCCAGGACCGCGGCGAACTCTACTCGCTGAAGGACGGCGCCGCCAATGTGTATGCCCCGGGCAAGCGCCCCTTTCACACCATCATTCCGGCATTCGTGCTGAAGGGCGGCCAGCCCTTCCTCGCCTTCACGCTCATGGGCGGCGACATGCAGCCGCAGGGGCATGTCCAGATTCTCGCCAACATGATCGACTTCGGCATGAACGTGCAGGAGGCCGGCGACGCCGCCCGGTGGTATCACACCGGCAGTTCGGAACCCACGGGGGAACCGTCCCAGGGAGTCGGCGAGGTCGAACTGGAGTCGGGCATCCGCGCCGACGTGAAGGCCGAGCTCGCCCGGCGCGGCTACAAGGTGCTCCCCGGGGATGGGGAGTTCGGCGGCTACGAGGCCATCCAATACGATCCGGCCCAGCGCGTGTATTGGGGCGCGACTGAGATGCGCAAGGACGGCGAAGTGGTCGGCTACTGACGCCTGGCGCGGCGGAACCGGCTGCGGATCAGACCCCGGTCGCCGGCTTGAACTCGACGATGGCCGTCGTGCCCTCGTCGGGTTTGCTTTCGAAGCGCAGCGTGGCGCCCTGCCGCTCCAGCAGGCGCATGACGAGCGCCAAGCCGATACCCAAGCCCTGCTGTTCGAATTGCTTGCGTTCGAACTGCATGAAAACGCCGATTTGGGCGATCTGCTCGGAGGTCATGCCCCGGCCTTCATCCCGGACGCGCATGACCGGCTTGCCGCCTTCGGCCTGCAGGCTGATCGACACGGGCCGTCCCGCCACGGAGAAGGCGAAGGCGTTCTCGACCAGGTGCTCGATGATTAGCCGCAGGTCGGGTTCGTAGGCGTTCAGGGCCACGGGCAGCACCGCGCTGTGCAGGTCCTCCAGCCGGCCGGCCTTGCGGGCGACGTTTTCCGCCACGCCCGCGACCAGATTCGCCGCCTGGTCGGGCGGAAGCAGGGTGGCCACCGCGCCGCGTTCCGCGTCGGCCATGTGCTCGACGCGGACGAGCAGCAGGTAATTCATGAGCGTCCGGTGCAGGCGGCGCGCGCAGGCCTCGATGTCGGTCAGCATCTGCGTCACCTCTTCCTTGGAGATCCGGCCGAAGTCCTCCTTCAGGATCTCGGCGAAGCCCAGGATGCCGTTCAGCGGCGTCATGAACTCGTGGGGCAGGGTGGCGCCGAACAATTCGGCGTGGCGGCGCAGCATGCCGTCCTCGAGGCGGCGGTAGGTCTGGGCGCGGCGCAGGCGGGCCTCCACGCAGGTTCTGAGCTGCGAAATCTCGAACGGCTTGGGCAGGTAGTCGTCGGCGCCCAGGTTCATGCCCTCGCGCTGGGGGTTCTGCTCCTGGTTGCCGGTCATGAGCACGATCTGCCGGGAGCTGAGAGCGGGGTCGTTGCGCACGGCCTGCAGCACCTGCCGGCCGTCCATCCCCGGCATGTTCACGTCGCAGAGGATCAGGTCGGGCAGCAGCTCGCGGGCCTTGCGAATGCCCTCCGCCCCATTGGTGGCGACGGCCGTCTCGTAACCAAATACTTGCAGCGCGACCTCCAGAGCCTTGCGCAAGGCGTCGTCGTCGTCGATTACGAGGATCTTGGGCATCAAATCAGATTCGTCTCCACCACTTTCGAGCTTTAGGTGAATTTTGCCTCGGCGTCACGCCTCGGCTTTCGCATTTAAGCGATCGCGCCGCGCCAGCTCGGGAAACAGCCGCATCCAAATTGCGGCCACGGCCAGGGTGCCAAGGCCCCCGATCACCGTGGCGGGGACGATTCCCCACCACGCCGCCGTCAATCCCGACTCGAATTCGCCGAGCTGATTGGAGGTGCCGATGAACAGCGAGTTGACGGCGCTCACCCGCCCGCGCATCGCGTCGGGCGTCTGCAGCTGCACCAGGGAGCTGCGCACCACGACGCTGACGCAGTCGGCCGCTCCCGCCACCACCAGGGCCAGGAAAGAGAGCGCGAAGGATCGCGACAGGCCGAAGACGCACGTGGCGAGGCCGAACAGGATCACGGCGGTGAACATTTTGCGGCCGACATGGCGCTGCAGAGGACGCCGGGCGAGCCAGGCCGATAAGGCCAGCGAACCCAGGGCGGGGGCCGCCCGCAGGGCGCCCAGTCCCCAGGAGCCGACCTTGAGGATGTCCCGGGCAAATGCCGGGAGGAGGGCGGTCGCGCCGCCCAAAAGGACGGCGAAAAGGTCGAGCGAAATGCTGCCGAGGATGACCGGCTGGCCGCGGATGTAGTGGATTCCGGAAAAAAGTGAAGCGAGGGTCGCCGGCTGGCGCGGGCGCTCGGGCCCTTCGACCCGGATCAGGACGAAGGCGCCGGCCGAAAGCAGCGCGAGGGCGGCCGCTGGCGCATACACCCAGAATGCCCCCAAACCATAAATGAGGCCTCCCAGCGCCGGCCCCGCGATGGCGGCGGCCTGGAAGATGGCGGCGGAAAGGGCCAGCGCCCGGGGGAATTCGGCCTCGGGAACGAGGGCAGGCAGGAGCGCCTGGGAGGCGGGACGTTCAAACGAGCGGGCGCCCCCGGCCAGGGCCACGGCTCCAAATATCATGCCGCTGGTGAGCCAGCCGGCGCGGCTGCCCAGGGCGAGGAAACCGACTGCAAGCGCTTGCAGCAGAAGGGCCAGCGCGGATACCCGGCGGCGCTCATGGCGGTCGGCGACATGGCCGGCCGGCAGGGTGCACAACACCATCGGGACAAACTGCGCCAATCCGACCAGCCCGAGCATGAAGGTGCTGTGGGTCAGAGCGTACATCTGCCAGCCGACCGCCACACCCACCATCTGGTAGGCCAGCCCCGAGGCTCCCCGCGCCGCCCAGAACACCGCAAATCCCGGGTGGGATGCGAAGAGGGAGGAAACAGGTGTGGTTTGGGCGGCCAAGCGGGTCAGCCTAAAGAAGGTCATTGCCGCCCTACAAAGCGAAAAGAAGGGCCGGTCGGGTTGGGAGCTGGCTCGTCAAGTTCCCTACCGGTATGGGGGTGAAGCCAGGCAAGTGTCCCTGGAAGCGGGCCCGATTGCTCAGAGGATGCTAAATGCGCTCCAATGTGACGGTCGCATGGCTTCTTTCCACTGCTCCGAACCTGCCTCTGCACCTTCCGCCATCCGGGATTCGGACCTTGACCATATCGTTCAGATGCTCGACTCGATCATCGAGGTGTTCGGGTCCTACCGCGACCGTCTCAAGGTCTCGGAAGTCCGGCTGCAAAGCATGTTTTCCGCGCTGCGCATGGATCTGAGGGAAGAGCTGCGGCGCCGCCGTTCGACGTGAATACCCGGAGATTCGACCGGAGGCTCCGGCGGCTCGCAGGCACGGATTGACTCCGGTGGCGAACGGCCTTCAACTCCCGCGAATCTGACGATTCCATGCCAAGCTGATGAGTTGCATCCTGGTCATCGACGATAGCCCCACAGTCCGCTCGACGTTGCAGTTTTGCCTGCAGACGTCGGGGTTTGAGGTGCTGACGGCCGGCGACGGGCGGACGGGGCTGGCCAAACTCGCCGAGGGCAATCCCCGGGTCGATCTCGTGCTGGTCGATTTCAACATGCCGATCATGGACGGAATAGCGGTCTGCCGGGCGATCCGCGCCGATCCATCGACCGAAAAGCTGCCGATCATCCTGATGACCGGGTTTGCGACCAAGGAGACCCTGGCGCGGGCCTCCGCCGCGGGCTTCCAGGAGGTCGTCACCAAGCCCTTCGTGATCGGAAAGCTCCTCGCCGACCTGAAGCGTCACCTGGCCGCAGAAGACTGCCGCTGCGCCTAGCGCA
The DNA here is from genome assembly GCA_035656575.1 of Opitutaceae bacterium. Classification (GTDB taxonomy): domain Bacteria; phylum Verrucomicrobiota; class Verrucomicrobiia; order Opitutales; family Opitutaceae; genus Palsa-1447. The sequence continues at coordinate 10,024 of DASRSH010000040.1, forward strand.
GCAACGCCGAGCCCAATTCCAGCCTAGCGCCCCGAAGCCGAACCCCGTTCCGGCGTAGCGCAGCGAAGCCGAATCAGGGCAGCAACGCACGCAGCAGCGGCTCCCGCCAAGCCTGCGTCCCAGGGTCCCACGCGCCAAAACTGGAGCAAAACTCCCAGTAGGCCCACGAGAACCCGCGCTTTTCGGCCGACTGGCGCACGAACCGCGTCCAGCGCACCCGCGACTCCATGTCGCCGCGGCTGTACGCGCCGAACTCGCCCAGGAACATGGGACGGTGATGGGCCGCGGCCCAGGCGGCCGCCTGATCGAAGACGCCGGAAATGAAGGCCCGCTCGTCCGGAGTTCCCGTCCATTGGGTGCCGAGCCAGGCGTCGCTGCCCTTCACCCAGGAAGCCCCCTGATGCGTGAAGTGCATCGGTTCATAGAAGTGGATCGTCACCAGCAGATGCCGATCGCGCTCCGGCAGCCGCAGCTCCGGCAGCGCCCGCGCGCTGTTCCATTGCACCGGCCCCACCACGATCGTGCGATGCGGATTGGTGCGGCGGATGATGGCGATGGCCTGGGCCGCCAGGCGGTTCCACTTTTCCGCCGTCAGATTCCCGTTGGGTTCATTGCACAACTCGAAATACACGGCGTCGGCGGCGTACTGGTAGTGGACGGCGAGCTGCCTCCAGATGGCGAGAAAGTGATCCGAGTGCGCATCCGGATCGCTCATCAACGCCTCGTCGTTGTGGTAATCCAGAATGACCTTGAGCTGGCGCAGCCGCGCCTGCGTCAGCACGTGATCGACCCGGTGCAGGAAGGCCGGATCGATCGTGTAATCCGGGCCGGGTCCGACGTGGGCCGCCCAGGCGATGGGGATGCGCACCAAGTCGAAGCCGGCCTTGTCGATGATCCGGAAGTACTCGTCGCGGATGCGCAGCCCGCTCCAGGCCCCTTCCTGGGGCGCTTCGAGCATGTCGCCCAGGTTGATTCCGCGGTCGAGCGCGGCGGCGCGGGGGGCGAAGACGGCCAGTGCCGCCAGGAGCGTCAACAGATGGGATTTAATGGTGGGAACGTTCCGCGCCGGACGCGACTTGTCAATATGCGGGGTAAATCCAGGGCGCTTTCGGCAGAGGCAGAAAGCGGCGGCGGCGGCGGGGGGCAGGGACAACGTGCGATTGGGGTGGAGGGAAATCCGGCGCCGTGGTGCTATGCCTGCAACCGATTCTCCCCATGCGCCTCTTGACCACAGCCTGCCTGCTCGTGGCGGCCTGCGCCGCCGCCGCCCAGGAATCCGGCCCGCGGCTGCTGACCGCCGTGCAGCCGGAAATTCCCGCCGCACTTCGGGCGGAGGGCGTGGCCTCCGGGCGGGTCATGGTCACAGCCGAAGTGGACGCTTCCGGTCATATCGTCGATTGCCTGGCCACGGCGGCCACGGATCCGGCCCTGATCGAACCGGCGGTGGCGGCCGTTCGCCGCTGGGTTTTCGATCCCGCCTCGCTGGACGACCGGGAGGGCGGGAAGATGATTTTGGATTTCGCGGTGAGATTTGGCGCGGCCCCGCCGGAGCCGGAGGACTTGGGCGCGGTGGATTGGAAGTTTCAGCTTCCGGAGCTGCGCAGCTTGGACCGCATTCCCGTGCCCCGCCACCCGGTCCGGCCCGCCTTTCCCGCGGATGCCCTGGCCGCCGGCGCGGCGGGAGAGATCACGGTTGATTTTTATGTCGATGGCGATGGCCGGGTGAGAATGCCGTCGGTCATCGAGGGCATTTCGCCGCGGCTGGACCGGGCCGCGCTGGCGGCGGTGGCCGGCTGGCGGTTTGACCCGCCGCTGCTGCATGGCCAGCCGACGGCGGTGCATTCGCAGCAGACCTTCATGGTGGGCGGCCTGCGCGCGCATTCCCGGCATCCGCCGATTGCCCTCCGTCCGCCGGTCAAGGTCGCCGAATATGTCCTGCCCGGCCCGCTTTTTGGATCGGCGGCCGTCACCGACGGCAAGGGCATCTATCTGGTCGGGGGCCAGGGCTCCGGCTACGCCATTCCCTACCTCCTGCGGTTTGACCTCCGCACCCATGAGTTCACCAAGCTGGGCCAGGGGAAGTTCATCGCGCGGGTCCTGGGGGGCGCCGCTTTGGTGGACGGGAAAATCTACATCATGGGGGGCACGGGGCAGATCGGAAATATCCGCCGGTCCGTGCAGATCTTCGATCTTGCCACCGGCACGATCTCGGATGGGCCGCCGCTGCCCAGTCCGCGGTCGAATTTCGCCCTCGGCGCCTTCGGCGGCCGCCTCATTGTCGCCGGCGGAGACGTGACCGCTTACGGACCCACCGCGGAAACGGACGTCCTCGATCTGAGACAGGGCCGGTGGGAGGCGGCCGCGCGGATGCCGCGGCCCGGAACCACGCGCGGGACGATCATCCCTTACAATGGAAACCTGTTCGTCGCCGGCGGCGTGTTTCGCGCGCGATTCGTCTGGCTCGTGCAGCGCGCGGTCCGGATCTACAATCCGAATACCGGCAAATGGCGCCGCCGGCGGCCGCTGCTCGGCGCCGTCACGCCCAGCGCCGTCGAAGCGGTCGGCCGCCGCGTGTATATATTTGGCAATTACGACGACGTGGTCGTTTACGACCTGCCCACCGGCTACTCCGCCGAGTACCGGGTGCCTCCGGGCAACGGCTTCGGCGCGGCCTCCGCCTGCGTCGGGAACCGGATCTACCTCATCGGCGGCACGCTCGGTCCGCGCCTTGGGCTGTCGAGCCGGATCATCCAGGTCTTTGCGGTCCCGCCCTGATCGCACCGGCGCCCGAGCCACCGCCGCGCCCGGATCAATCGCAAGTGGTTTTCGGCGGGAGGGCCGGGAGCGCTCGATCGATCCCGGCGCGCACGAGAGGGGCCTGGCTCCGGGCAGAACACGGCGAAGGAAGATTGTCCCGCGTTTGCCTTACGGCCAAACGCGAACTCAATCAGGAACATTTACTCGCGCATGAGAAATTCCCTCTGGCTGGCCCTGGGCGCGTGCGCCCTGGCCTGGATTGACGGCTGCAGCAAGGCGCCCCCGCCGGCGCCCGGCCCCGTGGATGTGACCGTCACCGCCGTGCGGCGGGAGGATGTTCCCGTGACCGACGAATGGGTCGCCAGCCTGCACGGCTTCGTCGACGCGCAGATCCGGGCGCAGGTGACGGGCTATCTGCTGCGCCAGGATTACCGGGAAGGCACCCCGGTCCGCAAGGGCGCCCTGCTCTTTGAAATCGATCCGCGGCCCTTTCAGGCCGCCCTGCAGCAGGCCGACGCGCAGCTGGCGGAGGCGCAGGCGCAGTTTGGCAAGACCGAGGAGGACGTGAAGCGCTACGGTCCCTTGTCCCGCGACCAGGCCATCAGCGCCCAGGAATATGACGACGCCGTCCAGGCCAACCTGGCGGCGAAGGCGCAGATCGCGGCCGCCTCGGCGGCGGTGACGCAGGCGCGGCTCAATCTGGCCTTCACCCGCATCACCTCGCCGGTGGACGGCGTCGCCGGGCTGGTGCAGGTGCAGGTCGGCGACCTGGTCGGCCCGGGCAGCGGCGTCCTGACCACGGTGTCGACGCTGGATCCGATGAAGGTGTACTTCCCCATCAGCGAGTCCGACTACCTGGCTTTCCGCCGCGAGTATTCCGGGGCGGACGTGTTCCCCCCCGGCGTCGCCCTCAGCCTCATCCTGTCGGACGGCACCGTGTACCCGTATCCGGGCAAATATTACGCCTCGAACCTGCAGATCGACCCCAACACCGGGACGATGGAGATCGCGGCGCTCTTTCCCAACCCGCACGCCCTGCTGCGGCCCGGCCAGTACGGCCGCGTCCGGGCCGTCGTGCGCACGCTCCGCGGCGCCCTGGTGGTCCCGACGCGCGCGCTGGCGGAGCTGCAGGGCGGCTATGAGCTGGCCGTGGTCGACGCGGCCCACCGCGCCCAGATCCGCACCGTGGCCGTGGGCCCGCCGCACGGCTCCGACACCGTCGTCACCTCCGGCCTGCAGGGCGGCGAGGAGGTCATCGTCGACGGCCTGCAGAAGGTGCGCGATGGGACCGCGGTTTCGACCCAGCCCTACACCGGCGCCAACTGATGTCCCGCTTCTTCATCAACCGCCCCATCGTCGCGATGGTGATCTCCATCCTGACGGTGATCGTCGGGCTGGTCAGCCTGGCGAGCCTGCCGGTGGCGCAGTTCCCCAACATCGTGCCGCCGGAGGCGCGCATCACGACGACGTTCGTGGGCGCCGACGCGCAGACGGTCGAGCAGTCGGTTGCGACGCCCATCGAGCAGCAGCTCAGCGGCGTCGACAACCTCAACTACATGTACTCGATCAACGGCAGCGACGGTTCGCTGCGGGAAACGGCGGATTTCGACGTCGCCACCGATCCCAACACCGATCTGATCCTGACGCAGATGCGCGTGACGCAGGCGGCGCCGCAGCTGCCGGCGGCGGTCAACACCTACGGGGTCACGGTGCAAAAGCAGCTCACCGCGCCCCTTATGATCGTGTCCCTGTTCTCGCCGCACGGGACGTATGACAGCACCTTCCTGGCGAACTACGCCTACATCAACATCAACGACGAGCTGACGCGGGTGCGGGGCATCGCCAGCGTGACCGTGTTCGGTGCCGGCCAGTACGCGCTGCGCTACTGGGTCAAGCCGGACCAGCTCGCGAAGCTGGGCATCACCGTCGGGGACATCGTCGCGGCGATCAATGCCCAGAATACCGTCAATCCCGCCGGCGAGATCGGCGCCGAGCCGGCGCCGAAAGGGCAGGAGTTCACCTACTCGGTGCGGGCGCAGGGCCGCCTGTCCTCGCCCGAGCAGTTCGCGCGCATCATCATCCGGGAGAATCCCGACGGTTCGGTGGTGCGCCTGGGCGATGTGGCCCGGGTCGAGCTCGGAGCCCAGCTCTACAATGTCATCGGCCGGCTGAATGGGCGGGCGGCGGCCCTGGTGGCCATCTATCAGCTGCCCGGCTCGAACGCCCTGGACGACGCCAAGGGCGTGCGCGCGGCCATGGCGCGGCTGAAGCAGCGCTTCCCGGCGGATCTGGACTACATTGTCGCCCTGGACACCACCCGCTCGGTGTCGGAAGGCGTGGTGGAGATCAGCCATACCCTCTGGGAGGCGCTGCTGCTCGTCGTCCTGGTGGTGTTCGTCTTCCTGCAGGGCTGGCGCCCGACGCTCATCCCGATCCTGGCCGTGCCGGTTTCCCTCATCGGCACCTTCGCTCTCTTCCCCCTGTTCGGCTTTTCCGTCAACACCCTGTCCCTGTTCGGCCTGGTGCTGGCGATCGGCCTGGTGGTCGACGACGCCATCGTCGTCGTCGAGGCGGTGGAGCATCACATCGAGCAAGGCATGGAGCCGCGGGACGCGACCCTCAAGGCCATGTCCGAGGTGGCGGCTCCGGTCATGGCGATCGCGATCATCCTCGCCGCGGTGTTCATTCCGACCGCCTTCATCCCCGGCATCACGGGGCGGCTGTACCAGCAGTTCGCGCTGACGATCGCCATCTCGGTGATCATTTCGGCCTTCAACGCCCTGTCGCTCAGCCCCGCGCTTTGCGCGCTCGTCCTCAAGCCCCGGCCGAAAAAGGATCCGGAGTCGGCCCGCGGTTTTTACGGCTGGTTCAACCGCACGTTTGGGCGGGCGCGGCGCCGCTACGTCAGCGTGTCGCGGACCCTGATCCACAAGAGCGCCTTCAGCCTGCTGCTCCTCGCCGGCTTCGCGTTCGCCGCGGTGATGCTCGGCGAGCGCCTGCCCAAGTCTTTTCTGCCCGACGAGGACCAGGGCTACATGTACATTCAGCTCCAGCTGCCCAACTCGGCGTCGCTGCAGCGGACGGCTGCCGCGGCGTCGGAAGTGGAGAAGGTGGTCCTGCACACCCCAGGCGTCCAGACGTGCACCTCGGTCATCGGCTTCAGCCTGCTCAGCACCGTCTACAGCACGTACAACAGCTTCTTCTTCGTGACCTTCAAGCCCTGGTCGCAGCGGTCGAACGCCAGCGAGAAGTACGCGGCGATCAAGGCCCACCTGGCTGCGGCGCTCCGGCGCATCCCCGAGGGCCAATGCCTGACCTTTCCGCCGCCCGCCATCCCCGGCATCGGCACGGCGGGCGGCTTCACGTTTGTCCTCGAGGACCGGGCGGGGCGCGATATCAGCTTTCTGGCCTCGAATCTGCGGAAATTCATGGCGGCCGCGGCCAAGCGCAAGGAGCTGGCGAACATGGCGAGCACGTTCACGCCGACGGTGCCGCAGCTCTTCGTCCACGTGGACCGCGACAAGGTGCTCAAGCAGGGCGTCGCGCTCGCGGACGTCTATCAGACGCTCCAGTGCTTCCTCGGCGGCACGTTCGTCAATTACTTCAACCGGTTCGGCCGCCAGTGGCAGGTCTATGTCGGCGCGGAGCCGCAATATCGCAGCCGCGCCGACCAGATCGGCTCGTACTATGTGCGCAATCGCAATGGCGACATGGTGCCCTTGTCCGCCTTCACGACCGTGGAAAAGACGCTGGGGCCGGAATTCACGATGCGCTACAACCTGTACCGCAGCGCGCAGATCAACGGCGCCGCGGCGCCGGGCTACAGTTCCGAGCAGGCGACCGACGCCCTGGAGCAGGTGTTCGCGCAGACCATGCCCAAGGAGATGGGCTACGACTACATCGGGATGTCCTACCAGGAAAAGGCGGCGGCCAAGGGCGTGCCGCCGGCGGCGATCTTCGGCCTGTCGCTTGTGTTTGTCTTCCTGATCCTTGCCGCCCTCTACGAGAGCTGGTCGCTCCCGTTCAGCGTGCTGCTGGGCGTCCCGATCGCCGTCTTCGGGGCTTACCTCTTCCTGCATCTGCGGAGCATGGAGAACAACGTGTTCGCCCAGATCGGGCTCATCATGCTGATCGGCCTGTCGGCCAAAAACGCGATCCTGATCGTCGAGTTCGCGCGCACGCGCTTCGAGCATGGCGAATCGCTGATCGATGCGGCGCTGGAAGGGGCCGAAGTCCGGCTGCGGCCGATCCTGATGACCTCATTCGCCTTCATCTTTGGCTGCCTGCCGCTGTGGTTCGCATCCGGCGCGGGCGGCGTGGCCCGGGAGGTCATGGGCACGGCGGTCATCGGCGGAATGCTCGCGGCCAGCGTCCTGGCCATCTTCCTGGTGCCGGTGACCTTCTACGTCGTGGAGCGGCTGGCCGGAGGCGAAGCCAAGCGCGATCGGCGCAAGGCGAGGCTTGAGGCGACGGAGGGAGGCCAATGAGGGGGGCGCGCCTGGGCTTGGCGGCGATTTTGGCCTGCAGCGGCTGCGCCGTGGGGCCGAACTACCGCCGGCCCGACACCCATCCGCCGGCGACCTTTCGGGGGCAGGCGGCGGCCGAGACGGCGTCCTTCGCCGACGCGAATTGGTGGGAGATCTATCAGGACCCGGTGCTGACCGGCCTGATCCGCCGGGCCCTGGACAACGGCTTCGACGCCCGCATCGCCGCGGTGCGGGTGGAGCAGGCCCGGGCGGTCGCGCTCGAGGCCGGCGGCCAGTACTATCCGGCGGTGGGTTACGTCGGCGACGCCTTCCGGGGCAAGAACACGTTTTTCGGCAGCCCGGATCCGGAGGGCGGCGGGGCGACGGCCGACGCGTTCGCCCCGTACCTGTCAGCCTCGTGGGAACTGGACATCTGGGGCCGCCTCCGCCGGCTCAACGAGGCGGCGCGCAGCCAGTATCTGGAGAGCGAGGAGGGCCGCCGCGCCGTTCGGCTGACCGTGCTAGCGAACGTGGCCCAGGACTACTTCGACCTGCTGGAGCTCGACGCGGAACTGGCGATCGCCCGGCAGGCCACGCGGGATTTCGGCGACAGCCTGCGGCTGTTCAACGAGCGGCTGAAGGGCGGCATCGCCTCGCGGCTCGAAACCTCGAGCGCGGCCGCCGCGCAGGCGGCGGAGGCCGCGCAGGTGCCGCTGCTCGAGCGGCAAATCGCCCTGACCGAGAATCAGATTCATCTGCTGCTGGGCGAAAACCCCGGCCCAGTGGCGCGGGGCCCCGCCCTGGCCGAGCATCGGCCGCCGCCCGAGACGCCGGCGGGCCTGCCGTCGGCGCTGCTGGAGCGCCGGCCGGATGTCCGCGAGGCGGAATATGCCGCGCGCGCCGCCAATGCGCAGATTGGCGCCACGATCGGAGGCTTCCTGCCGCGCTTCGGCCTGAGCGCCCTGCTGGGCTCGACCAGCCAGAGCCTGTCCGCCCTGACCCACACCCATTCCGAACTTTGGTCGGCCGGGCTCAACATCACCGGCCCCCTGTTTCAGGGCGGCGCCTTGCGCGGCGAGTACTTGCAGGCCAAGTCCGCGTGGCGGCTGGCGAAACTGCAATATGAGCAGACGGCGCTCAGCGCCTTCGGCGATGTCGCGAACGCGCTGGTGACGCGGCAAAAGCTGGCCGAGGCGGGAGTGCAGCTGGCGCGTGAAGTGCAGGCCTACCAGGACGCCGTCCACGTGGCGTCCGAGCGCTACCGCGCCGGCGAGGCGGGCTATTACGAATTGCTGCAGGCCCAGGAGCAGCTCTACCCGGCCGAGTCGGCGCTGGCGCAGAACCACCGGGACGAGCTGATCGCGGCGGTGCAGCTTTACAAGGCGCTGGGCGGAGGCTGGAACAATCCGCCCTGAGCGGGCGCGGCGTAGACGCGCACGCCGACGTCCCCGGCCGCGGAATCCGCGCTGGCCAGGGTGACCGCCAGGCTTTGGCCGTTCGGCGCGAAGCTGATGAAGCTGCCCGCATCGAGCAGCGCCAGGCTCAGCACCTCGCGGCGCGTGGCCCGGTTCCAGAACTTGAGCGACTGCAGCGTGCCCAGGGAAGCGATCGTCCGGCCGTCAGGTGAAAAGGCGACGTCGTTCACGCTCTCCAGGTGGCCCGACAGCACCGCGCGGCAGGCGCCGTCGGCGCAGTCCCACAGCCGCACGTCGGCGTCCGAACCGGCCGAGACGAGCAGGGCGCCGTCGGGGGAAAAGGCCACGCTGTTCACCTCGTTGCGGTGGCCGGCCATCGTCCGCACGGTGCCGCGCTCCAGATCCGCCAGCCAGAAGTCGTTGCCTTCGACCGTCGTCCAGGCGAACCAGCGGCCGGCCGGGGCCAGCGCCATCGACCGGAGCGCCGCCATGTCCCGGGTCAGCTGGAGGCGGCGCAGCGGAGCGCCGCCGGCCGGGTTCCAGAGCACGAGGGTGCCGGAGGCGGAGAATTGGAAGACCAGGGACCCGTCCACCGCGAGCCCGGACTGGGCGAGGAGATGGCCGCCGACGTCCTCGGCCCCCGCAAACGTCCCGGCAAAGGCGCCCCGGCCGATGTCCCACCAGCGCAGGGGGTCTTTCGGCACCGCCCCCCACAGCAGCACCCGGGAGCCATCGGCGGACAGGCCGCAGGCCACCCAGCCGGCCGGCCCGCGGCGGTCCGGCTGGCCGGCGCGATGAATCGAGGCGTGGACGTCGTCTCCGCTTTCGCTCAGCACGAGAGTCCGTCCGTCGGCGGAAAAGAGCGGCCGGGACCAGCCGACATGGGCGAATTGCGGCGCTTCGGCCGATGCGGCGTTGGCCGGCCAGAGCAAAACCGCGCCGTCCTTGGCCCCCGTCGCCAGCCAGCGGCCGTCCGGAGAAAAGGCCGCCGACCAGACCTCGTCGGCGTGGCCGCGCAGGACCTGCAGGCATCGGCCGGTGGCGGTGTCCCACAGCCGGACCGCGCGGTCCGAGCAGGTGGTGGCCAGGCGCGCGCCGTCGGGCGAAAAGGCCACGGCCCAAACCCGCAGCCAGGGATGCCCCAGCCGCGCGACCAGGGTGTGGGTGCGCGCGCGCCACAGATAGGCGGCGCCCAGGCCGCAGGACGCGATCAGGTCGCCGCCGGGGGAGTAGGCGACGTCCGTCTGCGGGGCGTCCGTGGGCAGCCGGGCGGACGCCGCCTTGGTATCCCAATTTAGAATACGAATGGCGTCGTCGCCCGCGGCCAGCGCGACCTCGCGCCCGTCGGGGCTGAGGGCGGCCGCGCGGTAGTCGCCGGGGAGGAGGGCCAGCCGGCGCCGGGCGGGCAGGTCCCAAATCTCGACCGCCCCTGCAGCCGCCTGCCAGGGCACCGGCTGGCCGAGGGCGATCGCCGCGCGCGAGCGGTCGCGCGAAAGCGAGAGCGTCCAGCCGGGCGTCGTCCAGAGCGTCCGGCCCGTGGCCGTCTCCTCCAGCCGCAGCTCGCCGTCGGCGCCCACCACGCAGGTGCGGCCCCCCTCCAGGAAGTTGAGGGTCCAGCCGCCGCCGGCGCCCATCCGGTCGGGTTTGCCGGAGGGAAGGCCGGAAAGCGGCAGCCAGGCGGTGGCGCCGTCGAAGCCGTTCGTCACCAGGGCGGAGCCGTCCGGAGTGAAGGCGACCTTGCCGACGGCCGCACGGTGGGGGTGCCAGGCGGCCCGGGCCTGCGAGGTGGTGAGGGCCCAGAGCAGGCGCCATTCGAAACCGCGCCGGTCCGCCTGGTCCGGGCGCGGGACCAGGGCGGCCAGATAGGTGCGGGCGAGCGCGTAGTCGCCACCCGCGGCCGCGAGGGACGCCGCCTCCATGCCGTTGGCGTACGCCTCCCGGTCCAGGCGCTCGCGCTCGCCGCGGTTGCGCACCGCCTGCGCGATCACGCCGACGGCGCCGACGGCCGCGAGCAGGGCGAGCGCCGTGAGCGCCGCGGCCAGGGCGCGGTTCCGGCGCGCCCAGCGCCAGGCGATGCCGGCCGGCGCCAGGGGCCGCGCCTTGACCGGTTCGCCGCGTTCGAACCGCGCCAGGTCGGCGGCCAGATCCCCGGCGGACCCGTAGCGCGCGGAGGGCTTCCGTTCCAGGCATTTCAGGCAGATGGTCTCGAGGTCTCGCGGGACGGAGGCATGCAGCAGCCGGGGGCGGACGACCGGTTCCTCCCGCACGTGCCGCAGAACCTCCTCCAGATTGGTGCCCTGGTGGGGCGGCCGGCCCGTGAGCAAATGGTAAAGCACCGCTCCGAGAGCGTAGACGTCCGCGGCGACGCCGACCCCCTCGTTCAGCCCGGACACCTGTTCGGGGGCCATGTACGGGGGCGAGCCCACGCCCTCGCCCGGCGCAGAGGCTTCGGCGGCGAACCGCAGCTGCGCCAGGCCGAAATCGGCCACTTTCGGCTCGTCGGACCCATCCACCAGGATATTCGAGGGCTTGAGATCGCGGTGCAGGATCTGGTGCTGATGGGCGTGCTCCACGGCGAGCGCGGCCTTGCGCACGTATCCCGCCGCCCGCACGGGCGCCAGGGGGCCGTCGCGCAGCAGCGCGGCGAGACTGCGCCCCTCCACCATTTCCATGGTGAAAAACCGGATGCCGTCGATCTCGCCCGCCTCGTACAGGGTGACAATGCCGGGGTGGCGCAGGCGGGCCACGGCCTTCATTTCCCGCTCGAACCGGGCGGTCGCCTCAGGGCTGGCGAAGGCGCCCGCAAGGAGCATCTTCAGGGCGACCGCGCGCTCCAGCCGCGAATCCCAGGCGCGGTACACGCTGGCGGCTCCGCCGCGGCCGATTTCCTCCAGCAGGTCGTAGCCGCCGAAGCTGCGCGCGGCGCTGGGCGGCTCGCCGCCGGTCTGGACCATCACCTGGCTCATGAGGCAGGCGGGGCACACCGGCCCCAGGCCCGTCGAATGCAGCGGAATGCCGCAATTCAAGCAGAGGGATGCCATCACGGTATGTACTAAGGATCGGGCGGTCCGGATTGCAGGCTAGCCGCGCAGGGCGCGGACGAGCGCGCGCATCTCATCCTCCACCTGGCGCGAATCGCACAGCGTTTCGGCCACCTCGGCCCGGATGTGCTCGCGCAGGCGCAGCCGCAGCCGGTACACGGTCATGGCGACCGTGGCGCGCGTGATGCCCAGCGACTCGGCGGCGATTTCGTATGCCCCCGATTCCGGGTCGGACGGCAGGAAGCGGCAGAGGCGCTCGAACAGGGCCGTGCGGCCCGAGGCGACCGCCTCGGCGCGCAGCCGGTCCACCGCCCGGTCGATGACGGTCAGCGCCCAGCGCCGGTCATAGGCCTGCTCCGGCGTGTCGCCGCCCGCGGCGTGCTCGGTCTCGGCCGCCCCGATGGGCAGCGGGGTCACTCCGCCGCCGCGCTTCTGCGCGCAACGGTGCCCGCACTCGACGGCCAGGAAGCGCTTGACCGCGACCAGCAGAAAGCCGCGAAACTTGGAGCCTTCGCGGGTGAGGCCCGCGAGCCAGTCGTGCTTGAGCAGCCGGGCGAAGAATTCCTGGGTGAGGTCCTTGGCGGCCTCCTCGCCGTAGCCGCGCCGCCGGATATAGTCGTGAATCGGGCGCCAATAGGCGTGGCAGAGCGAGGCGAGGGCCTCCCGCTTGGCGGCCGCGTTTTCGCCGCCCGCGGCAAACACGAGCGTCCACTGGGTGGTGGCGAACTGGGACGAACCGCGCTGGGCCAGGGTGTCCATCGGTCTCCGTGCAGCATGGGAGGTACCAGATGGAGGGGCCACTTGGCAACCGTTTGCCGGCAAGTCCATTGTGCCCGCCGGCCCCCGCGGCCTTCCGGTGCGGGCTCGGAAGATTGTAAGGATTACCGACGCCGCGCCCGAGCGGTGCGGTCTTCAGCCGGTGGAAGCGGCGTCTCGCCGCGGGCTCGGGCGCTGAAGCGGCGGCGACGCCGCTTCCACGGCTAGCCGTGCCCCTGACACCGCGCCGGCGGATTGCGTGCCCGCGGGCAACGTGCCAGCGTGGGGCCGTGCGCATTCTGGTCATCGAGGACGAGCCGCAGCTGGCGGGTCATGTCTGCCGTGCGCTCGCGCGGCGGGGGCATAGCGTCAGCTCGGCCCATGATGGCAGCGCGGGCCTGGAGGCGGCGCTCAGCCATCCGCTCGACCTGATTGTCCTCGACCTCAACCTGCCGGGGCTCGACGGTCTGTCGGTGCTCACCTCGCTGCGGCGCCAGAATTCCCCCGTCCGCGTGCTGATCCTGACCGCGCGGGGCGAGGTGGGCAGCCGGGTCAAGGGGCTGGAGGCCGGTGCGGACGACTACCTGCCCAAGCCCTTCGCCATCGAGGAGCTGATCGCGCGCGCCGAGGCCCTCGGCCGGCGGAGCGCGACCCCGCCCGACCAGGACGTGCTGCGGGTGGCCGACCTGAGGCTGCATCTGCGGGCGCGGCGCGCGACGCGCGGCGCGCATCCCATCGCCCTGTCCCCGCGCGAATTCGAGCTGCTCGAAGTCCTGATGCGGGAGCCGGGCCGGCCGTTTTCGCGCACCGAATTGTGCGAGCGGGTGTGGCAGCGCGACCACCATTACGACACCCGCACGGTGGAGATCTTCATCGCGCGGCTCCGGCGCAAGGTCGATTCGGGCTTCGCGGCGCCGCTGATCCACACGGTCCGCGGCGTGGGCTACGCGGTGGGAGCCGGCACCGAGCCGTCGTCATGAGGCCGGGGGGACGAGCGGGCGTTCTGCTGGCGGCGGCCGCGCTGGCGGCGGCCGCGCAGGGAGGAGTGATCGAGGGCCGCGTGACCTTGCCGCACCGGCATGCGGCTCCGGTGCTGAACCAGCGCTACGAGATCGTGGCGCACGGCGGCATCCTGGCGACCAATCCGCCCCTGGCCGTCGTGTATTTCGAGCCCGAGCGGGCGGGGCGGCCCGCGGCGGCCCCGCCCGCGGCGCAGATGGCGCAGCGCGGCCTGGCGTTCGTGCCGGCGCTGCTGGCCGTGCGCACGGGGACGCGGGTGTTCTTCCCCAACGAGGACGACACCTTTCACAACATCTTCTCCTATTCGCCGGCCAAGCGCTTCGACCTGGGCCGCTACCGCTCGGACGAGCGGCCGGTCCCATCGGTGGTGTTCGATCGGGCCGGCCTGGTCACGCTGCACTGCGACATCCACGAGCACATGCGTGCCCTGATCCTGGTCGTGGATACGCCGTTTTTCGCGATCACCGAGGCGGACGGCCACTACCGGCTGACCAACGTGCCGCCGGGCCCCGGCGTGCTCAAGGTCTGGCTGGACAGCCGCACCGTGCGGGCCCAGCCCGTCATGGTCCCGGCCGCGGACACGCTCTGGCGCAACCTGCCGTGAGCGTCGCGGCCCAGTTTCGGTTCCGGCTGCGGCTGGCCCTGATGGTAGTGGTGTCGGCGGCGACGGCCGCCGCCCTGCTGATCGCCGAACGCGAACTGGAGGCGGAGGCGGCCGCCGCCCGCACCCGTGTGCTGGCCGTGGAACGCGCCGCCGCCGAAGCCCAGCGCAGCGTGCGCCAGGCCGCGATGATCGCCCGCTGCCGCGATCTGGCGGAGAAACCCCGCATTCACGCCGCCCTGGAAGACGACGCGCTGGACCTGCTTTATCCGAGCGCCGAGAGCGAGCTGGCGCCCGCCCCGGCCGCCATCGCCTTTTACCGTTTTCTGGACCGCTCGGGCCGCGTGATCCCGCCCCCCAACGCGGCGCCCGGCCGGCTGGAACCGGCCGTGGAACGGCGGCTGGATCTGCCGCGGCTGCCGGACGCTCCGGCGACCGGGTTTCTGGCCATCCCGCGGGTGACGGAGGTGGTGACCGTGCCCATTCGCTCGACCGAGACCAACCTGCCGATCGCCGCCGTCACGATGGGATTCAAGGCGGGCGCCCGGAATGTGTGGGTGCCCGGCGCAGCCGGAGAGGGGTGGTGGAGCGCAGCCGCCGGCGCGGCGATCGCGCGGGCGCCCGGCGGAGGCAGCTTCACGGCCAGCCACGACGGGATGCCGGAAATGGTGTTTTTCGACCCCCTGCCGGTGGATGCGGGCTATCCCCCGGCCTATCAGGTATCGGCCTTTTCGCTGGCGGAACTGATCGGGCGCGAGCGCCGCCTGCGCTGGCAAATCGGGCTGTCCGGGGGCGCCATCCTGCTGCTTTCGCTGCTCGCCAGCATGTTTGTCGGCGGCGGGCTGGCCGTGCCGGTCGAGCGGCTGGCGCAGGAATCGGAGCGCTCGGCGCGGTTTTCAGCCGACGCCTCGCACCAGTTGAAGACGCCGGTCACCGTAATGCGCGCGGGTTTGGAGGAACTGCTGCGCCACCCGCAGCTCACCCCCGGCCAGTGCGCGGAGATTTCCGCCCTGGTCCATCAGACCTACCGGCTGGCCACGCTGATTGACGACCTGCTGCTCCTGGCGCGCCTCGACGCGGGCCGCCTGCGGCTCGACCTGCAGCCGGTGGACTTGAGCGGGCTGATCGAGGCCGCGCTGGACGATGCGGGCGCCCTCACTCCCGAGCAGGATATCTCCGTCCAGGCCGAGGTTCCCGCCGGGCTGAGCATCGCCGGAGAGCGGCGTTACACGGCCATCATCCTGCAGAACCTGCTCGAAAATGCCCGCAAGTACAACCGGCCGGGCGGCCGGATCCGGGTGCGCGCGCGGGGGGAAAAGGGCCGGGTCCAGGTGGACATCGGCAACAGCGGCTCCGGCATCCCGGCGGCCGCCCAAGCCGCCATCTTTGAGCGTTTCCATCGCGGAAGCCGGGGCGAGAATGAGCCGGGCTACGGCCTGGGCCTGAATCTGGCGCGGGAGCTCGCCCGGCTGCACGGCGGCGACCTGAGCCTGCTCGGGTCCACCGGCGATTGGACGGAATTCCGCTGGACGGTGCCGAGCGTGTCCGCCGCGGGCCCGGGCGCCGGGCTGGCGGCGCTGCCCTGGCTGCTCCTGGCCGGCTGCATCCTGCTGGCCGGAGCCGGGCGGCTCCGCGCCGACGCGCTCGACGACCTGGACCAGCTGGACGCGGCGCTGAACCTGAGCGCGGCGGATGACCAGGTGCGGGCGCAGGTCAGCGGCCTGGCCGACCTGGAGGGCTTTGAGTTCCAAACGCCGCCGCCGGGGCTGATCCGGGACGGCGGCGACACCCTCGGCGTGCCGCGGCTCAGCCTCTTTCTCGACGCGCAGGCGGGCTCCCATGTGTATGCATTCGCCCAATACCGAGTCGACACCGGCTTCGACCCCCAGCCGGGGCGCCTGCGCGGCCGGCTGGACGAGTATGCGGTGCGGGTGGCGGGGGGCTCCGCCCGGCGGATCAGCCTGCAGCTGGGAAAGTTCGCCACGATCGTCGGCAACTGGACCCCCCGGCATGACTCGTGGACCGACCCCTTCGTCACGCCGCCGCTGCCCTACGACAACCTGACCGGCATCTGGGATGCCTACCCCGCGGACTCGACCCGGGAGCTGCTGGAGTGGGCGCACGTGCTCCCGTACCCGCCCTACCTGGCGGACACCGGCAAGCTGCTGCGCCTGCCGATCCTGTGGGGACCCAGCTACGCCACGGGCGCCTCGCTCGCGGGCGCGACCGGCGGCGTCACGTACGCGGTGGAAGTCAAGAACGCCTCGCTCTCGTCGCGGCCCGACGACTGGAATCCCGCGTCCGGCCAATTCCGCCATCCCACGGTCAGCGCGCGCGCGGGCTATGCGCCGGACGAGGCCTGGAGCTTCGGCGCCTCGGCGAGCGAGGGACCCTACCTGGACCGCGCGGCCGCGGCATTCATCGACCCGGGTCTCTCGTTCGCGCAGTACCGCGAGATCGTGTTCGGCCAGGATGCGGCCTACGCGCACCATCATTTCCAGGCCTGGGCCGAGGTTTACGAGACGCGCTTCGAGATTCCGGGGGTCGCCAACGCCGACACGCTGGCCTACTATGTCGAAGCCAAGCAGACGTTCGCCCCGGAATGGTTTGGCGCTGCGCGCTGGAATCAGCAGCTCTACGGGACGGTGCCACTGGCCGGGGTGGCCGTGCCCTGGGGGGCCGACGTCTGGCGCGCCGATCTGGCCGTTGGGCATCGGTTCAACGCCCGCCTGCAGGCCAAGCTTCAGTACAGCGCCCAGCAGGGAGGAGGGGCTTCCCCGCGCAATCTGGGGCATACGGCGGCCGCCCAGTTGACCCTGCGCCTGTGACGGGGGCCAGGTAACAAGGCCGTTACCAAACGCCGCTTTCCGGGGTCCGCCCCCAGGGCCACTGTGCGTGATGGCCGTCGGATTCTGCACTTTGACCCTGGCCGTGGCGACAGCCGCGGGCGCCCTTGCCCCGGCGGAGCGGTTTCCGCAGGCGGAGGCGGTCCTCTCCGGCTGGATTGCGAACCAGGGCGCGAGCCCCGAGGCGGCCGCGGCCATCGAAGCCCACGCCTGGGCCCTGTGGCGCCGGGTCACCGCCGAGTCCTCCCGCGCGGTCGATGGCCAGCAGCTGCGGGAATTCGAGAGCTGGCCTTCGGCCGACGAGCTGGCCGGCGCGGCGAACTGGGGTCGCCTGCGCCGCTTCCGCCTCCTGGCCGCCGATCCGCTCGGCTTCGTCAAATTCAATCCCACCGCCGCGGATCATGTCCGGACGCAGCGGCTGATGCGCGCCGCGGCACTCGATGCGCTGCTGGCGGGCGGCTCCTCTCAGGTGACGCCGTTCCCGCCCGACGCGCTGGTCGTCAAGGCCGTGTACCGCCTGGTGTCCGCGGGGACGACGGTCTATGGGCATTATTATATGCTGCCGGTTTGGGACGGGCCGCCGGCATCGCCCCAGGCTTTTGGACCGGACGCGTGGCCGCGGGCCGTGGCGGTGGACATGCGCAGCCGGGATGCCGCCCAGCCGGGAGTTTACTCCGTCTCCGACTTCCTCTCCTTCCATCTCTCGGCGGCGGATGCCGTCCGGGTAAACGCGGAGCAGCCGGGCACGAATGCGGCGGCGGGCGATGTGGCGCTTCTGGTCGGGCTGCACCTCGCCAGCCGCGAAACCGCCCGCTGGACCTGGCAAACATTTTGGTGGACGCCCGATCCCGACGCGCCGCCGGCGCCCAGCAGCGGGCAGGCGGCGGCGCTGCGCCCCCCCGACCTGCTGGGACCCGCCCGGCACTACGCGATGGCCGCCGCCTATGCGATGGCGACGCCGAACCCCCCGGTGCTGGGCGGCTCCAATGCCGGGCGCGCCCTTTACGCCTACAACCCCTACATCGAGGCGGCTTTGGGGCCGGCGGATATGCCCGACTCGATTCCGGGTTCCGGGCCGGATGGCTCGCCGCAGCCGAACAATTGCGGTGTCGAAAGCAACTGCATGAGCTGCCATATCCGCGCCTCCTACAATCCGGGCAACCTCGAGACTGCTCCCCGCCTGGCCGGCGCGCGCTACACCGATCTGGCCGATCCGGCGTTCGTGGGCACATTGCAGACTGATTTTCTCTGGTCCCTCGCGGCCGAAACCTCCTCCTCACCATGAAAGCCTGTCTTGCGCGATGCTTCGCCCGTCTCAGCACGCGGCTGAATGTCCCCGTCCTGACCCTCGTTACCCTGCTGCAGCGCGCGCCCGTCGTGCGCCTCATGACCGGCGACTGCGACGCCGCGAATCCCTTTGCCGCCATCAGCAGCACGGTGCTGCGCGCCGCGTTCGCTGCCGGCACGCTCGGCGCCGTCGATTCGATGGCGGGCGCCACCAACTACCAATTGCAGGCCTCGAGCGCCTCCCCGCTGCAGGCGACGGTCGGCCAGGCGATTCCGCAAGTCGCATTCACGGTCACCAACACCATCAACATCGGTTCCTGGAAGATCGTCGGCAACATTCCCCCGGGCTTGGACTTCTGGGCCCAGGAGAATGGCCAGGTCATGCTGACCGGGACGGGCGGATACCTGGACGCCACCAGTTCCGGAATGTCGGACGGCTACGGCGGGTCCACGGGCGGCAACAGCTCGACCACGCCGATCCTGAGCGGAGTGCCGACCCAGGCCGGCACCTACACGGTGCAGATGACCGCTTACGAATATGGCGCGGAGGGCGGGCTGGTGTCGCCGACCTTCACGTACGAGATCGTCGTGGCGGCGGCGCAGCAGTCGCCGCCGCCGCCGCCCGCGGCCCCCTCGTTCACGATCCAGCCTGCGTCCGTGACCGTCGAGAGCGGCGGCACGGCGGTGCTCTATGGGGCGGCGTCGGCCGCCACCTCCTATCAGTGGTACCTGGGCGTCAACGCCGTCCCGGGCGCCACGAGCCAGCGCCTGGTCTTAAGCGAGGTCGCGGCGGAAACCGGCGCCTACACGCTGGTGGCGACCAACGCGGGCGGCTCGACCACCAGCAGTTCCGCCACCGTCAACATCTCCTCCGATCCGCAGTTCGGCCATCTGGTGAACCTGTCCGTCCTGACCCAGGCGGGCAGCTCGCATCTGCTGAACGTCGGTTTTTACAACAGCGGCTCGTCGCCCGAACCCGTCCTGGTGCGGGCCTCGGGCCCGGCGCTGGCGGCCTTCAACGTGAGCAACGTGCTGCCCGATCCCACGCTGTCCATCATTCCGCAGGGCTCCCAGACCCCTCTTTATGTCAACGACAATTGGGGGACGCCCGGGTCGAACATCGCGTTGGTCCAGGCGGCCGATGCCGCCACCGGCGCCTTTGCCCTCACCAATACCGCCAGCCTGGACGCGGCGCTGGCGGTGACACTCCCGGTCGGCGGCTACAGCGTGGCTGTCTCGGGCAATGGCGCCACGGTTGGGGCGGTCCTGGCCGAGGTTTATGACGATTCGTCCGGTGCCTTCAGCGCTTCGACGACCCGCCTGGTCAACCTCTCGTGCCTGAACTCGGTTTCCGGCACGGGCACGCTAAGCGCCGGATTCTACCTGGGCGGCAACACCGCCCGCACGGTGCTGGTGCGGGCGTCCGGACCCGCGCTGACGGCGTTCAACGTGAGCAAGGTCATGCCCGATCCCCAGATCTCGCTCGCCTTGACCTCGACCGGAGCCGTTCTCGCCACGAACGCGGGCTGGGGCGGAGATCCGCAGATCACCGCGCTCGACAGCCAGGTGGGTGCCTTTGCCCTCACCAATCCCAGCAGCAACGATTCCGTCGTCGCCCTGACGCTGCCGCCGGGCGGCTACACCGCCACGGCTTCCAGCGTCAGCGGCGCCGGCGGCACGGTGCTGGTGGAAATCTACGAGGTACCCTAGTGCACGAGTCCGCCCGGAAGATCCTGATCGCCGCGGCGCTGGCCGCGGCGTGGCCCCGCGGCGCCCACGCCGACGACAGCATCGCGTACAAGTATGAAGACTACCGCGAGGCGGACGGCCGCGTGGCGGTGCAGACCTCGAGCGCGGCGATCAACGAGGATCTCGGAACGGACTGGCACCTGGCCATGACCGGCACGATCGATGCCATTGCCGGAGCGACCCCCTCGGGCGTGCCCGCGCCCGCGGGCTCCGAGCAGGTCCCGCTCCTCACCACTCGCGATCACCGCAAGGCCTGGTCGCTCGACCTCAGCCACGTCATCTCCGCCGTCACCCTGGACGGGGGCTTCGCCTACAGTCGCGAGAGCGACTACACTTCCTATGGCTGGTCGTTGAACTCGGTCACGGAGTTCAATCAGAACAACACCGCGCTCACGCTGGGCGCGGCCGGCACGGAGGACTACGTCAAAGCCTACATTCCGGGGCCGCCCTGGCGGCGGAAGCAGACGGGAAACGGGATTGTCGGGTTATCGCAGGTGCTCGGCCCGAACACGCTGGTCTCGGCCAACGTGACCTGGGGCCGTTCGACCGGGTTCCTCAGCGACCAGTACAAGCTGGTGGCGAAGGACATCGAGGTCCTGCCCGGGGTGTTCCTGCCGGAGACGTTCGCAGAGAACCGGCCCAACATGCGCGACCACGGGACCTTCTATGCCGAGCTGAATCAAGCCGTTCCCGCCTGGCACGCGGCGATCGACGCCGATTACCGCTACTACGCCGACACCTATGGCATCCGGTCCAACATGGTCGAATTCCGCTGGCTGCAGCATCTGGGCCGGCAGTGGATTTTGGAGCCGAACCTGCGCCTCAGCGAGCAGTCCGCCGCCCGCTTCTACATCTACGATCTCAACGACTCGCCGGTCATCCCCGTCCACGATCCCAACGGCAACGGCCCGCACTACTCATCCGACTACCGGTTGTCGGCCCTGGAAACGACCAGCCCGGGCCTCAAGCTGGACTGGCGGCCGCGTGCAAATCTCAGCCTGGATCTGGCCTACAACCGCTACGAGCTGCGCGGCACCGACGGGGTCACGCCGCAAAGCGCCTACAGCCGGGCCAAGATCACGTCGGTCGGCGCGAAAATCTTATGGTAAAATTAGCCACCCTCCTTCCCCTGGCCCTCGCCTGCTCCGTTGCGCTGCATGGGCAAGCGAACCGCGCGGTCGCCTTTCCGTCCCTGTCCGACCAGGGGCTGACCGGCGCGCCCATTCCGGATCTGGCTGGCAAGGTCGTGCTGGTCGACTTTTGCGCGTCCTGGTGCGCGCCATGCCGGGCATCGTTTCCGGCTTACAACCGCCTGCTGGAGGAGTTCGGCCCCAAGGGCTTTATGGTGGTGGGCGTGAGCGTGGACACCGATCCGGCGGCCTACGCTGCCATGCTGCGCAAGCTGCACCCGTCCTTTGTGGTGCTCAATGACCCGCAGCATAAGCTGGTTTCCCTCGTGCAGGTTCCCGGCATGCCCACCAGCTACCTGATCGACCGCGCCGGCAAGGTGGCGGGGGTGCGGATTGGCTTCCACAGCGGCGACACCGAGAACGAGCTGCGGCGGGCGATCGCCCGGCTGGTGGCCGAGCCCCTCTGAGCCATGGCGCGGAAAGCACTCCTCGCCGGGTTGGTCGCGGCCGCGCTGTGGCTCTCGGGGTGCACCAACCCGGCGCTCATGCGCGTGCAACCCTGGGACCGCGGCACGCTCGCCGACGAGACGATGAATCCGGGCCGCGATCCGCTGTCCGCGGGGCAGCTCGACCACGTTTATTTTTCCCGCGAGGCGGCCAACGGCGGCAAGGCCGTGGGAGGAAGCGGCTGCGGGTGCAACTGATCAGGCGACGACATAGTTGAAGAAACCGCGGGTCTGGGCCCGTCCCTGCGTACCGACCAGCAGCCCCTCGGCGCCGGGAAAGCCCTGGATGTAATCGGCGCCGGCGGGTATGCCCAGGATGAATGCCGTCGTGGACAGGACGCCGGCCTGCAGGCAGGTGCCGGCGATGACCGTAGCCTGATCGCACCCGTTGGCTACCGGATAGCCGGAGCGCGGATCGACGATGTGCCCGTAACGGCGGCCCCCATGGAAGAAATGGCGGATATAATCGCCCGACGAGGCGACGCCGCGGCCGCCAAAGAGGGCGATGCTGCCGGAGGACTTGCCGGGCTGATGGGGGTCCTCCAGGCCGACGTGCCAGGCGGGGCGGCCGGGCGGCACGCCCACGGCCCGCAGATCGTGACCGAAGTCCACCAGGGCCGCGGGGATGCGGCACGCCGGCGCGAGCATCGCGACCTGGTCCACGGCGAATTCCTTGCCGAAACCGCCCAAATCCAGGGCCATTCCCGGCTCGGGCAGGAAAACCCGGCCGGGCTCGCGGCGGACGCGGGGCCAGCCGACCTTGGCCCGGGCGGCGGCGATCGCCTCCGGCGCGGGGAGAGTCGCCGGCTGCACTTTGTAGTTCCACAGCCGCAGCAGGGGCAGGGCGGTGGGGTCCATCGCGCCCTGGGTCATGCGGTACACGGTGTCGCAAAGCAGGAAGAGCTGCTCGGCCTCGGCGTCCACTGCGACCCACTCCGCGCCGGCGGCCGCGTTGATGCGGGAGATCAGGCTGTCGTCGCGAAAGCGGGAATACTTCCGCTCGAAAGCCTGGACCCAAGCCACCACGCGCTGTTCGAACGCGGCGGCCTGCGCGCCCCCTTCCGGCGCGAAATACTGCACCTCGCACTGCGTGCCCAGCGCGGGAAAACTCAGCTTGCGCGGCGGTTCGTTCGGCAACTCCGGATTCTGCCCGCCCGCCCGGGGCCGCGCAACGGCAAAGGGGGCCGCCGCCGGTGGCAGCTTCTTTCTGTTGACGGCCTACAGGAGGCTCTTATGTTGACCGCCAACATGAGCCGGAGCCGGACCGACGTGCTGCAGGGAACCTTGGATCTGCTGGTCCTCAAGACGCTCGAGGCCATGGGGCCCATGCACGGATTTGGCATCGCCCGGCGGATCGAGCAGCTGGCGCAGAACGCGCTGGCCCTGAATCAGGGCACGCTGTATCCGGCGCTGCTGCGGCTGGAGCAGAAGGGCCTCATCGCCTCGGAGTGGGGCGTCAGCGCCAATCGGCGGCGGGCCCGGTTCTATTCCCTCACCCGGAGGGGGCGCGCGCAGCTGGCGGAGGAAATCCGGGACTGGCAGCGGGCCAGCGACGTCGTGAACGCGGTCGTCGCCGCGACCCGCCCGAGCGGAGCGTGAAGACGCCATGACCAGCGGATGGCTGCGCCGCCTGCGGGACGCGTTTCGCCGCCAGTCGCTGGCCGACGCGTTCGAGGAGGAGCGGGCCTTCCATCTGGAACAGCTCACGGCGCTGCACCGCAGCCGGGGCCTGAGTCCCCAGGAGGCGAGGGCCGAGGCGGCGCGGGAGTTTGGCAACGAGGTCCAGGCGCGCGAGGCCTTGCGCGAGCAGGCGGGATTTCCCGCCTGGGACCGGCTGGCGCGGGATTTCCGGCACGCGGCGCGCGCGCTGCGCAACCGCCCCTGGATTTCGGTTTTTGTGGTGCTGGTGCTGGGCTTCGGCCTCGGTTCGGCGGTGGCGGTCTACAGCCTCATCGACTCCGTCTTCCTGCGCGCGCTCGCTGTGCCCGGGGCGGGGGAGCTTTGGGCGGCGGCGCCGGCCTATGACGCGCCCGTGAATCGGCTGAGCCGCGGCACGGTGGACCGGATGGAGGCCCTGCTTCCGCCCAACTCGGTGGCGGCGTACAGTTCGGGCGGCCGCTGCACGGTGCAGGCGGAGGGCCGGGATCCCTCCCGGGTGGAGGCGCAGCTCGTCAACGGCCGCTTTTTCTCCACCTTGAGGATCGAGCCGGCGTTCGGGCGGGCGCTGGTACCGCTGGATGACGTGCCGGGCGCCGCCAACCCCGTGGTCGTGACGTCATTCCGCTGGGCCGAGCTGACTTTTGGTTCTGCCGCCGCCGCCCTCGGTCGGAGGATCACGGTCAATGGCAAACCGGTCACGGTCGTGGGCGTCCTGCCGCCGGCCTTTCGCGGGATCGTCCTGGGGCAGGACACGGATTTGTGGTTTCCGGCCGCGCTCCTGCCGCAGATCCATGTCGATCTCAGCTCGAGCGAATCGATCGGCGACGACCGCCCCAATCAGGCAGACTGGAACCGCGAGGAGCGGATAGCCTGGATGCAGCTGCTGGTCCGCGTGCCCCGCGGCGCGCCGCCGCCGCAGGCGGCGCTGGATCGGGCCGGGGCGGCCGAACGCGCCGAGCTGGTGCTCACGGCGGACGATCCCACCGTGCGTGAGATCATCCGGCACCACCACTGGCACTTGATCCCGGCGCCGGGAGGATTGTCCCGTTTTCGCGACGGCTTTCACTCCGCGGGCTGGCTGCTGAGCGGAGTCGTTGCGGCGATGCTGCTGCTGGTCTGCACCAATGCGGCGGGTCTGCTGCTCGTCCGGTCGATGTCGCGCCACCGCGAACTGGGGATTCGCCTGGCGATCGGCGCGGCGGCCCACCAGGTCGCGCGCCTGGTGCTGGTCGAGGCCCTGCTGCTGAGCGCGCTCGGGGCGGTGGCGGGATGGCTGTTTGCCTCCTGGCTGCTGCCGGTTCTCGTCCGAGTGCTGGTCCCCCGCGGCGTGGGGCTGCGGGCCGCACTCGACGGTCGTTCTCTGGCGATCATGGCCGGGATCGCCGTGCTGGGGGCGGCGGCGAGCGCCTTGATTCCAGTCTTGTGGATTGCCCGGATTCAGCCGCTGCGCGCGCTGGCCGGCAACCGCGGGATCGGCGGCGCCCCGGTGCGGGTCGGACGGATTCTGGTCGTGGCGCAGTTTGTGATCGCCGTCGCGCTGGTGACGGTCGCCGCCGACATGGGGCGGTCGCTGCAGGAGGCGCTCGCGGCGGACCCGGGGTTTTCGCGGTCGGGGGTGGTCACCGCGGTCTTTGATCCCGCGGCCGCCGGTTTCAGCCATGAGGGCGTGCCGGCCTTGCTGGACCGGCTCCGGGCCGCGGTTCGGTCGGTGCCAGGTGTGGAAGCGGCGGGATTTGCTTCCAGCGGCATTCTGACCGGGAGCACTTCCACCTCCTCGGTGACGTTTCGGGCCGCCTCCGTCCAGACCGGCCAGGGCGAGTATCAGCACGACGCCGTCACCCCGGGATATTTTGCGGCGGTCGGGGCGCCCCTTCTCCTTGGCCGGGAGTTTCAGCCCGCGGACCGGGCCGGCGCGCCGCCCGTCGCGATCGTCAGCGCGTCCCTGGCGCGCAGCATTTACGGGGCGGCCAATCCGATCGGGCAGCGATTCGGCTACGATATCAAGCCGTCGGCCAAGGATCTGACGATCATCGGCGTTGTGGCCGACATGCGGATCAACGGGGTGCGCGAGGCGGCGCCGGAGGAATTCTATTATCCCCTCGCCCAAGGGACTGAGGAAATGCCCGAGTTCATTGCGGTGCGCTTCACCGGCGCTCCGGCCGCCGTTGCCGATGGCGTCCGCGCGGCCCTGGCCAAGGCGCAGCCGGGCTTGCTCTTCAGCAAATGGATGACGCTGCAGGATCGGATGTCCGACGACGTGAGCAGCGATGTCGCGACGGCGCGCCTGACCTATGTGTTCGGTGGCGGAGCTGTGCTTCTTGCCGCCATCGGGGTGGCGGCGGCCCTTGGCTACCTTGTCATCCTGCGCCAGCGCGAATTGGCGCTGCGGATCGCCGTGGGGGCGCAGCCCCGGCGCCTGTTCGGAGGCGTCATCGCGGACGCCGTTCGGCTCAGCGGCCTGGGCAGCCTGATCGGGTTCGCCCTCATTTGGCTGGCCTCGCTGCTGCCGTTCGTCCGGGCGCTGCTTTCGCTCTCCGCGGTGCTGGCGCCGGCACTTATGGCGGCCCTGGTCGTCATGGCCGCGGCCCTGATCGCCGCGTGGATGCCCGCCCGGAGAGCTGCGCGCGTCGATCCGTTCCTGCTGCTCAAGGCGGAGTGATTTCTCCCGGTTCGCCCGGCGCCGGAGGAGGATACCAGGCGTCGACAACGGCGGCCACCCCGCTAATTCTCGTCAGCCCCCATGAATCGTTCCTGGAAAATGGCACTGGCTCTCACGTTGGCCCTTGCCGGCTTCGCCCGTGGCTCCGAACTCATCCTGTTTGACGGCTCCACCGTCCCGGCGGTCGTGTACGACGCCCGGGACGGCGCCCCGATCGCCCACGCGGCCGAGCTTCTGGCCGGCGATCTGCGCTCCCTTACGGGGATTCAACCGCCGGTCGTTCCGTCCGTCGCCCAGGGCCGCGGCGCCGCCGTGATCGTCGGCCGGGCCGATTCGCCCGCCATCGCCGCGCTGCTTGCGGCCAACGGGATTGACGCGGCGCCCATCCGGGGAAAGTGGGAGACGTACGGCCGCGCGGTGATCCCGGCGCCGTGGAACGCGGGCGAAAAGGCCCTCCTCATCTTCGGTTCCGACACGCGGGGAGCGATCTGGGGCGTGGTCGACCTCACGCGCGAGATGGGCGTCTCGCCTTGGGAGTGGTGGGCCGATGTGACGCCAGCCAAACCTGGCGGCAGCATGTTCTGACGAACAAAGCCATGGTGACCTTGAGCGACCTGCGCCTCAAGCCGGGCGCGCACACGCTGACGGTCTATGCGCTCGATCCCGGCGTGATCCTCGACCGCTTCGAAATCGATTTCGCCGGCGCGCAGCGCGCCTACGGCGCCGTGCCCGAGACCCGGATCAGGTTTTGATGGGAGCTGCCGGCCCGATGCTCTGCCCGGTCCCCCGAAACGCTGTCTGACAGCGAAGGGGCGGGTCCCCGGTTCAGCTGCAGCCAGTAGTCGCGCAGCAATTCGGCCATGTGCAGTCTTTCTTTAACGGTCGACGGCTTCACGATGTAGGAATTGGCGCCCCTTTCGTAGGCGGCTTCGATGTCCCGGTCGGACGAGGAAGAGGTCAATACCGTGACGATGGCCCGGCGCAGGCCGGGCCGGCCCCGGATTTCCCGGAGCACGTCCAGCCCCGGCAGGAGGGGCAGCCTCAGGTCCAGGAGAATCAGCGCCGGCAAAGCGCCGCCATGGGGGCGCAGTCCGTCCAGGTACCGCAGGGCTTCGGGGCCCGTCTCGACGACCTCGACCGGATTGGGGATGCCCGCCGAGCGCAGGGCCGTTTTGAAGAAGAAGACGTCGTCCGGGTCATCCTCCACGAGGAGAATTGTGCGTTCCATAAGTCAGGCTTGGGGCAACTGCACCCAGAAGCGGCTGCCCCCAGTGGCGCCGGGTTGGGCTCCCGCTGAGCCGCCCATCCATTCGGCGTTCCGGCGCACCACGGCCAAACCCACGCCGGTCCCCGCGTACAAGCTGGGCGGATTCACGCGCGAGAAGAGCTGAAAGATGCGTTCGCAGTCGGCCGGAGCCAGCCCGATCCCATTGTCCTCGCACCAGATTCGGACTTGGCCGCCGAAAGCCTCGGTGCGGATCTTCATCCGGGGCACTATCCCCGGCGCGACGAACTTCACCGCGTTGAAAAGCAGATGCGTCAGGCATTGGGCCAGCGCGGCGGCATGAGCCTTCACCGGAAGCAGCGGAGCGCAGACATCGATCAGGGTCAACGGCCGCTGAAAGGGAGGAAATTCGGCGATCAGTTCCTCGACCAGGGCAGCCACGTCCACGGTTTCGAGAGCCAGCGGCCCATTGGCCGACACGGTGTACGACAGCAAATCCTTGATCAGGGAATCGAGGCGCGAGGCGGCGCTGAAAATGCGCGCGAGGTAGGCCCGGCCGGTTTCCCCGAGCTGTTCCACCCACTCCTGCTGGAGCATCTCGGCGTAGGAGACAATCGAGCGCAGCGGCGCCCGCAGGTCGTGCATGATGCCGTAGGAGTACCGCTCCAATTCGCGTTCGGTGAACTCCAGCTTGCTTTGGCGCTGGGCGAGCTCGATTTCCAGGCTCTGGGCGTAGGAGTGAACGCGTTGATGCGCCCGGGTCAGCTCGGCTTCGATCCCTTTCAGCCGCGTGATGTCGTGCAGGGCCCAGATCCATCCGGAGGGGGCTCCCTCGATCGGCAGGGGCGCGCCCAAACGTTCGAAGCACCGGCCGTCCTCGGCCAGCACCTGGCTGACGCCGCCGCCCTCGGCGTTCGGCGGCGGAGCCGCCGGATCGCCGGCCGGGTGCGGCAGCGCCGCGAACCGGGAATTGGCATGCCGCACCCGGCCATCGCCGTCCACCACGGCGATGCCCTCGGGCACCGCTTCCACGACGGCCGCGAGCAGCGCGGTGTGGCGCCGCAGGGCTTCCTGTGCCTCCACCTGTTCCGTCACCTCCCGCGAGATGCTGACCAGCTGCACGGCGGTGCCGTGCTCGTCGAGGATGGGGCTGACGATGACATCCCAATATTTCCAGGAGCCTTTCGTCGTGCGGGCCCCGGAATGGAACCGCGCGCTCGATCCGGCGAGGGCCGTGGAAATCGTCTGCAGCAGATGGGCCTGCGCGGAAGGGGGCCAGAGTTCGGCCCAGGGCCGCCCGATCCAGGCGGTGGAGTCTTCGATCTCGAGCAAAGCGAGGCAGGGAGAGTTGATGAAGAGAATCCGCCCGTCGATGCCCATGAGCTGGATGCAATCGGCGCTGCTGTTCAGGACCCGGCGGTTGATTTCCTGGGCGGCCAGCACCGCCGCCGCGACGCGGCCGCGCTCCGCCTCGATCCGCCGCCGGTCGGTCACGTCGCTGAATCCCACCAGCACGCGGCGGGGATCATCTGGGAGCTGCGCCAGGGAACGGCCGTGCGTCAAGAAGACGCGCGCGGCGCCGGTACCAGCGGGACAGTGCACTTCCACGCCGTCGAAGGGCATGTGATCCTCCAGCAACCTGGTCAAGGCCGCCACCAGGGGCGCGCCGTTCCAAAGCCCCGGGGCGAGGGCGCACAGGTTTTTTCCCTCGGCCGCGGGCCGATCCACATGAAATTCGCCGCAAAAGGCGTCGTTGGCTTCCATCACGCGCAAGCCGCCGTCGAGGATCAAAAGCGGCCCGCGCACGGCGTTGAAAGTATCGCTCGCCCGGTTTAGCGCCGCCTGCCGGCCCCGCTCCCCCTCCTTGAGGGCCTGGATGTCGGCCAGGGCGATAACCGCGCCGTTGGACACACGCTTTCCCCCCCGGGCCCGGCAGGGCCGGATGGTGAGGGAGAACCAGCGATCCTTGTAGTTGCAGGCCAAGGACTCGATGGCGACGCCGCTGTCCATCGCGATGCCGATCGCCTGAGCCATGCCCGCCAGATGGGGACCGGCCCGAACCGGCGGAAAGGGCCCCCCAATGTCGGCGGCGGAAAGCCCAAAGAGCTCGGCGGCTTTGGGCGTGAAGCGTCGTATGCTCTGGTCACGCGCGGTCAGGACGACCGCCAAGGGCACGGAGGCCAGCAGATTCTGCAGGTCCTCCTGCGGCGCGTACGCGGCATGATTGGCGGCGGCGAGGCGGCCGGCCGGCGTGGAGAAGCTCTGGCCCGCCCGCCCCAATTCCTCGCCGATCTCCTCCGCGCCCATCACCTGGGCGGCCGGGGATTCGAACGCGCCGTTGACTTGGTCCCGCTCCGGCCGGTCGGCGAACGTCTTGCCGCCGGCCCGCCTGATGGCGTGAAGACCGGAATTTCCGTCCGTGGCCGACCCCGCGAGCAGAACGCCGATGGCGCGCCGGCCGCGGGCTTCCGCCAGGGAGCGAAAAAAAACGTCGATCCGGCCGATCGGCGCCGCCGGATCCGGCTCCGGCCGCAAGCAGCCCCCGGCGTAAACAAAGGCCCCGCCGGGCGGAGTGACGAAAATGGTGTTGGGGCGCAGCGCGATCTCGCCCTGGACCGCCTGCACCGGCAGTGGGGTCACCGTGCCCAGATAGGCCGTCAAGGCCGGAAAATGACGGGGAGGGACGTGCGGCACAAGCACCACCGCCATGCCGAGGTCCTCCGGCAAACCGGCGAGCAGCGCGCTGCAGGCGTGAAGGCCGAGGGCCGAGGCGCCCACGCCCACGACGGGCACCGCTCCGGCCGGCGCGGCCCGCCCGGGCGGGGATTTGCGCGCCCCGAGCGGCGGGCTGTCCTGGATCGAAATCATGTCTGACAATATTGCCCGGCCCGAAATCCAGCAATGGGGTGATATGCTGCCGGCCCGTGGCGGGTCCGGACGCGTATCCAGTTATCTAATATGACAGGCCATCCAGGCCGCTTCCGGCGCCAGAGTAGGGTTACACCTGCTTTCCCCTCGGGGCCCCCCGTGCTAAGGTCGCACATGGCTTTGCCCTCCGCCACCCTGCCGCCGGAACGCCCGAGCCTGGCCGAACCGTCCAGCCTCCTGCCGGGCTGGAAGCGCGCCCTCGACTTGGTGATCTGCATCGCGGCCCTGCCGGCGCTGGGGCTGGTCACGCTGGCGGTGGCGGTGATCCGGACCTTGTTTTCCCCCGGCCCGGTCCTGTACCGGCAGGAGAGAGTGGGGCGGGGCGGCCGGCGCTTCTTTTGCTTCAAGTTCCGCACCATGAGGGTCTGCGCGCCGACGTCGTCGCACGAGGACCATTTTCGCGCCTTGGTGAAAGGCGGAACGCCGATGCAGAAGCTGGATGCGCGGGGCGATGCCCGCTTGAACGCCTGGACGAGGATGTTTCGTGCCTCGGGCTGCGACGAATTGCCCCAGCTGATCAACGTCCTGCGCGGCGATATGAGCCTGGTGGGGCCACGGCCCTGCCTGCCTTCGGAATTCGAGCACTTTACGCCCAGCCAGCGGCGGCGGTGCGACGTCGCGCCGGGCCTGACCGGGCTGTGGCAGGTCTCGGGGAAGAATCGGACCACTTTTGAGCGCATGATCGAGCTGGATCTTCTTTACATCGACAGCCGCAGTCTCGGCGGCGACCTGAAGATCCTCGCCCGCACGGTGCCGGCGGTGGCGGCCGAGCTGGGAGCCTACCTCCGCGGTTTGAAGCGGCCCTTCCGATTCGGATTCGCGTCAAGCCCTCAGGGTCGGCCGTTGCGCAGCGGCCGCCGCGCCGCGAGCTGGTGGCGCCGGGGCCTTCGGCGGCTGCGTTAGCGCGACACCCATTTCCCGGATGGCTGGGCATGGGCCAGCCTGCGCGCCGGACGGACGTGCGGCACCGCAGCCGCTGACGTTCGCATACTATTTTATGCGCCGGCCCGCCAGCAGCCCGATGAGGAGGCCGATGCCGGCGGCAATGGCGAGCGCCTGATAGGGATTGGCCCGGACCGCGGCATCCGTTCGCCGGGCGCCATCGGCGACGTTCTTCTTTGCCCCTTCGTAGAGTCCGCTGAGGCAATCCTGGGCGGCGTCGAAGCGGGCGCGCAGGGCGCCGACGGCGGCCTTGGTCGGAGCGCCGGCGGGATCGGCCAGCATCTTTTCGACCTCCGTGAGCAGCGCGTGAAGGTCGTTGAGCAGGGTGGCGGCAGTGGGGGCCGCGGATTCGGAGTTGTCTTTCATTTGGTGAGATCGGAGGTCCCACTATACCTCTCCGGCCTTCGTTCCGCCATCCGGTGAAACCCGCTGGATAAAGCTCAGTCGCCGGTCTCAGCCGAAGAGCTTTCGGCGCAGGCCCGCCAAGCCGGCGAGCGCGCCGCCGAGAAGGCAGATCGCTTCCCCGCCATCGGGAACGCTGGCTTGGGGCGGCGAACCCACGATCGACCACTCGACGGAGGCGGAGGCATCGGCGACCCGATAGAGGTTGTTGACCAGCTGGTTGTCGGCGTTCTCCGAGGATACGTTGCCCTGTTCATTCAAGCTGACGGTGTAGCTCTGGCCTTCGGTGACATCCCCGACGAACACTCCTGACTCGGTCGGATCGATGGGGTTGAGTTGGGGCGGATTGGAGCTGCTGTCGAAATTGTCCAAGTCGATCGCGATGCCCTGGAGGCCGAAAGTATCCTCCGATTCATTGGCCGTGACGCTGTAGTCCATGATGAATTGGCCAGTCACATCGGCGGTGAAGGTGTATGTCCAATTGTCGATGGCGTCATATTGGTCCACCGCGGTGGAGTTATCATTCACCCGGGAGGCCCCGGAGGTGCTCCATCCCCAGTTCATCTGGACAGTGCCCGAATCTCCATCGGGGGCCCAGGTGGCAGTGCCGTTGGCATAGACCGAAGCGTCGAACCCATTGTCATCCACGCCGGTATTCGCCGCCGCATTCGCGGTGAGCGTGGCGGGCGTCGTGAGCCAGTTCTGGAGGGAAGTATCCGTTGCCGAAAGGCCGCCGGGGTTGTCTGCCGTCACGGTGGTGCCGAAGACCTCGAAACCGAACGAACCGCTCGTCGGCTGGGCCTGGGTTGACGCCACGCCGGCAAACAGGGCGGCGGCGGCTAGAAGGGGGAATG
>DASRSH010000041.1:0-2544 GCA_035656575.1 Opitutaceae bacterium
GAAGCCGTTCAGCCGCTCCCCGCCCTGCAGCGCGGCGGGCACCGCCGCCCCGCCAAACACGAAGGCCCGGGCGGTCTCCTGCGCGTCGTAGAGGAAATGCTGGGAGGGCCGCTGCGCGAACTCGCGGTACAGCATCTTGTACTTGAGGACGCCGTCCAGCAGGGCCCGCGTGGGCTGCATGCCGCGGACGCCCCGCTCGTCCTGGTACATGGTCTCGGTGAGCAGATGCAGGGTCTGCGCGTTGCCCTCGAATCCGCCCCACCCGGCCATCAGCTCCTGCAGCGAGCGCTCGCCCGAA
This sequence comes from Opitutaceae bacterium, assembly GCA_035656575.1. Lineage (GTDB taxonomy): Bacteria > Verrucomicrobiota > Verrucomicrobiia > Opitutales > Opitutaceae > Palsa-1447. The sequence continues at coordinate 299 of DASRSH010000041.1, forward strand.
TGCCCGAAAGGCGGATGGCCCAAATCGTGCGCCAGGCACACCGCCTCGACGAGGTCGTCGTCGATGAAGAAATCCTCGCGCAGCGGCCGGCCGAGGCTGCGCAGATAGTGGCAGATCGAGCGGCCGATCTGCGCGACCTCCATCGAATGCGTCAGGCGCGTGCGGTAAAAATCGTACTCGCCGGAGAGGAACACCTGGGTCTTCGACTGCAGCTTGCGAAAGGCGTGGGCGTGGATGATCCGGTCGCGGTCGATTTGAAAGGCGTTGCGGTAATCCGTCTTGCGCGGGCCGCCGAATGTCTCGCGGTCGAAATCGTTGTAGAAGCGGTTGATCATCCGGGTGTCCGCGGCCATGTTTCCGGCCATGCGCGCAATTGCCAAGACCGAAGCCGGGCCCGGCCTGCGTCTCATCGACGCCCCCGTGCCCGAGCCCGGCATCAACGACGTCCTGATCAAGGTGAAGCGCACGTCGATCTGCGGCACGGACCTGCACATCTACAATTGGGACGCCTGGGCGCAGCGGACGATCCATCCGCCGATGATCATCGGCCACGAATTCGTGGGGACGATCGCCGCGGTCGGCGCCAATGTCGCCGGCTACCGCGTGGGCGACCTGGTCGACGGCGAGGGGCATATCGTTTGCGGCCAATGCCGCAACTGCCTGGCGGGCCGCCGGCACCTCTGCAAGGACACCCGGGGCGTGGGCGTCAACCGCAGCGGCGCCTTCGCGGAATACCTTTGCCTGCCCGCCAGCAACGCCGTCCACGTGGATCCGGCGATTCCGCTCGACGTGCTGTCCTGCTTCGACCCGCTGGGCAACGCGACCCACACCGCGCTGCAGTTCGACGTGGTCGGAGAGGACGTGCTCATCACCGGCGCCGGGCCGATCGGGTGCATGGCCGCGGCCATCGTCCGCCAGGCCGGCGCGCGCAAGATCGTGGTCACGGACGTCAATCCGGACCGCCTCCAACTCGCCGAGCGCATGGGCGCCACCCGCGCCGTCAACGTGGCCCGGGAAAGCCTGGCCGACGTGCAGCGGGAGCTGGACATGAAGGAGGGCTTCGACGTCGGCCTGGAGATGTCCGGACAGCCCACGGCCCTCAACGCGATGATCGACAACATGGCCCATGGGGGCCGCATCGCCCTGCTCGGCATCATGCCGGAGGCGGCGGCGATCGACTGGACCAAGGTGGTCTTCAATATGCTCACCATCCGCGGCATTTACGGGCGGGAAATGTACGAGACGTGGTACAAGATGACGGCCCTCATCCAGAGCGGCCTGGACATCTCCCCGGTCATCACCCACCGGCTGCCCGCCGCCCGCTTTCAGGAAGGCTTCGACCTGATGCGCTCGGGGCGCTGCGGCAAGATCATCCTCGATTGGGAAACGGCATGACCGAGAGCTACCGCAGCCACCTGCGCGAGACGCTGGAGCAGATCGCCGCCGCCGGGCTGCGCAAGGACGAGCGGCCGCTGGCCGGGCCGCAGGGCAGCCGGATCGCGGTCGCCGGCGGGCGCGAGGCGCTGAACTTTTGCGCAAACAACTACCTGGGGCTCGCGCAGCACCCTGCTATCCGGGCGGCGGCCCATGCGGCCCTGGACCGCTGGGGCTATGGCCTGGCGTCGGTCCGGTTCATCTGCGGCACGCAGGAATTGCACCGCGCGCTTGAGGAGCGCCTGGCGGGCTTCCTGCGCGCCGACGCGGCCATCCTCTACTCCTCGTGCTTCGACGCCAATGCCGGCATCTTCGAAACCTTGCTGGGCGAAACGGACGCCGTGATCAGCGACGAACTGAATCACGCATCGATCATCGACGGCATCCGGCTGTGCAAGGCCCGGCGCTACCGCTATCGCAACGCCGATCCCGCCAGCCTCGAGGAGCGCCTGCGCGAAGCCGACGCGGCCGGCGCCCGCTTCAAGCTCGTCGCGACGGACGGGGTGTTCTCGATGGACGGCGTCATCGCCCCGCTGCGGGAGATCTGCGCGGCCGCCGAGCGCCACGGCGCCCTCGTGATGGTCGACGACAGCCATGCGGTCGGCTTCATGGGGCCGAACGGCCGTGGCACCCCCGAGCACTGCGGGGTGGCGGACCGGGTCGACCTGGTCAGCGGCACTTTGGGCAAGGCCTTGGGCGGGGCCAGCGGCGGCTACGTCGCGGGCCGGCGCGAGATCGTCGACCTGCTCCGGCAGCGTTCGAGGCCCTATCTCTTTTCGAATACCCTCGCTCCCGTCATTGCCGGCGCCACC
>DASRSH010000042.1:0-8225 GCA_035656575.1 Opitutaceae bacterium
TGTGCTTTGGTCAATGAAGATTGGACGGCGGCCCGGTCGCGGCGGTAGCCTTTCGGCCATGCTGCATCCCTCAGGCCCTTCAACGTCGCCCCATGCCGGGAAGGGATGGCGGTGTTGCCCTTGACGCCCGTAAGCCTCGAGCGGCTCGCGGCCGATCATGGGCCCGTGCTCATCCTGGATGCGGCAGGGTCCGCGCAAGCGGCGCTGCGGCAAGGCGCCGAGCTGCGCGCCGCCTCGGCCCCCGGGGAGGCGGGTGTGGCGCTTTTTCAAGCCCTGGACGGCCTGGCTTCCCCCTCGGGGTCCGCCGCGGACCTGATCGCGCGGGCCGAGGCGTTCGTCTTTTGCCGTTCTCCGGGATCGGTGCTGGGCATCCGCACGTGCGCCATGGCCATCCGCGTCTGGCGCGTCCTGCGGGCGCGGCCGGTTTACGCCTACGACGCCCTGGAGCTGCTCGCCGCCGCGAACGGCCGGGCGGATGTCGCTTTCATCGCGGATGCCCGCCGCGGCGAATGGCACTGGGCCCGCGCCGGGAGCGCGCCCGAGCGGATGCCGGAAGACCAGGTCGCCGCCCGCGCCCGGGCGGACGGCGTCGCGCTGGCCATGCCGGAAGGCTTTCGCGCCTGGTCGGCCGCGCCCCCGGAAACGCGCCCGGCGCGCTACAATATCGGTGAACTATGGTCCCGTGCCGCGCCGCTGCCGCTGCTCAGCTTTACCTCCGAGCCGGACGCTTGGATGGCCGCGGAACCGTCGTATCTGCGCTGGACGCCGCGGCTGCACGGCGCGGCGGGCACCCCATGATCGCCGTTCCGCCCACCCCCCCCCGCCGCTGCTGGGCCGAAATCGACCTGGCGGCCTTGGAGCGCAACCTGCGCCTCATTCGCCGCTCGCTGCCGGCCGGAATGCGCTACGTGGCCGTGGTCAAGGCGGACGCCTACGGCCACGGACTGCCCCAGGCCGCCGCCCGCCTGATGCACGCCGGCGCGGACCTTTTCGCCGTCGCCAATGTGACCGAGGCCGCCGCCCTGCGCGAACTGGGGCCCGGCTGGCCCATCCTGCTGCTCAGCCCGCTGCTGCCCGAGGAAGACCCCTACCTGCCGGCCTACGACCTGTCCGCGACCGTGTCCAGCCGCGACGAGGTCGAACGCTTCAGCGCGGTCGCCGCCCGGGCGGGCCGTCCCGTCTCCGTGCATTTGAAGATCGACACCGGCATGGGCCGGCTGGGGGTGTGGCACGAGGAGGCGCCCGGCCTGTACCAGGCGATCCGCGCCGCCCCCGCGCTGAATCTGGCGGGCATCTTCACCCACTACGCCAGCCCGGACGACGATCCCGAGTTCACGGCCGAGCAGCGGCGCCGGTTTCTCGCCGCGCTCGGGCGCTGCCCGGACCTGGATCCGGCCCGGCTCTTCATCCATGCGGACAACAGCGCCGGGCTGGAGACCATGACCGGGGCCGCCCCCTTCAACGCGGTCCGCATCGGCCTGCTGCAGTTCGGCGTGCTCCCGCGCCCCCGCTCCCTCCTGGCCGCCATCCGGCCCGAGCCTGTATTCAGTTTTCACACACGCGTCGGCCTGGTCAAGCGGCTGCCCGCGGGCACGACCGTCAGCTACGGGCGCACCCACGCGCTGCGGCGGGACTCCACCGTCGCCGTGCTCTGCGCCGGGTACGCCGACGGGCTGCCGCGCGCCCTCAGCAACCGCGCCTCCGTCCTCGTGCGGGGCGCGCGCTGCCCCGTCCTGGGCCGGGTCACCATGGATCAGACGGTGGTCGACGTCACGGACGTCCCCGGCGCCCGCGCGGGCGACGAGGTGCTGCTGGTCGGGCGCCAGGGAGACGGGGAAATCTCCCTGGCGGAGTTCAGCGGCTGGGCCGACACCATCCCCTGGGAGACCCTGTGTTCGGTGACCAAGCGGGTGCCGCGGGTTTACCGGACGGCGTTGGGCGTTTGAAACCTCGGCCCTCCCCCGGCGTCAACACAGGGGCATGAAGCTCAGCATCGCCCCGGAGGAGGCTTGGGATCCGCTGCCTGCGGCGCAATGGGATGCCGCCGCCGTGCGCCACCTGCTGCGGCGGGCGGGCTGGGGCGTGGTTCCCGCCCGCGCCCAGGAAGCGCTCGCGGAGGGCCTGCCCGCGACGCTCGATCGGCTCTTTCCCGCCCAGCCCCAGGCTTTTCCCATGCCCCCGTCGGTGGCCCGGCTCGAGGCCGCCCAGGCCGGCGCGGAAGCGGAGATCCGGGCCCAAGCCGATCCCGCCCAAAAGCGCCTGCTGCGGCGGCAGTTGCGCGAATCCGCGCGCGCCGCGCTCCTGGACATGACGGTGGATTGGCTGCAGTTCGCCTCCGAGGCCGACAATGCCGCCTATCAGAAGTGGGTCCTTTTCCTGAGCGACATTTACGTGGTCGGCTTCGAGAAAGTGGGCCGCGCCCCGCTCATCTACCGCCATTTCGACCTGATCTCCGCGCTCGGCCTCGGGCCCGCCCCGGTCCTCACCAAGGCGGTATCGCGCTCCCCGGCCATGGTGATCTATCTCGACCTGGGGCAGAACCGGGCCGGGGCCCCGAACGAGAACTTCGCGCGCGAGCTGTTCGAACTGTTTGTGCTGGGCGAGGGCAATTACACCGAACGCGACATCAAGGAGGCCGCCCGCGCCTTCACGGGCTACCGCTTGCGCGGGGGCAGCGAATTCTACTTTGCCCCCCGCCAGCACGACCCCGGCCCCAAGACCGTATTCGGGCACACGGGCGACTTCACGGGCGACGACGTCATCGACCTGGCCTACGCCACGCCCGCGGCCGGCGCCTTCGTGCCGCACGAGCTGGTCAAGTTCTACCTCAGCGACACCATGCTCCCCCGCGAATATCTGCTCGCCCTGGGCGACCGCTGGCGCTCCGAAGGCGGCTACAGCCTGGGCTGGCTGGCCCGGCGTTTCTTCGGCTCGCGGCTGTTCTTCGCGCCGGAATTCCGCGGCGAGTTCATCAAGAGCCCCGTCCAGTTCTACCTGGGAATGGTGCAGGAGCTGGATCTCGACGTCCTGCCGGCGCCGCGCTTCGTCGTCAGCCCCCTCCGCCAAATGGGCCAGGTGCTCTACAATCCGCCCAACGTCCGGGGATGGGTCGGCGGCCGCAACTGGATCAATTCGGCCTCGCTCGCGGCGCGCCGCGGCCTGGTGGAGTCCCTCTTCCGCCCGCTCGACGAAGGCGCGCTGAACCAGGATGAATGGATGGCAATCCAGGCCGCCGCCGCCTCGGGCCGGGGCACGTTCGTCGTGGACGACGCGCGGTTTTCCCGCCTCGCCGACGCGGCCCCCGAGGCGGCGGCCGCCCATCTGGCCGAATCCCTCCTGTCCGTGCCGCCCGCTCCGGCCTTCATGGCGACCCTGGCCGGCTTCATTGCGGGACCGCCGGCCGCCGGCCCGGGGGAGCGCCTCCGCCGCCTGCGGCGCGCATCCGCCGCGCTCCTCGAGTCGCCCGAATATCAACTTTGCTGAGCCATGGCCGCGAATCCCTCCTCCCCTTTCCTTCCCTCCACCCGCCGGGAGTTTCTGCGCCGCTCCGCCCAGGGCGCCGGCCTGCTCGCCTTCAGCCGGTTTGCGCCGAGCTTTCTCGTCAACTCGGTTCGCGCCGACGCCCCCCCGCCGGAAAAGGATCGCTCGATCCTGGTGCTGATCCAGCTCGCCGGAGGCAATGACGGCTTGAACACCCTCGTGCCCTACGCCGACGCGAACTACTACCGCCTGCGGCCCACCCTGGGGCTGCCCCGCCGCGACGTGCTTCCGCTCAACGACGCCATGGCGCTGCACCCGGCGTGCGCCGCGTTTCGCGGCCTGTACGGCGAGGGCAAGCTCGCGATTGTGCAGAACGTCGGCTACCCGAACCCCAACCGCAGCCATTTCCGGTCCACCGAAATCTGGGAGACGGCAAGCGACTCCGGCACGTTCGCCTCCACCGGCTGGATCGGCCGGTATCTGGACAACTGCTGTTCCGGCGCGCCGGCCGGCGCCCACGATCCGCTGGCCGTGCACGTCAATGCGATCAACGGCGAGCCGGAGACGTTCGTCGGCGCCCGGGAGCATCCGACCTTCGGCATCACGGGCACTTCCGGCGGCCGCCGCGACAACGCCGAGCTGCGCGAACTCCTCGAACGCCTGGCCCAGGCCGGCGGCGGCGGCGAGGAGCAGAGTTTCCTGCAGGCCACGCTGATGGACTCGCTCGTCACCGAAACCAAGGTGCAGCGCGTGCTGGGCGAGTACCGGCCGGCGGCGGCCTATCCGGCGGACGGTTTCGCCGCCTCGCTCAAAAGCGTCGCCGCGCTGATCGCCGCCGGGCTGCCCACCCGGGTGTACTTCGTGTCCCTCAACGGCTTCGACACCCATTTCAACCAGCTCGGCACCCAGGCGACCCTGCTGCGCCGGCTGTGCGAGGGGCTGGCCGCTTTTCAGAAGGACCTGGAGGGCCACCGGCTGGACGGCCAGGTGCTGACAATGACCTTTTCGGAGTTCGGCCGGCGGGCGAGCGAGAATGACAGCAAGGGCACGGACCACGGCACGGCCTCGCCGCTGTTCGTCGTTGGGTCCCGCCTGCGGGGGGGGCTGCACGGCACCGCGCCGGACCTCATCCTGCCCCGCAACCACGACCTCACGTTCTCGACCGATTTCCGCAGCGTCTACGCGACGATGCTCGAAGGCTGGCTGGGCGCCCCGGCGGCGCCGGTGCTGCACGGGGACTTCGCGCGGCTGCCGCTGCTGGCGTAGCCCCTACTTGCCGACGCCGTAGGTCCGGAACCCGAGCGCCGCCAGCGCGGGCAGGTCGAGGATGTTGCGGCCGTCGAGCAGCGAGGCCGGCTTGACCATCGTGGCGTAGATCCGCCGGTAGTCGAGGGCCTTGAACTCGTCCCACTCCGTGACGACCGCGAGCGCATGCGCGCCCTCCGCGGCGGCATAGGGCGACGCGGCGATGGTCAGCCGGGGGTCGGGCGCGGCCGAACCGAACAGCTCCCGCCGTATCCAATCGGCGGGCACCTTGGGGTCGTAAACGGCCACCTGCGCCTGCTCGGCCAGCAGGTCGCGCACCACGCCGATCGCGGGGGATTCGCGCGTGTCGTTCGTGTCCTTCTTGAAGGCGAAGCCGAGGACGGCGACCCGCTTGTCCGCCGCCGTGTTGTTGAGCGAGCGGATGACGCGGTGGGTGAAGCGCTGCTTCTGCCAGTCGTTGGTCGTCACCACCGCCTGCCAGTAGGACGCCACCTGGGGCAGCCCGAAGTGCTCGCACAGGTACACCAGGTTCAGGATGTCCTTCTGGAAGCAGGAGCCGCCGAAGCCGACCGAGGCCTTGAGGAATTTCGGGCCGATGCGCGAATCCCGGCCGATGGCGCGGGCCACCTCGTCGACATCGGCGCCGGTCGCCTCGCAGAGGGCGGAAATGGAGTTGATGGACGAGATGCGCTGGGCCAGGAAGGCGTTGGCGACCAGCTTCGACATTTCCGAAGACCACAGGTTGGTGGTGAGGATGCGGTCGCGCGGCACCCAGCGGGCGTAGATGCCGGCCAGCGCCGCGATCGCCTCCGCGCCCTCCGGGGTCCGCTCCCCGCCGATCAGCACCCGGTCGGGGTTCTCCAGGTCGGCCACGGCGGTGCCCTCGGCCAGGAACTCCGGATTGGACAGGACGTCGAAGCGGCAGCCGCGGGAATTGGCGGCGAGGATGTCCTTGATCGTCTCGGCGGTCTTCACCGGGATCGTGGACTTCTCGACGATGATCTTCCGGCCTTCGGCCTCGGCGGCGATGGTCCGCGCCACCGTCTCCACGTAGCGCAGGTCCGCCGCCCGGCCGGCCCCCAGCCCGTAGGTCTTGGTCGGCGTGTTCACCGCGACGAAAATGATGTCGGCCGCGCGGATGCTGCCCCGCACGTCGGTGGAGAAAAACAGATTGCGCCCGCGGGCCTGGGCCACCACCTCCTCGAGGCCCGGCTCGTAGACCGGCAGGGGGCCCTCGTTCCAGGCGGCGATGCGCTGGGGATTCATGTCGACGACCGTGACGGTCACATCGGGGGCCTTGAGCGCGATCATGGCCATCGTGGGGCCGCCGACGTAGCCGGCGCCGATGCAGCAGATTTTCATGCGGGAGCGACCATTGGGTCAGCTCCGCGCCCAGGCAATTTCAAACCGGCCGCCCGCCGGGCTTAAGCTGGAGTCGGGGCGGGCGCGTGCCCGTGGCCGTGCAGCTCGTCGCCCTTGGCCGCGGGCCGCTCGGCCGGCTTCTTGTCGCCCGGCTTGTCCGGCGGCTTCGGGGCCGAAGTGAGGATGATGGGCGAGCGCATTTCGCCGAATTCGAGGATCTCCAGCACATGCTTGCCCTCGATCGTCTCGTGCTCCAGCAGCGCTTCCGCGATCTTGTCCAGCGCGGCCCGGTGCTCGGTGATGATCTTCTTCGCGCGCTCGTGCTGCTCCGCGATGATGCGGTGAATCTCCTCGTCGATCCGCCGCGCCGTCTCCTCCGAGACGTTCTCGGTGCGCGTGATCTCGCGGCCCAGGAAGACCGTGTCCTGGTTGTCGCCGTAGGCGATCGGGCCGAGCGGGCTCATGCCCCAGTCGCACACCATGTGGCGGGCGATCTTGGTGACCTGCTTGATGTCGCCCGCCGCCCCGCTGGAAATGTCGTTCAGGACCAGCTCCTCGGCCACGCGCCCGCCCAGGCCCATGGCGATCTGGTTGAGCATGCGCTTCATCGCATGGGTCAGCATGTCCTTTTTCGGGATGAACATCGTGCTGCCCAGGCTCCGCCCGCGGGGGATGATGGTGACCTTGTGCACCGGCATCTGGCCGTCGTCCAGGATCGCCTGAACCAGGGCGTGGCCCGCCTCGTGATAGGCCGTGAGCTTCTTCTCCTCGTCGTCCATCAGCCGCCGGCGTTCGCGGCCGAACTGCACCTTTTCGCGGGCGTCGTCGACGTCCGCCATATCGACCTTCTTCTTCCCGCGCCGCGCGGCCAGCAGGGCCGACTCGTTCAGGAGATTGGCCAGCTCCGCGCCGGAAAGCCCGGGCGTGCCGCGCGCAATCACGGCCAGGTCGACGTTCTCGGACAGATTGATCTTCTTGGCATGGACGCGCAGGATCTGCTCGCGGCCGGCCAAGTCGGGCAGGTCGACATAGATCTGCCGGTCGAACCGCCCCGGGCGCAGCAGCGCGCTGTCGAGCACGTCCGGCCGGTTGGTCGCGGCGATGATGATCACCCCTTCGGTGGTGTCGAAGCCATCCATCTCGACCAGGAGCGAGTTGAGCGTCTGCTCGCGCTCGTCGTTGCCCCCGCCCAGGCCCGCGCCCCGCTGGCGGCCGACCGCGTCGATCTCGTCGATGAAAATCAGGCACGGGGCATTCTTGCGGCCCTGCTCGAACATGTCGCGCACGCGCGAGGCGCCCACGCCCACGAACATCTCGACGAAGTCGGAGCCGGAGATGCTGAAGAACGGGACATCGGCCTCGCCGGCCACGGCCTTCGCCAGCAGGGTCTTGCCCGTGCCCGGGGGGCCCACCATCAGCACGCCCTTGGGCATGCGTCCGCCCATCTTGGTGAATTTCTTCGGGTCCTTGAGGAATTCGACGACTTCAGCGATCTCCTCCTTGGCCTCGTCGCAGCCGGCCACGTCGGCGAAGGTCACCTTGTCGCGGTCCCGCGTCAGCAGCTTGGCGCGGCTCTTGCCAAAACTGAGCGCCCCCCGGCCCGCCTGGCGAAGCTGCCGCACAAACAGGAAGTAGAGGAAGCCGATGACGATCAGGAAGGGCAGGATGTTGAGCAGGACCGTCGTCACCACGCCGGTCGAGGGCGCGGGCTCCGTGAACATCTTGCTCCGCTGCAAAACCTCGAGCTCGCTGTCCGTCAGCCGTCCGTCGGCCTGGAAGGCCTTGGAGCCGGTCTTCTGGTCGGTCACGACCGTCGCATCGCCGGTAATGGTGGCCCGCAGCTGGTCGCCGCCCGCTCCCCAATGAATGGCGGCCTGGGGCTCCGCCGCGATCTTGCCCGCCCGGGTCCAATCGAGGACCTGCTCGATCGGGACATGCGCGACGTTCGTGTTCTGCGCTCCCGGCCCAAGCCAGAGCAAGGTGATCGCCGCCGCGACGATGACGAGCCAGATCAGCAATACCTTCGGCTGAAACCTGTCGGGGGGCAGGTTTTTGAGCGGACGACGGGGCTTGCGTGAATCGGGTTCGGGCATTTGCGGCGGTTTATGAGACTTAGG
>DASRSH010000043.1:0-10349 GCA_035656575.1 Opitutaceae bacterium
GGAAGCGACATGTACCGGATATTGAACGTGGTGGGCGGATCATTTGTGGTCCGCGAGAGCGGCAAGTACGTGCATGTCCATCCGAGCTTGGTGCCGGTGGCGATCGGCGTGAAGCGGGTGCGCAAGCTGTCCCCCTGGTCCGCCGTCCTGATGCGATTCAGCGCGGAGCGCGCCTACGCTCCGGGTACGGATCCGGAGGAGAAAGCGGCCACGGCGTATGCCAATCTCGTCGGGGAGATGCAGGACGAACTGACCGACGCCGACCGGAACATGGCCATGAATGGAAACCAGATGCTCCAACTGGCGGGCGTCGTGCCGACCAACCTGCTGTCGTCCAATGCGCTTTCCGTCGTGCAAAGCGATCCCAATGCCACACCGGAAGAGCTCGCCGCGGCGGGGTCCGGCAATCGCATGGCGATGGCGGAGGCCCGAGTGGCCGCCGGGATCGAAAAGCTCCGGGAGGAACCCGTCGCGTCCACCGGATACAATCGCGCGCAGCAGCAGGCGGCCGAGAACGACCTGCGCAACGCGATGCACGTCCGATTCGACGTGGACTCCCCGATTGGGCTCCTCACCCCCTATGCGATCTTCGTGGCCATCATCCATGCGCCCGGCCATGAGCATCAGAAGCAGCAGTGGATCGGAGCCACGGAGATCGACGCCGTGCAGCCCGGGCATCCGGCGCACGTCGATTTCTTCGAAGGGGGCTTTCCGCCCGGCTACCAGATCGACCGGTTTTCGGTCTATCTGTACGATGTCGGCGGCCGGGAATTGGCGACCAATCTTTCGCCGGACCGCGTCGCGCTGACCCGGGCGCAGGCGTTTCAGTATGTGATCATGGCCTATTTGGAGGAGCATCGCCGCTCGAACCTCCCGGCGACGCCGGCGATGACCGAGCTGCCGCCGGACTGGCGCGAGCACTTGAGTGACGCCTGGTTCAAACAGACGTACTACGTGAAGGTGGACAGCGGCGGCCACGCGCACGGGACCTTCACCGATCCCGGCTGCCGGCAGCCGGCCAATGCGTATCTTTCAGCCATGATCGCGAATGTATGGTTTCGGCCTGCGCTGGAACGGGGCCGGCCGGTGCCGACGGTGGCCCAGGTCGTGCCGCGGACGCTGGTGCAACAGCTGTAGGCGGAGAGGCCCTCGGGCAGGCGACAGGAGCGAGACGCTTGTGTCCGCCGCGCTGATGCGGTAGCTTGGATCCATCCATGAAAACGCTTGTCGCCGGTCTGGCGGCCCTTGCGCTTGCGGTCATGGCCGCGGGCGCGGCTGACCCTTCCGCCCCTTCCTTCACCCTGTACGACGGAGCCGACTTCTCGCTGGTGCGGAACGGCCGGGCCTACCGTGTGCTCAATATTGTCGGCAGCAATTTTGTCGTCCGCTATCACGGGAAGTTCGAACACTGGCACATCGGGACGGTGCCGGTTTCCATCCAGATCAAGCGGGCCACCAAGATGGGGCGCTGGCCGGCGCGGCTCGAAGGTTTCGTCTGCGAGCGCGCCTACGCGCCGGGGACCGATCCCGAGGAGCAGGCGTCCATCGCCTACACGAATCTGCTGAGCGACCAATATGCGGCGGCGGACGAGGCGATCCACCAAATGGTGGTGAGCGGCGGACCCACGCCTCCGCAGGTCTCGCCGTCGGTCAAGGGCCCCCTGACGATGGCGGCGAATCCGGCCTACGCGGAGGGCCAGGCGGCCGAGATCGAGAACGAACTGGAGGGCAACGCGCCGGTTTTCCAAAACGCCGCGGATACCCGCAATTCCATTCACATCTCTTTCCGCATCGTCTCTCCGGTCCGTCTCGTTGCGCCCTATGCGTTGTTTGTCGCCGTCATCCACGCCCCGGGACACGAACACGAGAAGCAGCAGTGGATCGGGGCGACGGAGGTGGATCCGGTGCTGCCCAATCGGCCGACCGCCGTGGATTTCTTCCAGGGCGGGTTTCCGCCCGGATACCAGATCGATTCCTTCGCGGTCGACCTTTACGACGACGGCGGCCACGAGATTCCGACCGACCACTCGCCGGACCGCCAGGAGCTGACCCGCGAACAGGCGTTTGCCCGCGTGGTGGCGGATTATCTGCGCCAATATCCCAATGCGACTCTCCCGGCCTCGCCGGCGATGACCGAGCTGCCCGAGGACTGGAAGCAGCACGTCGATGACCCGCGGTTTCAGACGGTTTGTTTCGTGAAGATCGACGCCACGGGGCACCCAGAGGGCGTCTATGGCGACGCCGAATGCCACGTACCGCTGAACGACGCCTATGTGTCGAATCTGCTCATGGACGTCCGCTTCCATCCGGCGCTCGATCACGGCCAGCCGGTGCCGGCCGTGACCCAGATCGTTCCGCAGGCGCTATTGCCCTAGAATCCGGCCTTCGGATACCCGGAACGTTTGCCAGGCCCCCAAGGACGCCTCGGGCTCGGACGTGCCGGTGGCCAGAACCTGGCAATCCGGGTCGATGGCGCTCCAAAAGCGCCGCCGGCGGTCCGGGTCCAGCTCGCCGAGGACGTCGTCCGCCAGAATGACCGGCCGGGCGCGGCTGCGCGCCTGGAACCACGCCGCCTGAGCCAGCCGCAGCGCGAGCACGAACGACCTTTGCTGGCCTTCGGACGCGTAGTCGCGGGCCGCCGCCCCCCCGATCAGCAGGTCGAGATCGTCGCGATGGGGCCCAATCGAGGTGCTTTTAATCCGAAAATCCACCTTTCGGGCTGCGCCAAAAGCTTGGACCCAGTACGCCGGTTCTTCCGCTGCTTTCGTCGGCCAGGACGCGTTCTCGGGTCCGGGTTTGAGGAGCTGTGACGAAGAGGGGGACCCAGCGTGGGCGGGTGGCTGCGCCGCTTGCGCGGCGGACGGAGAATCCGGCGCGGCCCACGTCCGCGCTGGGCCCCCCGTCTCTGGGAAGGCTTGCTCCTTCCCCGCAAGTTCGCCGTTGCCCCCGCCTGAATGCTTTCCGCCCAACGCAGGTTCATACCCGAGAGATGCGGTTTCGGCGGCGCCGCTGACGGAGCGATAGGCCGCAGCCACGGTGGAGCCGAGTTCGGCCAGGCCGGATCGGCGGAGGCGCACCAAGCCGGCGGCGGCGGGGGCGAGGACATGCTCGAAGGCGGTCAGTTCGGCCAAGTTGGGCGAGGAGTCCTTGAGGAGCCGGTTGCGGCCGGCCAAGGCGCGGGCGTACGTTTGCAGAGCGCGCAGGTACGCGGCGTCCATGGCGGCCAGGGTGAGGTCGAGCCAGCGCCGGCGCAGGGCGGGCGAGCCGCGCAGGAGCTGGAGGTCCTGCGAGGAGAAGGCGACGACGGGGAACTGCCCCAGATGGTCGGACAGGCGGCTCACCTTCTCGCCGTCGGACCAAAGCTCCTTGCCGTCGGGCCGCAGCGCGATGCGCAGCGCGGTGGGGCCGCGGTGCTCGTGTTCAAGTTCGGCGGCGATGCCCGCTTCGGCGGCCCCGGCGCGGATCATGACCGGCGTCTCCGCCGCGCGAAACGAGCGCAACGCCGTCAGGCAGCCCGCCGCTTCGAGCAGGTTGGTCTTGCCCTGGCCGTTGGGCCCCAGGAAGAAGTGCCGGCGGCCTTCGAAGACAAGGCGCGCTTCCGCGATGTTGCGAAAGTCGCGCAGGCTGAGCGCCGTGAGCCGCATGGGCGCAGCTTCCACAGGCGCCCGACTTTTTGCAATGGCCACGGCGCGCTTCAGCCCTTAGGGCTAGCGGCAATGACGTTCGAGGAGTGCCTGGGCGATACGACGCGTACCCTGCAGGGCTTGGCGGAAATCCGGCCGGCGATCGACGCGGCGGCGGTTCTGCTCCTGAACACGCTCCGCGGCGGAGGCAAGATCCTGACCGCGGGCAACGGCGGCTCCGCGGCTGAGGCGGCCCATTTCGCGACGGAACTGGCGGGACGCTACGCGAAGACCCGCCAGGGCCTGCCGGCCGTCGCCCTGTCGGCGGACGGGGCGCTTCTTTCCTGCGTCGGCAACGATTACGGCTTCGAGGCGTCGTTCGCCCGGCCGCTGGCGGCGCTGGGCCGGCCGGGGGACCTTTTCGTCGCCTTCACCTCCAGCGGGAACTCCGCCAACATCGTGGCCGCGCTCAAGACCGCGCGCGACCTGAAGATCGGGACGCTGTCCTTTCTCGGGCGGGGCGGCGGCCAGGCCCGCGGCGCGGCGGACGTGGAGCTGCTCGTGCCCGGCCGCCGGGGAGCGAGCGCCCAGGAAGCGCACCTGTTTCTGATCCATTATTTCTGCGAACTGATCGATGCCGAATTCAGCTGACATGCCCCGCACCCACGCCCTGCCCCCCTTCCTGGCCGAACTGCTCGACGCGCGCTCGCCTTCCGGCGCCGAGTTTGAAGCCCAGGCGGTCTTCGACCGGCATGTGCGGCCGGCGGCGGACGCCTACGCCAAGGATCCCCTGGGCAATCGGCTCGCGACCCTGAAAGGGGGAGGCGACCCCGTCCTCATGCTGGCGGGCCATATGGACGAGATCGGCCTCATCGTCACCTACGTGAACGAGAAGGGGTTTCTGTATTTTCAGAACGTGGGCGGCCAGGACCGCATCCTCCTCTCCGGACGTCGCGTCGTGATCCGAACGGCGCACGGGCCGGTGCGGGGCGTGACCGGCAAGCGGGCCGTGCACCTGATGGACGAGGCCGATCGCAAGAAAGTGCCCGAGATCCACGAGATGTGGATCGACATCGGCGCCGCCTCCAAGAAGGAGGCGCTGGAGCGCGTCGCCATCGGGGACCTGGCGACGTTCGCGGACGGCTTCGAACTGCTGCACGGCCGCGTGGGCGCCGCGCGCGCGTTCGACAACAAGGTGGGGGCGTACATCGTGGGCGAGACGCTGATCCGGCTCGCAGCCGAGCGGAAGAAGACCGCGGCCACCGTCGTCGCCGTGGCCACGGCCCAGGAGGAGATCGGGGTGCGCGGCGCGACCACGGCGTCCTACGCCGTGAATCCGCATATCGCCGTGGCCGTGGACGTGAGCCATGCGACGGATCATCCCGACTGCGACCACCGCAAGTACGGCGAGGTGAAGCTGGGCGGCGGTCCGATTCTCGGGCGGGGGCCCAATATCAATCCCCGGATTTATGACCGGCTGGTGGCGGCCGCAGACAAGCTCAAGCTTGCGTACCAGGTCGAGGGCGAGAAGGGGCCGACCGGCACCGACGCCCGCGCCGTCCAGATCTCCCGGGCGGGGGTGGCGACCGGCCTGGTCTGCGTGCCGCTGCGCTACATGCACACGCCCAGCGAGCTGGTGAATCTCGATGACGTGGAGGGCTGCGTCCGACTGCTGGTGCAGTTTGCGAAGGATTTGACGAAGGGCGATTACGCTCACTTCTGACAAAAGAAGTGATGGCTTGAGTTCTGACCCCGTGGAAGCGGCCTCCCGCCGCTGGGCGGGCGGCTGAAGCGGCGGGACGACGCTCCCACGGTCGCCCCTTCTAACGTCCCGCCACGATCTGGAGGGCCTCGCCCAGCTCGGAGAGCCTGAACGGCTTGGCCAGCCAGCCGGTGAAGCCGGCGGCCCGCGCCGCTTCGGCCAGCGCTTCGGCCGGCAGCGGCGCCAGGGCGAGGGAGCGCACGTCGGGATCGAGCGCCTGGATGCGCGCCAAAGCGGGCGCGCCGCCGACGCCGCCCCGCAACTGGAGGTCGAAGAGCACGGCGTCGTAGGGGCGCCCGATGTCCCAGTAGCGGCGGTACCAGGTGAAAGCCTCGTCCGGGTCGCGGGCCAGGTCGCAGGTGTAGTTGAGCCGCTGCAATAGCGAAGCGGTGACGGCGCGGGTCTTTTCGTCGTCGTCCATCACGAGCAGCCGCCCGGTGCGGAAGCGCGCCGCCGGCGCCGAGCTGCCCCCGGCCGCGGCCGCCGGTTCGGGCGCCGCGGGCAGGTAAACGGTCATCACCGTTCCGACCCCCACGGCCGAGTCGACGCCGATTTGCCCCCCGTGCTTGCGGATCACCGCCAGCGCCGTGGGCAGCCCGAGCCCGGCGCCGTGGCGGCGGGTGGTGAAGAGCGGCTCCCAAATCCGTTCAAGGTTTTCGGGCGGGATGCCGGCGCCATTGTCGCGCACCTCGAACTCCACATACTCGCCGGCGGGCAGGGACGCGACGCCGTCATCCGCCAGCGTCAGATTGCGCGCCGACAACTGGATCCGCGGCCGCTCCGGCGGCGGGGACATGGCCTCGGCGGCGTTGCGGACCAGGGCGCGGAAGGCCTGGACGAGTTCCTCCCGGTTGCCGGCGACCCGGGCGGCGCCGGTTTCGACCACGACGAGGGTTTCCGCCGCCTGTTCCACGCCCGCGGCGGCCAGGGCCGCCTCGAGCAATTCGCGCGGGTCGATCTGAGTGTGCGCGGCGGCGGCGTCAGGGCGCCCCAGCAGGCTCAGCCGACGGGTCACCTCGCGCGCCGCGGCCACCGCGTCGTCCGATCCGCCCCGGATCTGCAGGATCAGCTCGTTCAATTCCGCCGCCGCCCGCTGCGCATCCTCCGCGATCAGCGCGGAGCGATTCGCCTTCAGCAGCGCCTGATAAAGCGCGTCATCCATGGCTGGCCAGCCAGCGCCTGACCCGGCCGGCGAGGAAGTCGATGTACGGAGGCTGGTCGTTGGGGCAGGGGATGTGGCGGAAGGATTCGCCACCCGCGGCGAGGAAGGTATCCCGGCCGGTCAGGGCGATCTCCTCCAAAGTTTCCAGGCAGTCGGCGACGAAGGCCGGGCAGAGCACGACCAGCCGCTTGACCCCGGACTTGGGGAGGCGCTGGAGCTCATGGTCGGTGAAGGGCCGCAGCCACGGCTCCCCGGCCAGGCGCGATTGGAACGAGACCGAATGGCGTTCGGGCGGCAGGCCGAGCTTCGCGGCGAGGGCCCGGGTCGTCGCGAAGCATTGCGCGCGGTAGCAGGTCGCGTGCGCCGGCGAGCACTCCGTGCAGCAGTCCCGCACGGTCAGGCAGTGCGCGTGGGAGGGGTCGGTCTGCCGCAGATGGCGCTCGGGCAGGCCATGGTAGCTGAAGAGCACGTGATCGTAAGGCTCGGCGAGCGGCGGGGCCGTCACCGCGGCCAGGGCGTCGATATAGTCCGGATCGGCGTAAAAGGGCGGCATCAGCCGCACCCGCGTGTCGGGCGCGTGCCGGGCGGCCTCCTCGTACACCTGGACGACGGCCGTTTCCCACGACGACATGGCATAGTGGGGATACTGCGGGATCAGCAGCAGCTCCTCGATCCGGTCGCGGGCGATCTCCCGCATCACCTCGGGGACGGGCGGATTGCGGTAGCGCATGCCCCAATACACGGGAACTTCCCCGCCCAAGGCGGCGCTGAGCTTGTCGCGCACCTTCCGGGAGGTGACGATCAGGGGGGACCCCTCGGGGGTCCAGACCCGCGCGTAGGCGTGCGCCGAGCGCTTCGGCCGCGTCCGCAGGATCAGCCCCTCGAGCAGCAGCCAGCGCAGGGGCGCCGGCAAATCCAGCACCCGCCGGTCCCCCAGGAATTCCTTCAGGTAGCGGCGGACGTCGGGGACCGACGTGGAATCGGGCGAACCGAGATTGACCAGCAGGACGGCGCGCTTCGGCATGGGCGATTCGTCGCCCATGGGGGAGGGTTTCGCAAGCGCGAACCCTCAGCCCGGGCTGGGCATGAAAAACGCCGGAGCGCGCCGGCGAAAAACAACCCGCCGCGGCCGCAACCTTCCAGCGATGGGCGGTGAGCCCACCTCGGGCGGTTTCGGGGCTAGGCGGCCAGGCCGCGGATGCGCTGGAGGAGGCGGTGCAGGTTCTCCGGCGCGATCCGGTCGGTGACGATCGTGCGGGGATAGTTCAGCTCCACGTCCAGGTGGACGCCGTCCTCGGCGCCCGGCCGGACGAAATCCTCGACGAAGTCCATGCCGCCGCGCGGCTTGATCCAGCGGTAA
The DNA here is from genome assembly GCA_035656575.1 of Opitutaceae bacterium. Lineage (GTDB taxonomy): Bacteria > Verrucomicrobiota > Verrucomicrobiia > Opitutales > Opitutaceae > Palsa-1447. The sequence goes on from DASRSH010000043.1 coordinate 7,908, forward strand.
TAGACGTCCACATTGTCCGACTCGATCACCACCTCGTCCCGCAGGAAGACGTGGCAGTAGAGGGTGAGATCGCGAAAGGATGCAAACCAGGTCGGCGGGTTCACCAATTGGTCTCGGATGATCAGGGTCATGCGTGAGATCGCGCCCGAATAAACAGCAGGACTATTGCCAACATCGACACGAATCCGCTTCTTTTGAGCCCTCCATGAGCCAATCACACCCGCCGGTTCTGCTTGTCATCCGCGACGGCTGGGGCCGCAACCCCCATCCGGAACAGGACGCTTACAATGCCGTCCATCTAGCCCAGAAGCCCTGCGACGACCGGCTGCACGCCACCTATCCCTGCACGCTGCTCAAGGCGTGCGGGACCGACGTCGGCGTGCCGGACGGAGTGATGGGCAACAGCGAGGTGGGGCACGAGAACATCGGGGCCGGGCGGGTGGTGGAGCAGGAGCTGCTGCGGCTGAACAAGCTGTTTTCCGAAGGGCGGATCAAGGGCAACGCCGCCTGGGAGGGCGCGGTGGCGCGGGCGAAGGCCGGCGGCCGGCTGCATCTGATGGGGATCGTGTCCGACGCCGGAGTGCACGGCATGCTGGAGCATCTTTACGGCCTGCTGCGCCAGGCGAAGGAGGCCGGCGTGCCCGGCGAACGCGTCTTCGTCCATGCCTTCACCGACGGCCGCGACACGCCGCCGATGAGCGGCCTGCGCTATGTCGGCGAAGTCGAGCGCCAATGCCAGGCCATCGGGGTCGGCCGCGTGGCGACCGTGTGCGGACGCTTCTGGAGCATGGACCGGGACAACCGCTGGGACCGCGTCGCCAAAGCCTACCGCATGCTGACGGGGCAGAAGGCCGAAGCCACGGCACCCTCGGGGACCTCCGCCGTTCAGGCCTATTACGATCACCCCTTGGGCGATTCGCAGAAAGGCGACGAGTTTGTCGTGCCGACCTGGGTCGTCGACGGCGCGGGCAAGCCCATCGGCTGCATTCAAAATGGCGACACGGTGATCTTCTACAACTACCGTGGAGACCGGCCGCGCGAGATCACCAAGGCGTTTGTGCTGGACGATTTCAAGGACTTCGACCGCGGCCCGAAGCTCGACCTGTATTACGCGACCATGACCGAGTACGAGGCGGGCTTGCCGGTCCACGTGATCCTGCCCAAGCCGGAGAAGCTCAGGAATATCCTGGGCCAGGTGGTCAGCGACGCGGGCCTGGCGCAGTTCCGATGCGCGGAGACGGAGAAGAACCCCCACGTGACCTTTTTCTTCAACAATTACCGCAAGGATCCTTTTCCGGGCGAGGAACGCGCCTGTCCGCCCAGCCCCAAGGTCGCCACCTACGACCAGCAGCCCGAAATGTCGGCCGCGGAGGTCACCCGGACGGCCAAGGAGGCGATCCTGTCGGGCAAGTACGCCCTGATCGTGGTCAATTACGCCAATCCGGACATGGTCGGCCATACCGGCTCGCTGCCCGCCGCGATCGAGGCGGTCGAGACCACGGACCGGGGCGTCGGCGAACTGCTAGAGGCCCTGGCGCGGGTGCACGGGCGGGCGCTGATCTGCGCCGACCACGGCAACTGCGAGCAGATGTGGGACCCCGTGAACCACGTGCCGCACACCTCGCACACCCTGAACCTGGTGGAATGCTTCATCGTCGGGGACGGCTTCGCCGCCGGCCGGACCCCTCTGCGCGAGGGCGGCCGGCTGGCCGACATCGCGCCCACGATTCTCGAGCTGATGGGGCTGCCCAAGCCCAAAGAAATGACTGGCGTGAGCCTATTGGGATGAGTCTATAGTTGCCGTTCCTCATCCATGCAGCGCACCCATCACTGTGCCCAACTGACCGCGGCCAATCTCGGCGCCACCGTTTCCCTCGCCGGGTGGGTGGACACGGTGCGCGATCTGGGCGGAATCATCTTCATCGACCTGCGCGACCGCGAGGGCGTCACCCAGATCAAGTTCGATCCGCAAATCGACCGGGCCTTGGGAGACCGGGCCTCGCATCTGAAGCCGGAATCGGTCGTCGCCGTCACCGGCCGCGTCACCCGCCGCCCCGCCGGCACGGAGAATCCCGCCCTGCGCACGGGAGATGTCGAAGTGGAGGCCACGGCCCTCGAGGTGCTCAACGTTTCCGAAACCCCGCCGTTTCCGCTGGATGATGCCGGCGGGGACAAGGTGAACGAGGACCTGCGCCTCACTTACCGCTATCTGGATCTGCGCCGGCCCAAGATGCGCCGCAATCTGCTCGTGCGGCACCGGGCGACGAAGTCCATCCGGGATTATTTCGACGGCGAAGGCTTCATCGAGGTCGAGACGCCGGCCCTGTTCAAGAGCACGCCCGAGGGCGCCCGCGAATACCTGGTGCCCTCCCGCATCCATCCCGGCCAGTTCTACGCCCTTTCCCAGTCGCCCCAGCAGTTCAAGCAGATCCTGATGGTCGC
>DASRSH010000044.1:0-3588 GCA_035656575.1 Opitutaceae bacterium
GAAGAGATTGCACTTGGGAATGCCCTCGGCCCGCAGGCGGATGAGACAGTGCTCGACCATCGCACGGCCGATGCCCTGCCCGCGCCACGGTTTCGCCACGACCAAATGGTGCAGATAGCCGCGCCGGCCGTCGTGCCCGCAGAGCACGGCGCCGACCAGCCGCCTTCCCTTCACGGCCACGACGCTCAAGCCCGCGTTGCGCCTGAGAAACCGGCGCAGGGGCGCCGGCGCGTCCGATTCGCTCAGCCCGATCCCTTCCGGCGAGGCCCGCCATAACTGGATCACGGCGGGGTAGTCGGCCATGCGAAAGGCTCGCAGCCGAAACGCTTCAGGTCCCACGGCGGTTGCCAAAGAGTTCGATGTGCAGGCGGTGGGCGTAGCGGTAGCCCTTGGCCTTGCAGGCGTCGACGAGCCAGGCGGCCCGCGAGCGCAGCGTCTCCAGCGAGGTGCCTTCGGGCATCAGCATGACCTTGGCCGCGGGGATGGGCCGGTCGACCGCGCGCAGCATCCCTTCGATCTCCTCCAGGTCGGCCGGGGACGCCACCACGAATTTGAACTGATAGGCGTAGCCGCCGTCGAGCCAGTCGCGGATGACCGCCGGCTGCCAGCGCGTCGCCTCGTGGCGCTTGCGCCAGCCGGCGTGCCGGGTCGCGTCGGGCGCCGAATTGAGCAGCTTGGGCGACAGCGACGCGAGGTCGCAGGCGATCGCGGCCGGCGCCACGGTCGCCGCCGTTTCGATCGTGATGTGGTAGCCCTCGGCCCGCAGGCGCCCCGCCAATTCCGCCATCCCCGGCGCAATCATGGGTTCGCCTCCCGTCAGCACCACATGCCGCGGCCCGCGCTCGGCCGTCACCGCCGCGAAAATCTCCTCCACCGTCATCTGCCGCCCCTCGGGGGCCCACGACGCGTAGGGCGTGTCGCACCACGCGCAGCGCAGATTGCAGCCCGAGGCGCGGACGAAGACCGACGGCACGCCGGTGAGCTCGCCCTCGCCCTGGAGCGAAGAGAAGATTTCCGCGATCAGCATGGCTTGGCCGGAAGGGGATCGGTGTGCTCGTAGCGCGTCGGATCGGGCAGGCCCGCCTCGATGAACGCCTCGCGCCGCTCGACGCACGTCCCGCACCGGCCGCAGTGCAGGGCGCCGCCCTGGTAGCAGGACCACGTCCGCGCGAAGTCGACGCCCAGCCTCGCGCCTTCCCGCGCGATCTGGGACTTGGTGAGCGCGATGAAGGGCCGGATGAGGCGGATGCGCGCGTAGGTGCCCCGCTGCATGGCCTCGCCCATAGCCCCCATGAATTCCTCCCGGCAATCCGGATAGATGGCGTGATCGCCCCCGTGCGCCGCGATGAGGACGCCCTCGGCCCCGCGGCTTTCGGCGTATCCGGCGGCGATCGCCAGCAGGATCGCGTTGCGGAACGGGACGACGGTCTGCTTCATGTTCTCGGCCTCGTAGTGGCCTTCGGGCACGGGGCCTCCGCCCTGCAGCAGCGCCGACTGGAACAGGCGGCCGACAAACGGCAGCGCCACGACCTCGTGCTCCACGCCCAGGGCGCGGGCGTGCTCGGCGGCGAAGGGAATTTCGCGGGCGTTGTGCTTCGAGCCGTAGTCGAAACTGAGCGCGGCCGCGACCGACTCCCGCTCGCGCGCCCAATAGAGCGCGGCCACGGAATCCATCCCCCCGGAGCAGAGCACCACCACTTTCATGACTCCAAGGGTCCGTGGACAACGGCCGGCTTACAAGTATGATGCGCGCGTTTATGCTGATCGTTCATGACCCTCGCTGCGCCGGTTATGGATCGCACCAAAGGCCGGAGCAGCCAGCCCGCATCCTGCGGACGGTGCCGCATTTGCGCGAACGCCATCCCGGCTGGACCTGGCGGGAGCCGGACGAATCCCTGGCCGGCGACCCCACGCTGCTCCTGGCCCACACGCCCGCGCACCTGCGCCGTCTGACTGTGCCGGAAGACTTTGACGGGGATACTCCCGCGCTTCCGGGCATCGCCGTTCATGCGCGCCGCGCGGTGGCCGCGGCCCTGACGGCGGCGCGGGAAGCGGCCGGGCGGCGGACGCCTGCCTTCAGCCTGATGCGGCCGCCCGGACACCATGCCACGGCCGGCCAGGCCATGGGCTTTTGCTACCTCAATCAGGTGGCGATCGCCGCCCGGGCCCATCAGGCCGCCCGCCCGGGCGCGCGGGTCGCGATTTGGGATTTCGATGCGCACCATGGCAACGGCACGGAGTCTCTGCTTCATGCCGTGCCGGGATGTTTCTTCGCCTCCGTCCACCAGTCGCCCGGGTATCCCGGCACCGGCCTCGCCGACCGCGGCAACTGCCGCAACTGGCCCGTAGCTCCCCGTACGCCGCGAGCGGTCCACATGGCGGCGCTGCGCGAGAGCTGGGACGCGGTGCTCGCATTCAACCCGGACCTTATCCTGGTATCGGCCGGCTTCGACGCCTATGCGGAGGATCCCATCACGGGCATGAGCTTGGAAGCGGAAGACTTCGCGACCCTGGGAGCCTGGCTGGCCGCGGCGCCCGTTCCGGCCGCCGCGGTGCTCGAAGGCGGGTACAGCGGGCAGCTGCCGCAACTGATTGACGCCTTTCTTACAGCCTGGGACTGTGGGAGCTGAAATAATGATTTCGCGTTTTCTGCCGCATCCGGTTCGCCGCCTCCTGGGCGTGAAAACCGCCGGCCGGCCGCCGAGTTACGAGCTCATCGGGGCCGCCGCGCAACTGACGCCTTTGCTCACCGCCCTGGACCGGGCCAAGGAAGTCGCGATGGATACGGAGGCGGACAACATGTACCACTACCGGGTCCGCGTCTGCCTGCTCCAGTTCAACATCGGCGGCGAAGTCTACCTGGTCGACGTGCTGAGCAAGCTCGATCTCAACCCGCTGTGGACGCTCCTGGCCCAGAAGCACCTGGTGATGCACGGGAGCGATTTCGACCTGCGGCTGCTCCACGACCTGTGCCGGTTTCAGGCCAAGAGCCTGTTCGACACGATGCTGGCCGCCCAGCTGCTGGGGCGGCAGCGCATCGGCCTGGCGCCCCTGTTGGAGGACCACTTCGGCGTCCAGCTCGACAAGAACGGGCAGAAGGCGAACTGGTCCAAGCGGCCGCTGACGCCCAAGCTGCTGGACTACGCCTCGCTGGACGTCTGGCATCTGTTCGAGCTGCGCGACCTGCTCAGCCGCGAACTGGCCAAGCTGCACCGCCTGAAGTGGCTGGAGCAGCAGTGCCGGGCCCAGATCGCGGCCGGCTGCGAGGGCTTTTCCCCTCCGGGAGAGAACGACTGGCGCATCGGCAAATCGGAGCGTTTGCGCGGGCGGCCCCTCTCGGTCCTGCATGCGGTCTGGCATTGGCGGGAACAGCAGGCCCAGCGGCTGGACACGCCGCCGTTCAAGGTCTGCTCGAACGACGTCCTGCTGAAGATCGCCACGATTGCCCAGGAAAAGGAAACGCCCGCCGAGATCCTCGAGGGCCTGCACCTGGGCAAGCGCCACGACCGGATCTTTTCCTCGCTGGTGGCGGCCGTGCAGAGCGGCCTCCAGCGCGACCCGGCGACCCTGCCGCGCCGGCCCGGCCGC
>DASRSH010000045.1:0-25806 GCA_035656575.1 Opitutaceae bacterium
CGAGGTCAGGATGTCGTCAACGTCGTCGGCCAGCAAATAGATCGGCGCCTCCAGGGAACCGCTAGTGTTCAGCGCGGCCGCCGATTGATAATGGGTGGCCCGCAATTCGAATTTGCCGTCGAACAGGGACAGCCCTATGCCGTATTCCTTGGTCGCTCCCGTCTCGGGCGCGATCGGCGAGCCGAACACGGTGTAACGCTGGACGGTGGGCTGATAGTTGTCGCCTTGATTATAGTAGATGCTCAGATCCATCCCCAAAGGCAAGTGCCGTTTGACGAAATCGGGCAGATGACCGACCAAGCCGTAGTTGAAGCTGGGCCGCCCACCGTCGGCTTGATATTGGAGGGCCCAGTCGGCCGGATCCTCGATCAGCTGGCCCGTGTTTGGGTTGAGATTGGGAGAGCCTGCATTCCATTCCTTGTACTGGTCATTGCGCCAGCCGAATGTGGTGGCAATGGTGTCGTCGAGCAGGAAATCTTGCATCACAAATGCGTCGGAATTTACGCGGTAGAGGCTTTTGCTGGGATATTGATCGTTGTAAACGATGTTCTTGTTGCTCGCAGGCTCAATGGCGGTGTTGAAGACGCCCCATGGAGAAAGCGTCGTCTGGCCCGGAGTCGGAGCGGCGGCATAAAGGATATTGGCATCGGTGTAATTCGGGGTCTGGCCGACGAGAATCGCCGGCACATTGCCCGGGGTGGCGCTATTGATCATGCTGTTTCCGGTGTAGCTCAGTACGCCGATTTGGCGGCTGCCGCCGCTGCCCACATTGTTAATATCGCCCGGTGTGCTGTGGCCAGTCTCCAGACTATAGAGGGGTGAATTCATGATCCCGCCTCCGTCGTGGCCCTCGTCGTAGTCCCATTGCTGGGTCGCCGTGAAATTGAACACATGTCGGCCGAGAATGTAGCTGGCCCATGATGGCAAGACTGGTGACCGTCGCAAATCCAGATCATAATACGCGGTAGCGCGCTCGGCCGTGCGGGAGTCCAGGTTATTTGCTGCGGTTGCATAGTCGTCGCTGTAGATCAGGGGCCGGCCCAAATTCGGATTTGCCGCCCCGTTGAGAATTTTCGTGTTCATGTCGACCTGCACCGCGTAGCCATTCCAGCCCATGGGATCGTAATCGGCGGAATACACATCCTGCCGGTCGTAAGCCAATTCGACGCCGGCGTGGTCGTTCAGGAAATGCTGCTCAATCGTCACGTTATAGGTGTTCCAGCGGGCGTATTGATAGGCATTATCGCCATCGAGCTGGTAGTCGTAGAAATTGAAGATATTCGGATTTGTGAGCTGCTGGTATACCCAGTGATTGGCATTTGCTGGGTTGCCCCCCACGTTGAGGTAGTTCAGGAGGCTCGACGTGTTGGCTAGGCTGACCATGCCATCGGGCTGCGGCCCGTTACCCGGCGTACCTCCGACTTGCCAGCCCCCGTTCCCAAGGTGCTCGCCCGCATTATAGACCTGCATGCCAAGGATACCGGGATAACCGGGGATGTTGGGCACCGAACTGTTCGGATTCGAATAGATGAAAGCCCAATTGTCTTTGTACAGGCCCCCGCCCGATCCGCTGATACCTGGGAAGATGACGTTGTAGCCGGAACCGGGATAAATGGTGCTAGGCAAACCCGTCGTTCCGGCCGGCGCCGCGGTAAGCCCAGCCAAGGTGGAAGGGGTATTGATCGTCATCAGTCCGGTCGTGGGATCATAGGTGGGCTTGCCGATTTTCCACCAATAGGTGTAATCGTCCCACGGCGGCCGATTTTGCGGGCGATTCGAGTTATCGGCCCCGATTTCCATGCTGGCACGTACGATGGTACCCTTGAGCGGCGTAAATGTGGATGTCAGGTACATCCGCTGGCTCGAATCGTAAGACGGTTTGATCCGGTAGTATTCGTTGTCGTCGTCCAAGGCGATGCGGACCGCAAGCATGTCCGGAATCAGAACCTGATTGTGGTCCAGGACATTGCGGTTGGTGCCGTAGCTGCCGTACTGGTCCGTTACTTTGGTCTTGGTCGCATTGGTTTGGGCCGTGATCAGCGTGCTGTTGATGATGCCGGCAGGACTGCCCAAGCCAAAGAGCATCGCGTTGGCGCCGCGATCAATCTCGATCCGGTCCAAATTGTAATCATCCACCGGGACGGTCGAAAGAAAGAAGTCGCGCGTAATGTCGGCCGATTCCAGGCCACGCACCCGGGTCGTCGGATTGGGGGTCGCCAACGTGCTGTCGAACTCCATGAAATTGCCCTCGTTGGCAGCGCCCGAAAAATTACCGCCGAGGCCGCTGACTTCCGTGCCGAGGGTGTAGTCGAGTAGATAGTCAAGGTTATGGACGTCGAGGTCGTCCATGAAATTGAGGTTCACGATGGAGATCGAAGCCGCAAGGTCGCGCACATCCGTGCGTAGCCGCGTGCCCGACAGGGCTTGGCTCGAAGCATAGCCCTGCTCGTCGCCGGCGTTGACTTCGAAGGGCGAGAGCTGAATCGGCGTCTGCTCCTGGGGAGAGGACGGCACAACTTCTACGGATTGAGTCTGAGCGGCGACGGTTGGCGCGGTCCCGGATGTCGGCGCTGGCGAAGGGGGTGGTACAGGGCTGGGGGCGGCCGCAGCGGGAGGCTGATCGGACGTAGCCGCCGGAGGGTTCTGCGCCTGCGCCAGGAGGTTGAGCGTAGCCGAACAGAAGAGGGCGACGGCAAACGGGGCTCGCCTGCGGGATGACGGTCCGATTGAGTTCATAAGGGGAGGGGAAGTCCGGGTGTGATGGTGTTGAGGGGCTGTCCGGTGCAAGACTGACGGGCTAGTGGATTGGGGCATCACTCCCTTGTTTCAATTCCGTGTCCGCGCATCACGATGCGCATCAGCAACCGGGCGCACCGCCAGCCGGACGATCACGGGTCCGCCAGCCGCTGCCGCGGGCCGCCGCCGCAGGACTGGGTGAAGACACGGTGAAATTGGGCGTAGCTTCCGAAGCCGGCGGCGTATGCCGCCTCGGCGATCGTTCTTTGCGCCCCCTCACGATAGGTCCGGAAAAATCGCTCGAGCCGCACGGCATTGCGATAGCCGCTGAGGGGCACGCCCACCTGCCGGGCGAACATGCGGCTCAAATGCGTGGCACTCGCGCCACAGCGGACGGCCAGCCGTCCCAGATCCAGGCCGCCGGTCGATTCGCTGAGCAGCGCCAGGGCTTTCGCCACCGCCGGATGCAGCGCCACCGCCCGGCCGGAGGCCTGGCCGCCGCGCTGGCAGCGCCAGCACAGCAGCAGCAGGTGCTGCAGCCCGGCGTTCAGGCCGGCAGGATCGGCGTGCTCGAAACGGAAATTGGAGCCCGCGCCAAAGCCCGCCTCGCGATTAAGAACGTCGGCGTCAGGGGCGCCATCCATGATGGACCTCATCGTCTGGCGCAGCAACTCGAACGACTCCGGCCCCACCCAGGTATGCAGGACTCCATCGCCGGCCGGCGGCCGCCCCTTCAAGCCGGCGTACGCCGGCCGGCCGGAGACCCTCCCCACCAGGCCCCGCTTGAACACCGCGACAAAGAATTCCGCGTCGCCGCTGCGCGCCACCAATTGGTGCTCCACTCCCGGAAAAAGCCACAAAAGCGTTCCCCGCTCGAACGTGTGCCGCCGCCCGGCCACCACATAGCTGATCGTCCCGCGCACGACCAGGTTCAGCTCGAGTTCCGCGTGATGATGGCTGCGGATCGTCGGCAGGTTGCGCCGGGACTCCGCCAGGTAAATCAATCCGTGGTACCGGGGCCCGATCTTGAGGTTTTCGCGCACAAACGCAAAAAATGATAACATTTTGTCTCGGGTCGAGAAGACAATCGGCGGCCGACCCGGTTATCGTCGGATGTGCTTCCTTCCGCCCCCTGGCCGAACTTGGACCGGCGCCCTTTCGGCCACCTGCCCACCGGCGAGCCGGTCGAGGCCCACACGCTGCGCAATGCATCGGGCGCCTCGGCCGAAGTCCTTGCCTACGGCGGAATCGTCCGGTCCCTGCGGGTGCCGGACAGCCGGGGCCGGCTGCGGGATGTCGTGCTCGGCTTCGATTCGCTGGCGCCCTATCTCCGCTGCCATCACTATTTCGGGGCGCTCGTGGGCCGGGTGGCCGGACGGATCACGGGCGGGCGGTTCATGCTGGACGGGCGCCGGCACGTGCTGGAATGCAACGACGGACCCAACCACCTGCACGGCGGATGGATCGGCTTCGACCGGAGGCTGTGGAGCGCCCAGCCGAGGGCAGGCCCCGACGGGGCCGCGAGCCTGCTGCTCCGCTATCGCAGCCCGGCCGGGGAGGAAGGCTACCCCGGCACCCTCGACGTATCCGTCGCCTACACCTTGTCCGCGGCCAACGTCCTGAGCGTCGAGACGGAGGCGGTCTCCGACCAGGCCACTCCGTTCAGCCTCGCGCAGCACTCCTACTTCAATCTGGCCGGCGACGGCGGATCCGTCGCCGATCACGAACTGCAGGTATTGGCCGAGGATTATGTGCCGGTGGACGAAACGATGGCGCTGCTTGGCCGGCGGCTGCCGGTCCGGGGCGGCGCGAACGACTTCAACCTCCCGCGGCGCCTCGGCGACGCGTTCGGCGGCCTCGCCCGGGGCCACGGTGAACTCTATTTCATCCGCCGCGGCCCCGGCTCGGCCGCGGCGGCGGTTGCGGCACGCCTGGTCGAACCGAAAACGGGACTGGGCCTGGAAGTCCGCACCAGCGAGTCCTGCCTGCAGGTCTACACCGGTTCCGCGCTTGACGTCACGCCCGCGGGAAAATCCGGACAGCCCTACGCCGCCCACGCCGGTGTGTGCCTGGAATGCCACGGCTATCCCGACGGAGCCAATGTCCCGGAGCTGGGCGACATCATCCTGCGGCCGGGCGCGCCGCGGCGCAGCCGGACAGAATACGCTTTCTTCGCCCTCTAGCCTTTCCTTCCGTCCCCCATGAGCGTCGCTCCCGCCCTCGACTACAGTTTGGTTGGTGAAAATGCTGACCGCGCGGTCCAAAAGGGCCTCGCGGAAGCCGATTGGTATCAGTGCCAGGTCCCGCGCGCGGAGATGCGCCGGCTGCTGGAACGCCGGAATGGTCCGGCGCTGAGGGACACCCTGATCTGGTTCGGCCTCCTGGCCGCCAGCGGTTATGGCGGCTACGCCCTCTGGGGGTCATGGTGGGCGCTCTTGCCCTTCGCGGTTTATGGCGTGCTTTACGCCTCCGTTTCCGACTCGCGCTGGCACGAATCGGGCCACGGGACCGCCTTTCGCACCGATTGGATGAATGACGTCCTGTACGAGATTGCGTCGTTCATGGTCATGCGCGAATCGACCCTCTGGCGCTGGAGCCACACCCGCCACCATAGCGACACCATCATCGTAGGCCGCGACCCCGAAATCGCCGTGCCGCGCCCGCCCGACCTCGGGGCCATCCTGCTCAGCTTCCTCAATCTCGGCGTCTATCGAAAGTATTTTTTCTCGCTCGCCGCCCACACGCTGGGTCGGGTGCTCCCCGAGGAGAGCGCCTACGTTCCAGCCGGCGAGTACCGCAAGATCTTCCGCAAGGCACGCGTCTGCGCCCTGATTTACGCCGCGATCGTCGCCCTCGCGCTGGCGACCCGTAGCCCGCTGCCCCTGCTGTACGTGGGGCTGCCGAATCTCTTTGGGTCCTGGCTCATGGTGGTGTACGGCCTCACGCAGCATGCGGGTCTGGCCGAGAATGTTCTCGATCACCGGCTCAATTGCCGGACGATCCACCTCAACCGCTTCCATCGCTATCTGTATTGGAACATGAATTACCACGTGGAGCACCACATGTTCCCGCTGGTGCCCTACCATGCCCTGCCTCGGCTCCACGCCTTGGTCCGCCACGACATGCCGGCGCCGTATCCTGGTTTGGCCGCCGCCTTCCGTGAGATCGTCCCCACTCTTCTGCGGCAGGTCCGGGATCCCGCCTATCACGTGAAACGCAAGCTGCCGGAACCCGGCCGGGGGCGGCCCGGGCCGGCTCCGGCCCGGACGGAAGCCCGGCCGGATCCGGAAGGTTGGATCGAAGTCGGCGCGGCGACGGATCTGGGGCGGGAAGACGCGATTCGCTTTGACTACGGGAAGAAGACCTACGCCCTCTATCGCGATTCCGCAGGCCGGCTCTACGCCACCGACGGACTTTGCACCCATGGCAACACGCATCTGTCCGAAGGCCTGGTGAAAGGCGCGCTGATCGAGTGCCCCCGGCACAACGGGCGTTTCCATCTCGCCGACGGCTCTCCGGCCCGTTCCCCGATCTGTCTCGGCCTCGTAACCTATCCGCTGGAAGAGCGCGGCGCCCGGCTGCACCTGAACGTCGCCCGCCCCGCCGGCGCGGGAGCCCACGTGGCCGCGGCCCACCGGCTGCGGGTCGTCTCCAACCGGTGCGTGGCCACTTTCATCACCGAGCTGGTGCTGGAGCCGCTCGAGGCGCCGGAGGGAATCGTCTTCACGCCGGGGGACTACCTGCAGCTCGACATCCCCGCCTACGCGGAAATCCGCTTCCGCGACTTCGACATTCCCGAGCCTTACGCCGCGGTCTGGGAGCGGCAGCACGTGTTCGACCTGGTCGCGCGCAACCCGGCGCCGGGGCGCCGCAACAACTACTCGATTGCCAGCAACCGCGCCAGCGAGCGAACCCTGCGCTTCACCGTCCGGATCGCCACGCCGCCGCCGGGACAGGACTGCCCTCCCGGCGTCGGTTCCGCTTATGTCTTCAGTCTCCGGCCCGGCGATCGGGTGACCGCCATCGGTCCGTTCGGTGATTTTCATCTCCGCCCCACCCAAAAGGAGGCCGTTTTCATTGGCGGCGGCGCCGGGATGGCGCCCCTGCGGGCGCACCTCTCGCACCTCCTCGAAACGGAAAAGAGCCGCCGGCGGATCAGTTTCTGGTACGGCGCCCGCGCCCGGCAGGAAATCTTCTATGCCGAGTATTTTGCGGCGCTCGCGCGGGCGCACCGCAACTTTTCCTTTCATCTCGCGTTGTCCGCGCCCGAACCCGAGGACCGCTGGCCGGGCCCCACCGGCTTCATCCACGAAGTCGTGCTCGCGCACTACCTCGCCCACCATCCCCAGCCGGGGGCGGTCGAATATTATCTTTGCGGGCCGCCGCGCATGATCAAGGCCTGCGGCCGGATGCTGGCCGAATTGGGCGTGCCCGAGAGTCAGGTGGCTTGCGACGAATTCTGAAATGCGGACCGCAGCCTTTCCCTTCCTTCACGAGCAGGTGTCCCGTCTGGGTTTCGGTGCCTTCGGGCTGGGCGGAGTCTTCGGCGCCTTCGACGAGAACGAGGCGATTCGGTCTCTCCACGCCTGCTGGGCATGCGGCGCGAACTTTGTCGACACGGCCCGCCACTATGGCAGCTCCGAAGCGATCGTCGGTGCGGCCCTTAAATCCTGGGGCGGGGCGAAGCCTTTTGTGGCGACGAAGGCCGCCGCCATCGGCCCGCCGTTGCAATGGGCGATTCCCCCTCCGGTCGAAGTCTGCTTTCCGCGCGGCCACATCACCCGAGAGGCGGAAATCTCGCTCCGCGTGCTCGGACTCGAGACTCTGGACCTCTTTCAGATGCATTTGTATTGGCCGAACTGGGGTGTGGAGGGCTACTGGCTGGACGAACTCGAAGCCCTGGTCGCCGCCGGCAAGGCGCGATCGATCGGTGTCTCGTTGCCGGACCAGCGCCACGACGTCGGCCTGCCGCTGGTCCTGAGCGGGCGCATCCACAGCGTGCAGACGGTCCTGAACATCTTTGACCCGCTGGCGCTCGACTGCCTCGTGCCGCTCTGTGCTCGGCACGGCGTCGCGGTTCTGGCCCGCTGCGTGCTCGACGAGGGCGGCCTGGCCGGCACGCTGCGCCCCGATACGATGTTCGCCGAAGGCGACTACCGGGCGCGATATTTCGATTGCGGGCCGCGCGAAATCTACCTGGAAAGGGTTGACGCCCTGCGGGAGCATGTGCCCGCCCACGCCGGCACCCTCGCCGCCTTGGCGCTGAAATTCGTCCTGCACGACCCGGGGGTCACCACCGCGCTGGTCTCGATGCATGTCCGGCGGTTCGCGGAAGAGAACCTTCGGGCCATGGCGGAAACCCCGCTCTCGGACGACATGTTCGCGCATCTCCGCCGGCGCCACCGCTGGGTGCGAAACTTCTATGGGCCCAAGGTGCTATGAGCGCTTCCGACCCTGCCGTGCGCTGGAGCGAGCTGCGGCCCGATGAATTTCGGACGCGGCGCGACGCCTGTCCGATCGTTTATTTGCCGCTGGGCCTTTGCGAACCGCATGGGGCGGTCGCCGCCCTGGGGCTGGATCTGCTCAAGGCCGAGCACTATTGCATGGAAGCCGCCCGCCGCTTTGGCGGCATCGTCGCCCCCTCCCAGGGCTATCACATCCACGAGTGCGGCTTTCATGCGCCCTGGTTGGCCGCCACCGTCGGCGAGGCGGACCCGCTGCTGACCGCCGTGCCGCCGCATGTGATGCTGCGGCTGTTCCTGTATCAATTGCGCGCTTTTGCCCACGCCGGCTTCGCCGCCGTGATCGGAGTCAGCGGCCATGCGGGCGGCAGCCAGGAGGATTTGCGGCGCGCCGGCGCGATCTTCGCCCGGGCAACCGGCGTCCGGGTGGTGGTCAAGACCGACCCGGAATGGGTCGCCGGCCTGCATGCCGGCGACCATGCCGGAAAATACGAGCTCTCGCAGCTCGTCGCCCTCCGTCCGGAATTGGTCGACCTGACGCTCATCCCGCGCGAGCTGGCACGGGGAAGCGGTGAGCGCTTTTCGCTGGGGGCGGACGCCGCTGAAGCTTCGGCTGATCATGGCCGCGCCATCAACGAGGCGGTAGTCGCCGCCATCGGCGCGGAGGTCCGCGGTCTGGCCGTTCGTCCGGCCGGCGCTCCGGCCCGGATCCGCCTCGATTACGCCGCGGTCGAGGCGCTGTGGACGGAGTTGGCGGCGGCGATGGCGGAATGGCGCTCGCTTTCCCTGGCTCCCAATCAGACTGCCGTGCCGTCACCGTCGCAATGGCACGGCTATGACCGCGCGCTTGAGGTGCTGAGAGGCGCCTCCACCTGACGTGAATCAGTTCCACCGCCGCCTCCATTGCCATGACCCCTACCCAACCTCCTCCCCTCCCTCCTGGACGCTCCGGACTTGCTCACACGCTCCCGCTCGCCATCGCGGCCGCGCTGGGCGGACTGCTGTTTGGATTCGACATCGCCATCATCACTGGCGCAGGTCCCTTTCTGGAGCGCCATTTCAAGCTGGGGCACCTGGCCCTCGGCTGGGCCTTCAGCTCCCTCCTGTTCGGCTGCGTCCTCGGCGCGGCCGCCGGCGGCTGGGCCAGCGACCGCTTCGGCCGCCGGGGCCCCCTGCTCTGGGTGGCCGCGCTCTTCGCGCTGACCTCGGTGGCGACCGGAATCGCGCCCAGCTTCAGCCTCTTCATCGTCGCCCGCCTGCTCGGCGGCATCGCCGTGGGCGCCGTTTCCGTGCTCGCTCCGCTGTATGTCTCGGAGATCTCGCCGGCGGCCAGCCGCGGGCGCATGGGCGCCATCTACCAGCTGGCGATCGTCGTCGGGATCCTCGTTTCGTATTGCATCAATTATCTCCTGCGCGACGCCGGAGATTGGAACTGGCGCTGGATGTTCCTCTCGGGCGCCGTTCCCTCCTTGGTCTTCTTTCTGATGTTGCGGCGCTCCCCCGAGACGCCCCGCTACCTGATCAAGGCGGGGCGGCCGGCGGAGGCCCGGGTGGTCCTCAGCCGGATTGATGGCGCGCAGGCGGCGGAGACCGAGTGCGTGGCGATCAGCGCCAGCATGGCGGACGGGGCGGCGGGCTGGGACAAATTTCGGGCACCCGGGCTCCGCCGCGCTCTGCGCGCCAGCTTTTTCCTGGCCATATTGATCCATGTGTCGGGAGTGAACACGGTCATCGACTACGCGCCCCGCATCTTCCAGTCGGCCGGCTGGACGATCGATACCGCGCTTCTCTCCACTTTCCTCGTCGGCGGCGTCAACCTGCTTTTCACGCTGGTTTCGTTCTGGATGATCGACCGATGCGGGAGAAAGCCCTGCTATCTGGTCGGATCCCTGGGCATGGCGGCGGCGCTTTCCGGCCTGCTGGTATGTGCCCTGACCGGCCATTTCGCCGGGCCCAAGGTCCTCGTGTTCGTCCTGCTTTATCTCGCTTTCTTCGCCAGCTGCATCGGGCCCGTTTTCTGGACCCTCGTGCCCGAAATCTTTCCCAACCGGGTGCGCGGCGAGGCCATGACCGTTCCGGTGCTGACCCAGTGGCTCGCCAACGCCTTGGTGGTGTTGCTCTTTCCCTGGGCCTTCAGCGTCATCGGCAAGGAGGCAACCTTCGGCTTCCTCGCAGTCATGTGCCTGTGCCAAGGCCTGTTCAGCTGGCGCTTTCTCCCCGAAACCAAGGGGCGGACGCTCGAGGAGATCGAGGGATTCTGGGCGCGCCGCGCCGGCTGACCGGCAACGGAGTGCGCATCGTGTTGCGCGCCGCGGGCATTGCGGGCCCGGGTCTGTTCCCCGATTCGATTCGACGGGGGCGGGCACGGTGCCGGTCGGCTCCTCCTTCCGGGAATCATCTCGGAGGCTTCCCCTGGATCCGGCTCCTTTCTCCCGCTCCTCGATGAAACTTTCCGTCAGCGCTGCAGTCCCGGCCGTTTGGCCCGGCTGCCCGGCCCGACTCCGCGCCGTCCGTTGAACGGCTTCAAACCGTGGCCGCCGCGTTGCTCTCCCTCGTCTCAGGCTGGGCTCATTTCCCCCTCTTCGCCGCCGTCGGCGGGGTAACCGCCCAGGCACCCTACGTCGGAAACGCCGTCCGGGGGCGCCTCCTGTTTCAGCAGAACTGCGCGCTTTGCCACGCGACCGGCGGAGAAGCCGGCAGCGGCGCGCGGCCCGGCCCGCTGCTCGCGGGGGTCGTCCGGCGCCGCGCGGGCGCGCTGGCCGGATTCGGATATTCCCGCGCGCTCGCGGCGTCGAATCTGACCTGGGATTTTCCGACCCTCAATCGGTTTCTCGCCGGACCCGGAGCTCTCGTGCCGGGCACCGCCATGACGATCATCGTCTTGGACGCGGAAGACCGGATCGATTTGATAGGTTACCTGTCGCGGCTGCCCACCCTTCCGGGCGCGGTCGCCGGGGGAGGCCCACCGGCGCGCCACCGCCGCACCCCGGGAGATTGGCAGAACGACGCTCCGGGCGTGCGCCATCGCATTCGCCTGGCAAACCTGCCACCTCCTTACGCCACCGTCTCGGCAGGCAATGATCCGCAGATCGTCGACCGGCCGGCGGGTGCGCTGCCGCGCGTGCCGGCCGGGTTCCAGGTCGGCCTGTATGCCTCCGGCCTCCTGGGGCCCCGCCTCCTGCGCACGGCACCCAACGGCGATGTGTTCGTCGCCGAGACCGGGGTCGGCCGGATTCGGATCCTGCGCGCGGCCGAAGGCGCCGGGACTCCGTACCGCAATGCCGTCTTTGCCGACCATCTGCCGGGTCCGTTCGGCATCGCCTTCTATCCACCGGGCGACGCTCCCCACTGGGTTTATGTCGCCAACCTCAACTCAGTGGTGCGCTTTCCCTACCGCAACGGCGACCTGCGGGCGCGGGGACCGGCCAGGGTCGTGGTGCCCCGATTGACCTGGGGCGTCGGCGGTCATACCACCCGCGACGTCGTGTTTTCGCCGGACAGCGGGCGGATGTTCCTATCAGTCGGGTCGGCCTCGAATATCGCCGATTGGATGGCGCCGAAATCAAAGGCCGAGGCGGCGGCCTGGGAGGCGGAACACCGTCTCGGTTCCACCTGGGGCAATGAATTCGGCCGCGCCGACATTCTCGAGACGGACCCCGAGGGGCGTCGGCCTCTGCGCGTATTCGCCACCGGCATCCGCAACGGAGTCACGATCGCCGTGCAGCCCGGCACGGACCAGCTCTGGGTGGCCACGAACGAACGCGACTTTCTCGGCGACGACCTAGTTCCGGACTATGTCACGCGAGTGCGGGAAGGCGGATTTTACGGATGGCCGTGGTATTACATGGGCAACCACGAGGATCCGCGCCATGCGGGCGAACGGCCAGACCTTGCCGACAAGGCGATCATGCCGGACGTCCCCTTGCAGGCGCATTCCGCCCCTCTCCAGCTCGCTTTCTATCCTGCCTCGGCCACCGGTGCCGCCGTTTTTCCGGCCGAATATCGCGGTGACATCTTTGTGGCCTTGCACGGCTCCTTCAATCGCACCGGACGCACCGGGTCAAAAGTCGTGCGGCTCCTGCTCCGCCACGGCCGGCCCACCGGGGAATATGAGGATTTTCTTACCGGATTCGTGATCGACGACGCCCATGTCTGGGGGCGCCCCGTCGGCGTGACGATCGCCCGCGACGGAGCGCTGCTCGTGAGCGACGACGGCAATGGCGATCTTTGGCGCGTTGCGCCCCGGGCGGACCCGCTTCCGGCGGCAACGCAATCGTCCGCGGGGCCTGGCGCAGGCGGCGGGCGACTTTAACGCTTGAAATCCTCCCTCGTCTTCTTGATCTGCTCGCTGCTTGGTGTGATGCCTTCGCCTGCCGCCCCCGCCGCCCCGACGCCCCGGGCGCTTTTGTCGACGGCCGACGGCTTCCGCGTCGGCGATGCGATCGCGCACGGGATGAACGTGGTGATTCGGAATGGCAGCATCGATCTGGCGGCGGACACTCCTTCGGACGATCGCCTGGTGCTGCTGCCGCTGCCCGCGCCGGAGCGCGACCTTTCGGCGTATCGCTTTGTCGAAGCCTGGATCACGAATCGCGGGAACCATCCGCTCGAATTCACCTTTTGGGCGCTTTCCGGCCATGGCTGGGGGGGCGTATCGACCTTCCCCGTCACGGGAAATGAGCGCGAAATGCTCCCCCCCGGCGCCACCCGCCAATACCGAATCGATCTCTACGCCCGGTACCCGGGCGCCAATGTTTATACCCCGGCGACCAACCCCGGCGCGCTCCGCTGGCTCGCGATCGCGTGCGAAGAACATCACGCTCCGATCGCTCTTTCCCTCGGGAACGTGCGGGCCGCCGATTCCGCGCCCTTGGCGCGCCCGGACCTTTCCGAGCGTATCTCTGTCCCGGACGTCACGCATCAGTCTCCCGCTCCCGGCCGGAGAGTCTATCAGCAGCTCCCGGGATGGGAAAACACCGCCATTGCCCATGTGCTCACGCTGCCCCGCAATTGGGAGCCGGGAAGGAGGTTTCCCGTCATCGTCGAATATACCGGCAACCGATTCTTCGACAAATTCTGCTTCTC
The DNA here is from genome assembly GCA_035656575.1 of Opitutaceae bacterium. Lineage (GTDB taxonomy): Bacteria > Verrucomicrobiota > Verrucomicrobiia > Opitutales > Opitutaceae > Palsa-1447. The sequence continues at coordinate 13,284 of DASRSH010000045.1, forward strand.
CACCGGCCGCACCGATCAGGGACACCTAGCCTACGGCTTGAGCCGCGGCGAGGACTATATCTGCCTGAACTTGCCCTTTGTCAGCCCGGACGGCTTGCGCGAGCAGATCGACGGCTGGGGCGATATCGCGAAGGACGTGGATTATTGCGTCGCCGCCGTGAAATTCGTCTGCGCCCGGTATGGAGGCGACCCGCAGGCCGTGTTCTTTACCGGCTTCTCGCGGGGCGCCTCAGCCAGCAATTATCTTGCGTTGTACAACGACCGGGTGGCAGCGCTTTGGTGCGGATTTGTCACGGAAATCGATCCCGGATCGCCGTGGGCGGCGGCGCGCGGCTCCGGCTGGCGGCATATGGATATCGGATGGAACGAACGGGCCGCCCGGATGCACGGCCGGCCCTGGTATTATCAGGCGCCCGGGTTTGGACGCGATGTCCACGTGGACGTCGAATTTCTCGAGGATCGGCCATCCACGATCGCCACGCGCAGCTGGATGCGGCGGGTATTGGCGCGGAGGCCCGGTCCCGCAGCGCCGGTCTTTTCCGCGATGCCGCGCAACCTCTTCGTTCCACCGCGGACCGAGACCGACACGTCGATCACCCTGATGTGGGACAAGCCGGAGGCGCCGGGCGATGTCGCGGATTATGTGCCTTACTGCGACGGACGGCCGCTGACGGCGACGTCCCGGACGAACTGCACGGTCGATGACCTGGAGCCGGACCGCAAGCATTCGTTCTTCATTCGCGCGCGCGATGCCTCCGGCCGCCTTTCCCCCCCCAGTGACACGATCACAGTGCGCACCCTGCCCTTGAGTCCCCGGCTGAATGTCGTGAATTACGGCGCCCGTGGGGATGGGCGCAGCAACGATACGCTCGCCATTCAAAGGGCTCTCGACGCCTGTCCGGCCGGGGGCACCGTCGAGGGTCCGGCGGGATTGTTTCTCAGCGGCGCCCTTTTCCTCAAGAGCGACCTTACCCTGCTGATCGATGCCGGCGGCGTGCTCCAAGGCTCGAAAGAGCCCCGGGACTACGAACCATTGATCCGCAACCGCTTCGAAGGCTGGGAAATGGATACCTTCGCCAGTTTGCTCAACGCCGGCCGGCTGGATCATGCCGGTCCGGCCAACGTGCGCAACATCGCCATCCGGGGAAAGGGCGAAATCAGGGGCGGCGGCACCGCGCTGGCCCGGGCGATGATCGCCGCGCGGGGCCTGCGAAGCCGGGGCCGGCTGATTTGCATCATGAATTGCAGCGGGCTGAACATTTCCGGCCTGACCCTCGACGAATCCCCGTCCTGGACTGTCCATTATATTTACTGCGACCAGGTCAGCTGCCATGGCCTGACGATCCGCAGCGAGGCGGCCAATGGGGACGGGATGGATCCGGACTCGTCCTCCCATTGCTATATCTTTGATTCCTCCTTTGCGACCGCCGATGACTGCATCGCAATCAAATCGGGCAAGAATCCGGAAGGGTCGCGCATTGCTCGGCCGGCCGAGAACATCCGGGTCTGCGACTGTGACTTTCTCGCCGGCCACGGCATATCGATCGGCAGCGAGATCTCCGGCGGAGTCAATCACGTGCTGATCCGGGATTGTCGGGCCGGCGACCTGATGCTGGGGCTGCAGATCAAGGGGACGAAAGACCGCGGGGGAGTCGTCGAGAACGTCCGCGTCGAGGATTGCGTCTTGCGGAAAATCCGCGTGCTGACTCGGCTGGGGTACAACAACGACGGAGCAGCCGCCCCGGAACCCCCCGTCTTTCGCAATTTTTCCTTTTCGAACCTCGATCTGCGCCAAGCAGACTTGGCCGAGCCGGTCATCATCGTCGATGGCTTCGACCAAGACGGTCACCGGACGCAGAATGTCCGTTTCGAGAATCTCCAGTTGCCCGCTGGAGCCCGGATCGATATTGATGAAAGTGTGGGCGTCGCATTCATCAATCTTCGGACGACCGACGGGACGAAGCCGCGCTACCAGATCACCCGCTCGCAGAATATCAGCGAAGGATCGCCCGACGGCGCCCCCGCCGGCCAAATCCGGCCCCATGCCTAGAATTGCCATCATCGGAGCGGGGGCGATCGGGAGCGTCGTGGCGGCACTGCTGGAGGAAAATGGACGGCACGAGGTTTTCCTCTGCATTCGTCGCCCGCTGCCGGACCTGGTCGTGCACGATGAGAGCCGCGGCCGCTCGATCCAGGTCGCGGCCCGCCGCTTGACCGGCCCGGAGCAGGCGGCGGCGGTGGACTGGATCATGGTAGCGACCAAAGTTCCCCACGTGCCCGATCTGGCGCCGTGGCTGAGGACACTGGGCGCGGGCGCCGCTCCGATGGCGGTGCTGCAGAACGGGGTCGAGCATCGCGAGCGATTTGCTGGCCTCGTGGAGCCGGCACGCATCGTTCCGGTCGTGGTCAATTGCCCCGTGGAACGATTAGACCCGGCACAGGTGCGCCAGCGCGGCCGCCTGCAGCTCAAGGTGCCGGCCACGTCTCTCGGCCACGATTTCGTCGCCCTCTTTGACGGCACCGCCGCCGAAGCGGCCGCCGTCGCCGACTTCGCGACTGCGGCCTGGCGCAAACTCGCCTTCAATGCCGCGGGCGTAATGTCAGCCCTGGCCGGCCGCCCCGCCGGGGTGTTTCGAGAAGCCGACATCGGCGCCCCGGTGCTCGAAATCGTCCGGGAGTGTCTCGCGGTGGGGCGCGCCGAGGGGGCTTCGCTTCCGGACAGCCTACCCGAGGAAGTGCTGCAAGCCTGCCGCGCGCAGGCACCCGATTCCGTCAATTCGCTGCTTGCCGATCGGCTGGCGGGCCGGCCGACCGAGATCGACGCTCGCAATGGCGTCGTCGTCCGCCTCGGCCGAAAACACGGCCTGCCCACGCCGTGCAACGAAATGGCCGTCGCTCTCCTGCGCGCACTACCCTGACCGTCGCGCCCGGGGATCGCGGTGGGACGGTCTTCCCCTGCTGATTCGGGGCCGGGCCCACGGAAGAATGCCGGCGCGATCACCGTATGGTCGGCATATTTCCTCAAACAGGTCGTTGAGTGCGTCAGTTTCTCCGGGATAGTAGCCGCGCAGCGTCGAGTCGCTCCGCCTGATCACGGTAAACGGGATCAAGGAACGCTTTCGCCAGGGTGAAGGACGGCACAAAGCGGGTCCGCAGCAATTGCAGGACGGGGATGCGCTGTTCCGGGGCGACGTGCGCCGCCGGCGCCGGGACGCGGTAGATCGACCACCAGCCGATCAGCCACACGTATCCCAGCGCGCCCGTCGCCGCGAATGCCCTCTGCCAGCCCCAGCGCAGCACGATCCAGCTAATCAGGGGTGGAGCAGCCACCGCTCCTATCGCCGCGCCGCTGTTGAAGATGCCGGACGCCAGCGCCCGCTCCTTGGCCGAAAACCATTCGCTCACCAGCTTGACCGCCGCCGGCCAGTTTCCCGCCTCCCCGACACCGAGCAAAAAGCGAAACGCCCCCAGCGAGAGCGGGCCCCGCGCGAACATGTGCAGGAGACTCGCCGTCGCCCACCACGCCATGCAGCACGCGTAGCCCAACTTTGTGCCCACGCGGTCGATGAATGGGCCGGAAAGGCCGTTCATGATCGTGTAAGCCAGCATAAACGCAACGAGGATGAGCCCGGAGGTCTCGTCGTTCATGCGAAACTCCTGCGTCAGGATCGGGGCCGCGACCGACAGCGTCTGGCGGTCGAGGTAGTTGATCACCGTCGCGCCGAAGGCGAAGGCGATCATCACCCAACCCAGTCGCGACGAGCCGAACGTGGGCCCGGCGGCGGCGGATGAAGCGGCGGCGATCATGCGCGGACCTAGTGGAGACAGAGGGGGATTGCACGGGATAGCGGCACGCCTTGGCCCCGGCTAGAGTGATCGCCCGGTTCTCCCCCGCAGGGCCCTCGATCCCGTTCGGCCGCCGCAGTCATCCCCCGCCGGATTGTCCGGTCGCCGTCCGCCATCGGGCTCGCGGCGAATGCCATCCATCGCCACGCGCGGTATAAAAGCCGCCGCCGGCTTTGACCTTCGTGCCGCCAAACTCAACGTCAACGCGGTGAAAACGCCCGGGAAGCGACAGCCGGGCAGGTCTCTATTGCGGCAGCGGGGCGGCATTCGCTTCGATCACCTCGTAGCGGTGGGGCTCCGGTTGCGCCAAAGTACGCTGCCGAGCGACCACGCTGGCTTCCTCCTCGTCGAGCGCTGATACCATCCGAGGAATCGCCCGCTTCAGCGCGTCAGTCGTCGCCTCCGCGTTCAGGGGCTCGATGCCGCGCCAGCGGGTGGCATGGAGGTTGTTGTGTCTCAAAGTCAGCTCATTCACGGCTCGCGCCTGCGCGTACATGGGAGTGGGCAGGAGAGCCAGATTGACGCCGCGTGCGAGTTCTTCGCTCGTGAAGGTCCCCATCAGTTTTCCGTCGATTTTGAGCGTGAAGCCGCCCGCCTCCAGCCCGGTGACGACTAGCTGCTCCTGGTTCAGCTCGGCCGTGAAATCGGACGAGCGAACGACCAATTCGATCAGCGGGTCCTTCAGATTCACCGGCATCGGCAACGCGCCGTCCAACTGAGTCCAAGTCAGCCCGTCATCCCGGCGCAGGTCCCGGACGTGGCTATTTACCGCCCGAATCACTCGCCCGCTGGCACCGTCAATTTGCACGGTGGTCACCACCGCCGGCGCATGCCACGCCCGCAATAAGGCGGCGGCCATGATAAGATGTCCGCCTGGCGTCGGATGCACCCGATCCGGAATGATCTTTGCCGCCATGCCCGGTTCGAGGGCCTTTGCCTTGGCCAGCATCGCAACCACCGGGGAATTGAAATCGACTGAAATGATGCTTTCGTACGAGGCGAGCCCACGGACAAACTCGCCATAGCGCTTGAGCACCGCGTTATAGCCGTCCGCGAATTCCGGAGGACGGGTGATGTCGTCGTAAGGCGATGGTTCAATGACGGTCAAACGTGCATTTGGCAGCTGGAGGCGAAGCTGATCGACGATATGCCGATAGCCGAGGCTGAAACTTGCGAAGGTTGTCGCATCAAAGGGCCGGTATCTGCCATCATTCATCCCCAGCATGATGGTCACGACGGTGGGGCGATATGCCAGAACGTCCCGGCGCAGGCGCAGGTCGATGCCCCCGCCACCGCCTCCGGTAACTCGATCCCCGCCCCACCCTGAATTGATGAAATCCACTCTGAGGCGGGGAAAGCGGGTTAGGACATACGTCTCGACAAACGAGCTGTAATACCGCTGCTCGGTAATACTGTCTCCATAGAACACGACCCGATCGCGGTCCTGCAGGTAAAAGGACCCCACGTCTCCCGCAGAGCGAGCCGCCGCCCGCCCCGCCAACGCGAGACAGAGGCCTAGGAGCCGGAATTGGCGGATAAATTGAGGAATCATAGAAGCCCTTCGATATCAATTGTCCGATGCGGGCCGCTTCGTCGATGGCCTGAAGCAGCCGTGCCGCCATTTCAATCGTTTGTCCGCGCATCGCGATGTGCGTCGCTCAAGCCGAGCCATCCGGGAAAGCAGGCCGATCTCGCGCCGCCATTCAATTCCCAAGCCCGGACCCTTTGAGTTCGGCGCCGGAAATGGTCGGTCCCGGCCGCGATGCGCAATCCGCCGACGCCTCGAAGGCGATGTCGAACCCGGCGCTTTCATTGGAGATCCACGCTGAAGCGGCGAACTTCCCCGAGGCCCGGCCCGGCGGAAACATCATCTTAACGCCCCTGGCCGGCCAGCCGGCGGCGGTCGATCAGCTCGCCCCGGAAGAAGATCCAGCCGCGGCTCAGAGTCCAGCGATTCCACGCTTGAGGTACACGCTTTGGCGCAACGGCGGCCGCATCCAAATGTCTACCGCCACGAATCCCGGCCGCCGAGTTTGCCCGCCTGTTCATCAAGGATTGAAGGCGGCGGAGCGCCCAACCCTAATTGCGATGCACCGGCTACGTGTGGCAGTCGCACCGCGCCCGTCTTGCGGCCATGGCTCACAAATCCGACCTAGCGACTCCGAACCCCAATCTCATTTTAGGCATCTGCTGCCTCAGCCTGCTGCTGGTGGCCATGGACGTGACGATCGTCAATGTCGCCCTGCCGGCCATTGCGCGGAAGCTGCACGCGGCCCTGTCCCAGCTGCAATGGATCGTGGACGCCTACACCCTGGTCGTGGCGGCCCTGCTCATGTTCACCGGGTCCATGTCCGACCGCTTTGGGCGCAAGCGCGTGTTTCAGATCGGGCTCGTCATGTTCACCCTGGGCTCGGCCGCGTGCAGCGCGGCGCCCACCATCCAGGCCCTGATCTTCTTTCGCGCGCTGCAGGGCTTGGGCGCGTCGATGCTCAATCCCGTGGCTCTGGCGATCATCGCGCAGGCCTTTCCCGAGGAGAAGCCCCGCGCCGCGGCCATGGGCGTGTGGAGCGCCGTCTTTGGCATCGCCCTCGCCCTCGGACCGCTGGTCGGCGGGGCGCTGACCCAGGCTTTCGGCTGGCGCCTCATCTTCCTCATCAACGTGCCCATCGGCATCAGCGCCGTCGTGCTGACGGCGCGCTACGTGCCCGAATCGAAAGCGGCCCGCCCGCGCGCGCTCGATCCCATCGGCCAGGTCCTCATTTTCATCGCCCTGGCAGGCCTGACCTACGCGATCATCGAGGGCCCGCGCGTCGGCTGGAGTTCCGCGGTGTTCATCGGCCTATTGGCCGCCAGCTTCGGGTCGCTGGCCGGCTTTCTGCTTTACGAACCGCGCCGGGCGGAACCGCTGCTGGACGAACGGTTCTTTCGCAGCGTCCCCTTCAGCGCGGCGTCCGTCATCGCCCTGCTGTCCTTCGGCGCGTTCGCGGGATTTCTTTTTCTGAACACCCTTTATCTGCAGCAATCGCGGGGGCTTTCCGCCTTCCACACGGGCCTCTGCACCCTGCCCCTGGCGGCGGCGGTGATGTTCTGCGGGCCCCTGTCCGGCCGCATGGTCGGCCGCCGCGGCACCCGCCCCTCGCTGCTCGCGGCCGGCGCGGGCATGATGGCGGGCACCCTGCTGCTCACCGGCCTCAGCCCCCAGACGCCGCTGCCCCTGCTGCTCGGCGCCTATGCGGTGTTCGGCTTTGCGCTAGGGATGGTCAATCCCGCGATTTCGACCGTGGCCGTCGACGGCATGCCGCGCTCGCAGACGGGAGTGGCCGCGGCCGTCGCCTCGACCAGCCGCCAGGTCGGCGCCGCCCTCGGCGTCGCGGTGGCCGGCACGGTGGTGCACGAAAGCCGCACCCGCGGCATCGCCTTCTCCGCCGCGACCCATCCCATCTGGTGGGCGATGGCCGCGTGCGGCGCGGCCATCGCCATCCTGGGCTGGGTGACCAACACCGCCTGGGCGCAGAACAGCGCCCAGCGCGTGGCTGCTCTGATGAAGTGAGCCGCCGCCGCACGGAGATCTGAGTGCTCTCAGGCCGGCAGTAGTTCGACCGCCTTCGCTCCAGGGGAGCTACGGCGGCAACTTTGCGCTGCTGGGCAGCGGCAAAGTTGGCGCACCCGTAGGGAGTCGAACCCCAAACCTTCTGATCCGTAGTCAGATGCTCTATCCAATTGAGCTACGGGTGCGTTTTGGAAGGCGAGAAGAAGCAGGCAATTGGCGCCAAGCGCAAGCGGAAAGAGCTTAGGCCGACTTCCAGTCCACCAGTTCCACCTGGAGCAGGCGCCGGCCGTTGAAGTGGTTCCAGTGCAGCTCCAGCGCGAAGTCGAGGGGCACACCCGCGGGCGGAATGCGGCTGGCCATTTTCCAGGCTACGCCGTGGATCCGGCGGCCCTCGCCGTCGTCGAACCAGAAGCGGAAGTGCACGTCCTTGAAAACCTCCGGCCGCTGGCGCAGAACGACCCCGCGGACGCCGAAGATGGGCTCGGGATTGCCCTGGCCGAAGGGGTGCAGGTGGTCCAGCTCCTCCATCAGCCAATCGCGGATGTGGCTGGGCGTCAGCCACGCGGCGATCTCCAGCTGCGCCTCGGCGATGTCGCCGCCGGAATGGTCGCGGACCGCGTCGGCGAACTGCGAGCGAAAGGTCTCCAGCCGGGCCTTGTCCAGGGAGACTCCTACCGCCATCGGATGTCCGCCCCAGCTTTCCAGGTGCTCGGCGCAGCGCCCCAGCACTTCCACCAGGTTGATCCCGTCGATGCTGCGCCCCGAACCCTTGGCGAGCAGTCCTTCGTTCCCCAGGACGATGCACGGGCGGTTGTATTTGCGGGTCACCCGGCCGGCGACGATCCCGACCACGCCCGGATGCCACGACTCGTCAAAGAGGACGATCCCATGCTGGGCGACGAAGCGCTCCTCGACCAGCCGCTCGGCCGCCTCGGTGATCTGCCGCTCGATCTCCTGGCGCTCGCGGTTGAATCCGTCGAGCTGGCGGGCGGTTTCGAAGCAGAAACGCGCGTCTTCGCTGACGAGCAGCTCCACCGAAAGCGCGGCGTCCGCCAGCCGGCCCGAGGCGTTGATGCGGGGCCCCAGGCGGTAGGACACGTCCACCGGCAGGATGGCTTGGCCGGGCTTGACCCCGGCCACTTCCATCAGCGCGCGCAGCCCGGGCCGGCGCGTGTCCTGCATGATGCGCAGGCCATGATAGGCCAGGATGCGGTTTTCCCCCGTCAGGGGCACCAGGTCGGCGACGGTCCCCAGGGCGACTAGGTCGAGATGGTCGCGCAGCCGCAGGCTGAAGGCCACCGGATGGTTCTCCGTGCGCAGCCGCTTGAGCAGCCCGTGCATCAGTTTGAAGACCAAGCCCACGGTGCAGAGATGCTGCCAGGGCGTCTCGGGCTCGGCAGTTTCGGCGCCGGGCACGTGCGGATTGACCAGGATGCCGCGCTCGAGGATGCGCTCCTTGGAGCGGTGATGATCGATGACGATGACGTCGATGCCCTGCCCCTGCAGGTATTCCACTTCGTCGTGGGAATTGGTGCCGCAGTCCAGGGCCACGAACAGGTGGGGCTTGCCCTGCTCCAGCGCCCGGTCGATCGCGCTGCGCGACAGCCCGTAGCCGTCCTCGGCCCGGCGCGGCACGATGAACTTCGGGTCCAGGCCGAACCGGCGCAGCACCGTCACCATCAGGGCGGTGCTGGTGACGCCGTCGACGTCGTAGTCGCCCAGGACGATGATCCGTTCGCGGCCGGCGATGGCGCGCTGCAGCCGCTCCGCCGCCGCGGGCAGGCCGCGCAGGAGGAAGGGGTCGCCCAGGCCCGCGAGCGTCGGGCGCAGGAACGCGGTCGCCCCGTCGCGCACGCCGCCGCGCAGCAGGAGCTCGGCCATGACCAGGCTCACGCCGGCCTGCTTGCTTAGGCTCTCAACCTCCGCGGCGGGCCGCGGCTGATGGATCCAGCGCATGGGGCCGAATCCGCTGCGTTATTTCGACGCCTTGCTTGAGCCCGTCCACTCGTATTTCGGCGCGACGTCGGAGTGGGCCTCGACGTGCTTGCGGTCGCCCTTGTGCCACCAATAGAAGACGGGGCTGGCGATGTAGATGGAGGAGAAAGTGCCCGTGATGATGCCGACGAGGAAGGTGAAGGAGAGGTCCTTCATCACCCCGGTGCCGAAGACGAAGAGCGACAGCGCGGCCAGGAAGGCCGCGAAGCTGGTCATCATCGACCGCGAGAACACCCGGTTGATGCCGAGGTTCACCACGTCGCGCAGCTTCATGTTGGGATTGAGCTTCAGCTCCTCCCGGATGCGGTCGAACACGACGATGGTGTCGTTGATCGAATAGCCCGCGATGGAGAGGATGGCCGCGACCATGGGCGCGTTGAACTTGTGGCCGAAGATGACGAACACCCCGATGGTCATCAGGATGTCGTGGATCGAGGCCACGACTGCGCCGACGCCGAAGCCGAATTCGAAGCGGAAGGCCACGTAGATCAGGATGACCACCATGGAGAGGAGGATCGACTTGATCGCGTTCCACTCCACCTCCGAGCCGATGGACGGCCCGATGTGGTCCTCGCCGATCTTCTCCACGCCCGCCTGGGGATAGGCCTTCTGCAGGGCGCTGACCAGGGCGTCGGAATGGTTGTACTGGGTCTCGACCGTGAGGGTTTCGGCGCCGTTGCCGCCGACCGCGCTCACATAGGCGGGGTTCACCTCGCCCAGGTGCTCATGTTCGGCCACACTTCGGATCTGGCTGGGGGTCAGCCGCTCGTGAAAGGACATCGAAACGTCGTCGCCGCCGGCGAAATCGATGCCCTCGATGGCATGGCCCTTGTAGACCACGACCCCCAGTCCGATCAGCACGATGGTCCAGGAACAGACGAAGGACGGCAGCCCGTACTTCACGAAGTCGAAGTTCTCGGTGTGCAGGAAGTGCAGCATCGGCATCTTCTTGATGATGTCGTTGCCGATCAGCCACTCCATGATCATGTGGGCCGTGACGAGGACGGTGAACATGGTCGAGAACACGCCGATCGCGAGGGTGATGCCGAAGCCCTTGATCGGGCCCGTCCCGAACACGATCATGATGAGGCAGATCACCAGCTGCGTGACGTGGGCGTCGACGATCGTGACGAAGGCCTTGTCGTAGCCGGCCGCGAGGGCGGTCTTGAGCGACTTGCCCAGCTTGAGCTCCTCGCGCATGCGCTCGAAAACGAGAATGTTCGCGTCCACCGCCATGCCGATCGTGAGGACGATGCCGGCCAGCCCGGGCAGGGTCATGGTGGCCCCGAAGCTGGCCATCACCCCGAGGATGATCATCACGTTCACGGCCAGGATGGAGACCGCGATCACGCCGCCGATGGTGTAATAGGTGATCATGAACCCGGCGACGAGGACGGCGCCGATGATCGCGGCGCGCTCGCCGCTGGAGATCGCGTCCTGGGCCAGGGTGGGCCCGACGACCAATTGCTGCTGCACGGTCAGGGCGAAGGGCAGCGGGTTGTTCAGGGCGTTGGCGATGTTCATCGCCTCGCGATCGGTGAAGCTGCCGGTGATCTGCGCCTGGGGGCTGTCGATCATCTCGTGGACGTACGGCGCCGAATAGAGCCGCCCGTCGAGGACGATCGCCATGCGGCCCTGGTTTTCGCCGTGCTTGCGGGCGTCATCGAGGATCTGCTGGGTGATCCGGGCGAATTCCTTGCGCCCTTGCGACGTGAACTGCATCTCGATCTCGGGCTGGCCGAACTGATTCGGGCGCACGCCGGCCTTCTCCATGATTTCGCCGGTCGCCATCGGGATGCGCTTGATGAAGAGCTCCTCGGCGGGAGCGCCGTTGCCCCGGTCGTCCTCCGAGGTCATCAGTTCGTAGCCGGGGGGCGCCTCGGTCACGCCGGGGCGGTCGTTCGGGTCGGGATCGACCTCCTTGAATTCGAGCAGGGCGGGCGCCTTGACGGCGTCGATGGTCTGCGGGTCCTCGCGCGGGTCCAGGCCCGGCAATTCGACCTCGATGCGGTCGGCCCCCACCGGCCGCACGACCGGCTCGGCGACCCCGAGGCCGTTGATGCGGGCGCTGATGATGTCGATCGCCTTCTGCAGCGACTGCTGCTTGAGGTACTCGGGCTGGTTCTGGAAGGCCCGCTGGTCGATCTGCAGGGTGACCTGCACGCCGCCGGCCAGGTCGAGGCCGGGCTGCAGGTGGGCGTGCGAGCGGCGCTCCAGCTCCTGCATCAGGATCTGATTGCGCTTGTCGATGTTCCGCAGCGTGCTCTCCAGCCGGATGTCGGGAAAATACTGGCTCAGGTCGATCCGCCGCTCCTTGCCGATCTGCAGCAGGGCGGTGAACGTGCTTATGGCGTGCCCGGTGCCGTGGGTGGCCACGGCGCGGTTATGCGCCTCGGTCAGCAGCTGGTCGAATTCGGCCTGGTGGGCGGTGGCGTGTTCGCGGGCGTAGGTCTCGAACGGGATGCTTTTGAGCGGAAACAGCTCCGAGATCGCCCATATCGCGATCACGAAGCTGAGAACCAGCTTCCAGAGGTTATTCTTCGGCATTAGCGGGTGTTGTTAAATTACTTCTTCTCGGCCTCGCCGTCCCGCCGCAGCACGCTCGAGATGAATCCCTTCCCGATTTCGACCTTGGTCGTGTCCGAGATCTTGAGCACGAAGCGGTCCTCCTTGACGTTCGTGATGGTTCCGAAAATTCCGCCGGTCGTCACCACCTCGTCCCCGGTGCGCAGGGCCGAGAGCATCTTTTCATGCTCCTTCTGCTTCTTGCGCTGGGGCGCGATCATCAGGAAATACATTCCGACGATGAACAGCCCCATCACGAAGAGGGAGGACCACATGCTGCCCTGCTGGGCCGCGGCCGCGCTGGCCTGGGCGAAAAACACGGCGTTCAGGAAAGGGGCGGAGAGCATTGCTTAGGGCGGGTCCGGAAAGAAGTTGAAACGAAAGTTGAAAGGAATCATCTAACCAATTCTCGACTCCCGAACGCAAGCCCTTTGAAGAGCAAATCCGCATCCGCCTGGTCGGCCGCCAAGTCCGAGGAACACTATGGTTTCAAGCGCTGGGGTTCCGGGCATTTTGCGGTGGACGCGGAGGGGTTCGTCAGCGTCGCGCCGCTCACCGACGGGCGCA
>DASRSH010000046.1:0-13751 GCA_035656575.1 Opitutaceae bacterium
ATCGACGGTCCCACCCTCGAGCGAACCTGCAACCAGATCAAGGAGATCCACGAACTGGGGGTCCAGGTCTGCGTCGTGATCGGCGGCGGGAACATCTTCCGCGGGCTCGCCGGGGAGCAGCGCGGCGTCGACCGGACGACCGGCGACTACATGGGCATGCTGGCCACCGTGATCAACGGCCTGGCGCTGATGGACTGCCTGGAAAAGATGGGCGTCACCACCCGGGTGCAGAGCGCCATCCCGATGAATCAGATCGCCGAGCCCTTCATCCTGCGCCGGGCCATCCGGCACCTGGAGAAGAACCGCGTCGTCATCTTCGTCGCCGGCACGGGCAATCCGTACTTCTCGACGGATACGACGGCCGCCCTGCGCGCCTCCGAGATGCACGTGGATATCATCCTCAAGGCGACCAAGGTCGACGGCATCTACGACAAGGATCCCAAGAAGTTCTCCGATGCGGTGCGCTACGAGGACATCACCTTCCTCGACGCCCTGAAACAGCGGCTCAACGTGATGGATTCGACGGCCTTTTCCCTCTGTCTCGACAACAACGTGCCCATTCTGGTGTTCGACCTGGGGGATGAACACGCCATCCGCTCGGCGGTCTTCGGCCGAAAGGTCGGCACTCTCGTCCACAACTGACCCCGTCATGAGCCATCCTCTTGTCACCGATGCCCAGTCCCGGATGAAAAAGGCCGTGGACCACACGCTTGCGGAGTTCAACGCCATCCATACCGGCAAGGCCTCGCCCGCCATGGTGGAAGGCGTGATGGTCGAAGCTTACGGCACCCAGATGCGGTTGCGCGACTGCGCGGCGATCACGACCCCGGACGCACGGATGATCCAAATCCAGCCGTGGGACGCCGGGCTGGCCAAGGCGGTGGAAAAGGCCATCCAGGTGGCCAACCTCGGCTTCAATCCGGTGATCGACGGCAAGATCGTGCGCGTCCCCCTCCCGGAAATGAGCCGCGAGCGCCGGCAGGAATTCGTCAAGGCCGCCCATCGGCTGGCCGAGGAGGGCCGGGTGCAGATCCGCAACACGCGGCGCGACGCGCTCGAGGCGGTCAAGAAGGCGAAGCTCTCCGAGGACGAGGCCAAACGCCTGGAGAAGGATGTGCAGGCGGCGACCGACCGGTCGATCGCGGACATCAACGCGCATCTCGCGAAGAAGGAATCCGAGTTGCTGGCGGTTTGACGGGTGGCCCGCCCGTGCGCGCTCCGAAGCGGATTGTCATCAAGCTGGGGACGGGCGTCCTGACGTCCGAGGACGGCCGGATCAACTCCGGCCGGATCTCCGCGGTCTGCGCGGAAATCGCCGAGCTGCTTCGCCGCCGCATCGAAGTGCTGGTGGTGTCCTCCGGAGCGGTCGGGCTCGGCATGCACGCCCTCGGCCTGGCCAAGCGGCCGAAGGATCTGACCAAGCGCCAGGCCTGCGCCGCCATCGGCCAAAGCCGGCTCATGCAGGTGTGGCAGGAGGCGCTCGCGCCGTTCGGGCTGACCGCCGCCCAGGTCCTGCTCACCCACGAGGATCTCCGCGCCCGCGCGCGCTATCTGGGGGTGCAGGAGACGCTCCGCCAGCTCATCGGCTACGGCGCCGTACCGGTCATCAACGAAAACGACACGGTCAGCGCCGCCGAAATCAAGTTCGGCGACAACGACACCCTGTCCGCGATGGTCGCCAGCCTGGTGGGGGCGGAGATGCTGCTGATTCTCTCCACCGCGCCCGGCCTCGTCGACCTGCGCGGCACCGGGCAGGTCGTGCCGGTCGTCGACCGGATCACCCCCGAAATCGAGGCGATGGCCGGCGGCACGGCCAGCGAAACGGCCGTGGGCGGGATGATCAGCAAGCTTTCGGCCGCGCGCATCGCCACGCGGGCGGGCTGCGGCGTCGTGATCGCCAGCGGCGCGGAACCCGCCGTCGTCGCGCGCTCGCTGAGCGGCAAGGGCCCGGGGACGTTTTTCCTGCCCAGCGGCCTGCCGCTGGAGGCCAAGAAGCGGTGGATCGCGTACTTCCAGCGCCCGACGGGCACGATCCGCGTCGACGCGCGCGCGGCGCAGGCGCTGCGCCTGGACGGCCGCAGCCTGCTGGCGGTCGGGGTCATCGGCGCGGACGGCTTCTTCGCCGCCGGCGAGGTGGTCAATATCGCCGGCCCCGACGCCGTCCCCTTCGCGCGCGGCCGCTCCTCGCTGGGCAGCGAGCAGATTCCCGCCGTGGCCGGGAAAAAGGGCGTCGAGGTGGTGCACCGCGACGAACTTGCCATTCTCTAGGCATGGATTTCCCCCTTGAGTCCGAGCCGCCCGCCGGAGCGTGGGCGAAGGCGGGGCCGGCGATCGACTTTCGCGGGCTGCTCAACGACGAGCAGTACGCGGCCGTCACCGCCCAGCCCGGGCCCATGCTGGTCCTGGCCGGCGCCGGTTCCGGGAAGACCCGCACTCTGACCTACCGGGTGGCGTGGCTCCTGTCGCAGGGGGTGCGCCCCGGGGACATCCTCCTGCTCACCTTCACCAACAAGGCCGCCAAGGAAATGCTCCACCGCGTGCACGACCTGACCGGGTTCGAGCCGGCCCGCTTCTGGGGCGGCACGTTCCACAGCATGGGCCACCGGGCCCTGCGCAGCCACGGCGAAGCGCTGGGCCTCAAGCGCTCGTTCACGATTCTCGACGCCGAGGAGGCGGAAGGGCTGCTCCGCGACGCGGTGGAGGAGGCGGACAAGGGGTTTTTCAAGGACAAGGCCCATCCGCGTCCGGGCCCCCTGCACGCGATGATCTCGCTGGCCCGCAATACCCGCCTGCCCTTGGGGGAGACGATCGCGCGCCATTTCCCGCAGCATGACGGCGTGATCGACCGCGTTCCCGCCTTCGCCCAGCGCTATGCCGACAAGAAGCGGGAGTCCGGGGTGCTCGACTACGACGACCTGCTGGAGTTCTGGCTGGACCTGCTGAAGAGCTCGCCCGACACGGCGGCGTATTTCCAGCACCGCTTCCGCCACGTGCTGGTGGACGAATACCAGGACACCAATCGGCTCCAGTCGGAAATCGTGGACCTCATCGGCGCCCACCACCGCGTGATGGCGGTCGGCGACGACGCGCAGTGCATCTATTCCTGGCGCGGCGCGAACTTCGAGAACATCCTCACCTTCCCCGACCGCCATCCCGGGACCGAGATCTTCCGGATCGAAACCAACTACCGCTCGACGCCCCAGATCCTCGCCCTCGCCAACGGCGTCCTGGAGGCGCAGCCAAAGGGGCGGCATTTCGACAAGGAACTGCGGCCCGCGCGGGCCAACAGCGAAAAGCCCTTCTACGTGCAGACGATGGACGGGCGCGAGCAGGCGCAGTTCATCGTCCAGCGCGTCCGCGGTCTGGTCGACCAGGGATGCGACCTGAAGGACATCGCCATCCTCTACCGTGCGCATTTTCAGGCGCTCGACATCCAACTCGAACTTTCGCGCCTGCAGATCCCCTATCAGATCACGAGCGGGGTGCGCTTTTTCGAGCAGGCGCACGTGCGCGACCTGGTGGCGCTGCTGCGCTTCGTGTACAACGCCGGCGACACGATGGCGTGGCAGCGCATCGCCGTCCTGCTGCCCAAGGTGGGCGACAAAGGCGCGCAGAAGCTGCATGCCGCGGCCCTCGACGTGGCGCGCGGGCAGGAGCGCGACTTCCTCGACGCCCTCGGCGATCCGGCGGTCGCGGCCAAGGTGCCGCCCGCCGGCCGCGAGGAATGGCCCAAGCTGGTCGCCTCGCTGCAGCAGGTCGGCGAGGCCATGCGGACGATGTCGCCGGCCAATGCCGTCGATCTTGCGATCGACGGCTGGTATGGGGACTACCTCAAGGGCGCCTACGCCAACTACGGCTCGCGGCTGGACGATCTCAAGTCGCTGGTCGGCTTCGCCGGCCGCTTTCCGGACATGCAGGAATTGCTCGCGCAGATCATGCTGCTCAACAGCGAGACTAGCGACCGTTCGGTCGATCCCGACGCGGACGCGCTGCGCCTCACCACTGTCCACCAGGCCAAGGGGCTGGAGTTTTCGGCCGTGTTCCTGATCAGCCTGGCGGACGGGCTTTTCCCCCTGCGGCGGTCGATCGAGAGCGGGGACGTCGAGGAGGAGCGGAGGCTGTTTTACGTCGCGGTGACCCGGGCCCGCGACGAGCTGTATCTGTGCTTTCCCAAGGTCAACACCAAGGGCGGCCCCGCCATGCTGCAGAGCCCCAGCCGGTTCCTGCAGGAACTTTCCCCGGACCTCTATCAGGAATTGCGGCTGCGCCGAACCTATGGATGGTAAGGGCTTCTTTCACGCTCCATGTCCCAAGCTTCTCCCGAGAATGTCGTCATTGTCGGCACCGGCTGCGCCGGCCTGACGGCGGCGATCTACGCCGCCCGCGCCAACCTCAACCCCCTCGTGCTCGAAGGGGCGCAGCCGGGCGGCCAGCTCACGACCACCAGCGAGGTCGAGAACTTTCCCGGCTTTCCCGAAGGGGTCGACGGATTCCAGCTGATGGAGAACCTGCGCCAGCAGGCGGCCAAGTTCGGCGCGCGCTTTGAGCAGGGGCTCATCACGTCGGTCGATTTGGGAGCCCACCCCCGGCGGCTGGTCACGGCCGACCGGACGGTCGAGGCGCGCAGCGTGATCATCGCCACGGGGGCCTCGGCGCGCATGACGGGGATTCCCGGCGAGAGGGAGCTGTTCGGGGGCAAGGGCGTGACGACCTGCGCCACCTGCGACGGCGCGTTTTACCGCAACCAGGACGTGGCCGTGATCGGCGGCGGGGACAGCGCCGCCGAGGAGGCGCTGTTTCTGACCCGTTTTGCGCGCAAGATCTATCTGGTGCATCGCCGCGACGCGCTGCGGGCCTCCCGCATCATGGCCGCGCGGGCCACGTCGCACCCCAAGATCGAGTGCGTGTGGGACAGCGTGCCGGTGGAGGCGCTGGGCGTGCCCGACGGCGTGAAGGGACTGAAGATCCGGCACGTGAAATCCGGCGCGGAGCGGGTCCTGGCCGTGAGCGGCATCTTTGTCGCCATCGGCCATGTGCCCAACACCGGCCCCTTCGCCGCCGCCTTGGACGTCGACGCCAATGGCTATTTCCAGCCCGCGCCCGGCTCCCAGGTGAAGACCAAGGTGCCGGGGGTCTTCGTCGCGGGCGACTGCGCCGACCATGTCTATCGCCAGGCGATCACCGCCGCCGGGATGGGCTGCCAGGCGGCGATCGAGGCCGAGCGCTGGCTGTCCGACCAAGAGCATCACGAATGAACGCCCGGGGAAGCGGCGGGCCGCCGCTTCCGCTTCCGGCGCAGCCGGAGGCGGCCGAACTCGTCGTCGCGGACTTCGCGCCCGACGACGGCGCGGAAATCCGCCTGACCCCCGAGGCGGCCGCGGCCTGGCAGGCGCTGCGCGCCGCCGCCGGCCGGGCGGGCATCATGCTGTGGCCGCTGAGCGGCTTCCGCAGCGTCGCGCGCCAGCGCGAGATCATCGCGGGCAAGCAGGCCGCCGGCCAGACCCTCGCGGAAATTTACCGCACGGTCGCCCCGCCCGGGCACAGCGAACACCACACCGGCCGCGCCCTGGACATCGGCTGCCCCGAATCCCACTCCCTCGAGGAAGCCTTCGCGCACACGCCCGCGTTCGCGTGGCTCGTGCTCCACGCCCCGGAGTTCGGCTTCCGTCTCTCCTACCCTGCCCACAATCCCTACGGCCTGCGCTACGAACCGTGGCATTGGTGCCATCACCCCAAGCCGTCGCGGCCCGTCGTCATCGCGCCCTACGATCCGGCCTGGCCGCTTCAGGCGCAGGCCCTTTCCCGGCAGCTCGAGGTGCTGGGACCGGTGCTGACCGCCGTGCACCACATCGGATCGACTTCGGTGCCGGGGCTGGCGGCCAAGCCCATCATCGATCTCCTGCCGGTGGTGACGGATTTGGCGGCGCTGGACCAGGCGCGCGAACGCATCGAGGCCCTGGGCTACGCCTGGCTGGGCGAACTCGGCATCGCGGGCCGCCGCTACTGCTCGCTGACCGACGCGGCCGGCATCCGCCGCGCCCAGCTCCATTTCTTCGCCGCGGATTCGACGGAGTTTGCGCGCCACCTGGCGTTTCGCGATTATCTGCGGGCCCACGCCGCCGTGGCGCGGGCCTACGAGGCGGAAAAGCGCCGCGCCGCGGCGCTGCATCCCCGCGACGTCCACGCGTACACGGACGAGAAATCCGCCTGGATCCGCGCGACGGAAGGCGCGGCGCTGGCCTGGCGCGCCGCCCGCCATTGACCGGTCGTCTCCATGCATGCGCCGTGCATGCATGCCGACCAAGACGATCAGCGTCGCCCTCGAGGCCTACCGGATTGGCCGCCCAGGCATTGCGCGGTAATGTTGGCTTGGTGAGCCGGGACGGCCGGTTTGACGACGTCCCGGGCCTGAAAGTCTTTCGGTACTAACTGGCGGGAAGGTGCGCCGCGATCTCCGGCTCGGCGCCGATCGTTCCGACCAGTTCCTGGCGCCGCTGCGGGCTCCGGGCCGCGGCCAGCGCGGCCGAGGTGCGGCGCAGCCGCTCGCGCACGCCGAGCTTCTCCGCCACGTCGGCATAGTTGGGCCGGGCGAGGAAGCGGTCCAGATAGGCGGCGTGCTGGGCGAGCAGGTGCGCGTCGATCGTCTGCTGCGCCTCCAGCCGCGCCCGGTACCAGTCGCTCGCCAGCAGGACCTCGCGCGTGAACAGGGCGCGGAAGGAGGCGGCCTCGGGGCCTTTGCCCTCCCAGACGCCATCGCGCATGATATGGAGCAGCGCGCGCAACGGCGGGCAGGCGGCGGCGACCGATCCGTCGGCAAAATAGTGGGCCGCGGCGTCGCGCATGGCGGTGACGATGTTGTCCACTCCGTCCGCGAACACGTCCATCCCCTGCCGTTCCGGCTGGAGAAACTCCTCGTCGAAGAGCGCGGTGGGGTCCGCCAGGACGCGGCCGCAGAAGGTCTGCACGAAGCGCGCGGTGATCCGCCAGCCCAGGCGGCTGGCGAGGACGGGCTTGCCCTGGTGCTCGAAGTCGGCGCAGCGCTCCAGGTGGCCCTGGGCGATCAGGTACGCCGGCTCGCGCTCCGGCGGCGTCATGCGGCACCAGATTTCAGGCACGAGCAGGCTGATGTCGTGGTCGACCCGATGGTGCGGCCCCACCCACCCGGCCGCGGTGGACCAGATCGGCAGGCCGGTGAGGATGTGCGACACCAGGGCGGCGTTGAGGTCGTAGATGGGCGGCAGGGCGTTGAACGGCCCCTTGGTCAGCGCCCCCTCGGAGCCCGCCCCCGTGGTCGAAGGGGAACGGCCGGTCAGGCTCGCGATCAGGTCCATGAACGCCTCCGGCAGCTCCTGGTAGTGGATCGGCCCGAACACGCACAGCGGCCGCACTCCCGCCTCGGGCGGATTGAGCCGGCGTCCGATCAATTCCGCGCCGACGGGAAAAGGCGCCGGCGCGTCCCCCGGCAGCCGCCGGTAAAGCCGGGCGCCGATCTGCGCCAGATAGCTCGCGCGGGGCTCCTCCAGATCGGGCCGGTACTGGAGATAGCGGGGATTCTTGGTCCGCACCCCGTCGACGATGCGCGGATGCGAGGGCGAAACCACGTAAGCCGGCCGCTCGGCGGCGAGAAAATCGCGCAAGGCGGCCTGCAACGGCGGCGTGAAGGCCTCGAAGCCCAGAGTGTCATCGACGATGGCCAGGGCGGCCGGCCGCGCCAGCGGCTCGTAATTGGAGCAGAACAGCCCCGGCCGGCTGAAGTCGCGCTCGGTCCGCCGGTCATAGCCGCGGACAATGGCGTCGTCCGGGCGCTGGAAAAGGCGCTGCTCGCAATTGAGGACAAACTTGAGCGAGGGCTCGGCCACCCAGGCGGGCAGCCCCAGGACCTGCGCGCGCGGCGCCACCGTCGAGGCGGTGATGTCGTCCTCCGCCTGGATCTTTTCCGCGGGCAGGAAATCCGAGCGCAGGGTGAAGGTGCGCCAGCCCCCCTCGCGGGTGTAACCCACCCGCAGGTAGTGGGTGAGCAGCCGCTCCTGCCGGTACTTGAGCTCGTGCCCCGGCCGGGCATTGATCAGGTCGACGCTGAACTGGGCGCGCCAGTCCTCGCCCCATTCGGGCTTGTACTGGCGCTTGACCAGCAGCACGAGATCGCGGATCGAGCGGGGGATCCCGGCCAGCCACTGGTTGTACGCGTCGGAATAATCCGGGCTGCGGGTCAGGAGCTTGACCACCGAGCCCAGGGAGCGTTCCGGGCTGAGCAGGGGCCGGCCCCGGCTCGCCTGCTCGCGCTGCGGATCGCGGAAGCGGTCGCGGTAGTCCCGCTTGAGAATCGCCTCGACCTCCTCCAGGTCGCGGTGCAGGTGGCCGACATAGACCGGGCCGTTGAAGGTCGCGTCCGCGATCGGCTTGGAGATCTCGGACTTCCCGCCGCCGGAGACGGTGCAGGGCTTGTGGCAGAGCAGGCCTTCGGCGGTCGTGCCGCGCAGGCGCCACTGGGTGCCCTCGTCCGGCTTGGCCATCTCGACCTTGTAGCCGGAGGGCAGCACGTAGGTGCAGCCGGGCAGGAGCTTGAGCGACTGCTCGCGGCCCCCGCCGTCGCGCCAGCCGATCCGCTGGGTCCGCAGGTCGAAGCGCGCGGATTCCGGCACGTAATGAATATTGGGATACGTGCGGTCCCGCGCCCAGCCGCCCGGCTGCGGGTCCGCCGCCGCGCCCAGGAGGGCGAACGCCCCGGCCGCGGTGTGGTTCACCTCGGGCAGATTCGAGGCCAGCTGGAAGTTCTCGCCCAGGTCGTAGCTGGGGAAGACGATCGCGCCGCCGGCGTGCTCCTCCTCGGCGCGGCCGAGCAGATTCGCGGCGAAGCTGATCTGGGTCTTCACCTCCTTCTTGCAGTAGCCGAAGTAATTGTCGGAAATCAGGGTGACCACGACGCCGGCGGCGTCCCGGGCCGTGAGCTTGAAGGGCGAGCCTCCGTTGTAGGGCTCGGCCGGATCGCGCCAGCACATTCCGTCCCGGCGCTGGCGCTCGGTCGCGTCCGCCCACGCCGGCAGCCCGAGTTCCCGCTTCGGCGTCCCCACCAGATGGGTCGCGAGGATGACGCACCCGGTCTGGCCGGTCCAGTGCTCCGGATCGAGCGCGGCGTCGTTTTCGGGCAGCAGGGGATCGCCCGCGTTGCCGAAGATGCTTTCGATGAAGTCGAGGTTGGCGACGAGCGAACCGGGCACGATGAAGCGCGTCTCCATCCGCCGCTCGGGGGTGAAGCCGGGGACGGCGGGCACGACGATGGGGCGCAGGTGCAGCGACACGAAGCAGCGGGCCGGCGCGGGCTGGGCCGCCGTGAAGGGCAGCTCCAGGAGTTCGTCCGGGGGCTGGAAGGCGCGGGCGAGGAGGCGGCCGAACACGGCCAGCGGCACCGCCTTCTTGTCGTTGGGAATCGGCAGGCCGCCTTCCGCCACGTGAAAAATGCCCTGGGTCGTCCGCCGGTCGCTGCGCGGATTGTGCAGGACGCCCTGGTTCACGCGGTAGGACGCGAGAATGCTGCTGTGGTGCTCGTCGCGCTCGGGCGGAAGCGACAGGGTCCGGGCGAGGCCGGGACGGTCGAGGACCAGGGTCGTGCTGGGCAGGCGGGGAGCGTCGGCGCCGAGGACGCGGGAAAGGAAGTCCTGGATCCGCTGATCGGCCGGACACAGGTGCCGAATGAGGACGCGGTCCTTTTCCCGGCTCAGGTCCAGGAAATGATCGGCGAACTCGGCCAGCCCGTTCTCGCGCGGGAGGGCGACGCCGGGCTGGCCGATTTCGCGCAGCTTGAGGTTGAGGTAGGCGAGCAGACGCGGGTCCGATATTTCGGGCATAATGAAAGGCGGGAGCCGCCCCCTGCGCCTTTGATGACGAACCCGCACCCGGGGCGCAAGGGCCCGGCTGCGAAATTCCCGCATTCGGCATGACCAATCGCCTTCACAGGGAGCCAATTGTGAAAAAGGGGAGAGACCTGTTAGAATAGTTCTAATTCCTTCTTGAAAATTAGTCCCATTCCAATTGGTTAAGCCTCCCCATGGGCAATCTACCGGAACCGTTGGCGCAGAGGCTGGCCGATAGCGGCCTGCGAACCACGCCCCAGCGTGAAATCGTCTACCATGTGCTGCTGGGAAAGCGCGACCATCCCACTGCAGAGGAGGTGTTTGCACGCGTAAAGACCGACCTGCCCACCATCTCTCTCGCGACGGTGTACAACTGCCTGGAAACCCTGGTCACGTGCAACCTGGTCCGCCAGGTGAACTTCGAACGCGGCCCCACGCGGTACTGTCCGAACCTGGAGCCTCACGCGCATTTTCACGACGAAGCGACCGGCAAGACCCACGATATCGAACTGCCGCCTGCCGTGCTGGACCACGTCAAATCCGTCCTCCCGCCGGGCTTTGACGCCCGGTCGGTCGAGATCACCTTTCGCGGCTCGAAACGCTAATTCCCTTTCCATGGCTCAGCTCGAAATCAAAGACCTGCACGTCTCGATCGGAGACAAAGAAATCGTCAAGGGCGTCTCGCTGACCCTGCGCAGCGGCGAAGTTCACGCGATCATGGGCCCGAACGGCACGGGCAAATCCACGCTCTCCAAGGCGATCGTCGGACATCCCGACTACGCCATCACCCGCGGCGACGTCCTGCTCGACGGGGCCTCCATTCTGGAAATGGAACCGGATGAACGCGCCCGGGCCGGGCTCTTCCTGGCTTTCCAGTATCCGAGCGAAATCCCGGGCGTCACGATCGCCAATTTCCTGCGCGCCGCCCTCCAGGCCAAGCTGGGCGAGGGCGAGGAGATCGACGCCACCGCCTACTACAAGCGCCTCTACCAGCGGATGGACCTGCTGAAGATCGACCGCAAGTTCACCTCGCGGGCGGTCAACGACGGGTTCTCCGGCGGCGAGAAGAAGCGCTGCGAGATTCTCCAGATGGCGATGCTCGAGCCCAAGTTCGCGCTGATGGACGAAACCGACTCCGGCCTGGACATCGACGCCCTCAAGATCGTCTCCGACGGCGTGAACCAGCTCCGCGGGCCGGGCCTGGGCGTCCTCGTCATCACCCACTACCAGCGCCTGCTCAATTACATCGTTCCCGACTTCGTCCACGTCATGTTCGACGGGCGGATCGTGAAGAGCGGGGACAAGTCCCTGGCCGTCGAGCTCGAGGCCAAGGGCTACGACTGGGTCAAGAAGGAGTTCGCGGCATGAGCACGACCACTGAAACCGAATCCCAATCCGTTGTCGCCGGCATCGACCAGTCGGCGGGCAACTTCAGCTATGACGTGAAGTACGACTTCGACGCGGGCAGCGGCCTGTCGGAGCGCACGGTCGACTACATCAGCTCGGTCAAGAAGGAGCTGCCGTGGCTGCACGCCTTCCGCCAGAACGCCCTCAAGGTCTTCCAATCCAAGCCGCTGCCCACGCACTGGGCCACCCGCGACCTGGAGAACATCAACTTCGACAAGATCCGCTATTACCTGGCCAGCGGGCAGAAGCCCAAGCGGACGTGGGACGAGGTGCCCGACGACATCAAGCGCACCTTCGAGCGGCTGGGCATTCCCGAGCAGGAGCGCAAGTTCCTGGCCGGCGTGGAGGCCCAGTTCGACAGCGAGGCGGCCTACTCGAACATCAAGGAGACGGTGGCCAAGCAGGGCGTCATCTTCGTCAATTCGACGGAGGGCCTGCGCGAGCATCCCGAGCTGTTCCGCAAGTGGTTCGGCAAGGTGATCCCCACCGGGGACAACAAGTTCTCCGCGCTGAACAGCGCGGTGTTCTCCGGCGGGTCCTTCATCTACGTGCCGCCGGGCGTCAAGGTGTCCCATCCGCTGCAGGCCTACTTCCGCATCAACGCGGAAAACTTCGGCCAGTTCGAGCGCACCCTGATCATCGCGGACGAGGGCTCCGAGGTCACCTACATGGAGGGGTGCACCGCGCCGAAGTTCTCCACGTCGACCCTGCACAGCGCCGTGGTGGAGCTGGTGGCCCTCAAGGGGGCCAAGATCCAGTACATCACCGTCCAGAACTGGGCCCCGAACGTGTTCAATCTGGTCACCAAGCGCGGCCTCGCCCATGAGGAGGCCGAGATCAAGTGGATCGACTGCAACATCGGCAGCCGGCTCACGATGAAATATCCCGGCGTCGTCCTCAAGGGCCGCAAGGCGCGGGGCGAAGTCATCTCGATCGCCCTGGCCAACGACGGCCAGCATCAGGACACGGGCGCGAAGATGATCCACGCGGCGGACGAGACCACCTCGAACATCGTCGCCAAGTCGATCTCCGTCGGCCAGGGCCGCTCCACCTACCGCGGCGTGGTCCACATTCCCCGGCACCTGCGGGGCTGCAAGAACAACACCGAGTGCGACGCGCTGCTCATCAACACCAACAGCCGCACCGACACCTATCCGGCCATCACGGTGCGGGGCGACGCCAACTTCGTCCAGCACGAGGCCAGCGTCTCCAAGGTGAGCGAAGAGCAGATCTTTTACATGCGCCAGCGCGGGCTGACCGAAGGCCAGGCCATGAGCCTGTCCGTGAACGGATTCATCAACGACCTCGCGCGCCAGTTCCCGATGGAATATTCCGTCGAACTCAAGCGCCTCATCGACCTGGAAATGGAAGGATCGGTGGGGTGATGTCCGACGCCGCTTCCGTCATCGACGCCCCCGCCCTCGGCGATTTCACCGCTGAACGCTTCGCCCGCCATCTGGCGGAGCTGCACCACGCCCCCGAATGGTGGATCGAGCGCAAGCGGGCCGCCTACGAGAAGTTCTCGTCGCTGCCGCTGCCGCGCCGCACCGATGAGGCCTGGCGCTTCAGCACGATCTCCGGCCTGTCGCTTGCCGCGCCGGAAACCGCGCCGGCCACGGCCCAGCCCTCGCCGGGACCCCTGCTGCCCGAAGTGGCCGCCACGGCCCGCCTGTCGTTCGTCGGCAACCGCCTGCAGCACAGCACCGGCCTGCCCGCCGAGTGGGTCGCCAAGGGCGTGGTGGTGACCAGCCTGTCGGACGCCGCCCGCCAGGATCGCGATCTGCTCGAGGCTCATTTCATGGCCCAGGCCCAGCGCCTCGGCTCGGACAAGTTCGCCGCCCTGCATGCCGCATTTCTGGGCGACGGCGCCTTCGTGTACGTGCCGCGCGGCGTCGAGCTGCCCGACCCGATCGTCGTCGCGCATGTGGCCGGCGGCCAGGCCGCCTTCCCCCACACCCTCGTGGTGCTGGAGGACAACGCGTCGGCCACGGTCATCGACCTGTTCGGCGGGGAGGCGCCCCTGGGCATCGGCGCCAATGACCTCTACGTCGGGCACGGCGCACGCCTCTCCTATGTCGGCGTGCAGCACTGGGGGGCGGACACGCTGTCGTTCCAGCTCAACTCCACGGTCGTTCGCCGGGACGCGCGCGTGCAGTCGCTCAATCTTCATCTGGGCGGCCGCCAGTCGCGCCACGAATCCCTCAGCCAGCTCCAGGCGCCCGGCGCCTTTTCCGAGATGCTGGCGCTCACCGTCGCCAAGGGCAGGCAGGAATTCGACCAGCGCACGCTGCAGGTCCACCAGGCGCCGAACACGAAGTCCGACCTGCTGTACAAGAACGCCCTGCTGGACAGCGCCAAGACCATCTTTTCGGGCCTGATCATCGTCGATCCCGACGCGCAGCGGACCGACGCCTATCAGAGCAACCGCAACCTGATCCTGAGCGAGAACGCCGAGGCCAATTCCCTGCCCGGCCTGGAGATCCAGGCCAACGA
>DASRSH010000047.1:0-10450 GCA_035656575.1 Opitutaceae bacterium
CCTCCCGCATCCATCCCGGCCAGTTCTACGCCCTTTCCCAGTCGCCCCAGCAGTTCAAGCAGATCCTGATGGTCGCGGGCGTGGAAAAGTATTTCCAGATCGCCCGCTGCTTCCGCGACGAGGACCTGCGGGCCGACCGGCAGATGGAGTTCACCCAGGTCGACGTCGAGGTCTCCTTTGTCACCCGCGAGGACATCTACCGGCTCTTCGAGGGCATGCTGAAGCGGGTCTGGAAGGACGTCCTGGGCGTGGACCTGCCGACGCCGTTCCCGCGCATGCCCTTTGTCGAGGCCATGAACCGCTACGGCGTCGACAAGCCGGACGTCCGCTTCGGGCTGGAATTGGCCGATTTCACCGACACGTTCCGCACCTCGGGCTTCAAGGTCTTTTCGGCCACGGTGGCCGCCGGCGGCGCGATCAAGGCGCTCAACGCCAAGGGCCTCGCCGACCTGACCCAGGGCGAACTGAAGAACCTCGAGGACGTCGCCCGCTCGCTCGGGGCCAAAGGGCTCGCCTTCATCAAGGTCGAGGGCGGCGAATGGAAGTCGCCGATCGTGAAATTCTTCTCCGAGACGGAGAAGGCCGAGCTGACCCGCCGCCTCGCGCCGGCGGACGGCGACATGATCTTCTTTGCCGCGGCGCCCTGGGAAAAGGCCTGCGCGATCCTCGGCCGCATCCGCCTGGAGGCGGCGGCGCTGCTGCAAAAGCGTGGCAAGCTCGATATCCGGGCCGACGACTGGCGCTTCCTCTGGGTCATCGACTTTCCGCTCATGACCTACGACGAGGAGTCCAAGCGGCACCTCGCGACCCATCACCCGTTCACCTCGCCGGTTCCGGAGGACGTGCCCCTGCTCGACAGCGCGCCGGAAAAGGCCCGCGGCCAGCACTACGACGTCGTCCTGAACGGCATGGAGCTGGGCGGAGGATCGATCCGCATTCACCAGCCCAGCCTGCAGAAGAAGGTGTTCGAGGAAGTGCTCAAGATCCCGGCGGACGTCGTCGAGAGCCGGTTTGGATACATGCTGCGGGCGTTCACCTACGGCGCCCCACCCCACGGCGGCATCGCGTTCGGGCTCGACCGGATGGTCGCGCTGCTGTGCGGCACCACCAGCATCCGCGACGTGATCGCCTTCCCCAAGACGCAAAAGGGCCAGGACCTGATGGCCGCCAGCCCGACTCCGGTGACACCCCGGCAATTGGCCGACCTGCACATCGCGACCGTGCTGCCGCCCTGAGCCCAAGGCTTGCCTAATTTTCGGGGCAATCCAATAAGTTCAGCTTCATGAAACTGATCATCGCGGTCATCAAGCCGTTCAAGCTCGAGGAAGTGAAGGCGGCGCTCGCCGAAACTGGAATCGAGGGCATGACCGTGACGGAAGTGAAGGGATTTGGCCGCCAAAAGGGACACACCGAGATCTATCGCGGCAGCGAGTACACCGTGGACTTCCTGCCCAAGGTGAAGATCGAAGTGGCGGTCTCGGACGAGCTGGCCGGCAAGGCGGTGGACGCGATCGTGCGTTCGGCCAAGACCGGAAAGATCGGCGATGGCAAGGTGTTCGTGGTGCCGCTCGAAGAGGTGGTGCGGATCCGCACCGACGAGCGCGGCGAGTCGGCCGTCTAGTTTTTAATGATCCAAACCCCCCTGCCGCTGCTCGCAGCGGTGCCAGCCCTGACGACGGAGGACCGGCTGTCGGCCCTCGAAGCCTACATTCGCAATCAGGATCCGGGCCGCGCCCTGGCCGGCGCGTCCGGCCCGGGACACAACGCCTGGATGATGACCAGCGCCGCGCTGGTGCTGTTCATGACGCTGCCCGGCCTCGCCCTCTTTTACGGCGGCCTGGTGCGCAAGAAGAACGTCCTTTCGGTCCTGGCCCAATGCCTGGGCATCGCCGGCCTGGTGACGGTCCTCTGGTGGGCCGTCGGCTACTCGCTGGTCTTCGGGCGCAGCTTCGGCAGCGGGCTGCTCGGCGGCTCGGAATACTTTTGGCTGCGCGGAGTGACCTCGGCCCCCAACCCCGAGTACAGCTTCTGGGTGTCGCAGAACCTGTTTGCGATGTTCCAGCTCATGTTTGCGATCATCACCCCGGCGCTCATCGTCGGCGCGGTGGCCGAGCGCATGAAGTACATGGCCCTCCTCCTGTTCGTCGCCTTGTGGATGCTGGTCGTGTACTTCCCGCTGGCGCACATGGTATGGGGAAGCACGGGCTGGCTGGACGGCATTCTCAACGGGCACGCGGGGATCCCGGCGATCGATTTTGCGGGCGGCACGGTCGTGCACATGAGCTCGGGGTGGTCCGCCCTCATCCTCTGCCTGATCATCGGACCGCGGGTCGGATTCGGCCGCGAGAAGATGCCGCCCCACAGCATGGTGCTCTGCATGGTCGGCACGGCCATGCTCTGGGTGGGGTGGTACGGATTCAATGCAGGTTCGGCGCTGGCCGCCGACGGCATCGCCGCCAATGCGTTCACCGCCACCACCCTGGCCGCGGCCACCGCCGCGTTCGTTTGGGGCATGATGGAGAAGATCTTCCGCGGGCACGCCTCGATCCTGGGTTTCTGCTCGGGCGCCGTCGGCGGCCTGGTCGTCATCACGCCGGCCTGCGGCTTTGTCGACACCACCGGGGCGGTCATCATCGGGGTCCTGGCGGCGATCGTGCCGTACTTCTTCGTGACGACGGTCAAGTCGCGCTTTGGCTACGATGACGCCCTGGACACCTTCGGAGTGCATGCGGTCGGCGGCACGATCGGGGCGATCCTGACGGGCTTCCTGGCCACGGCCTCGGTCAACCCCAACCTGTCCGCGGCCAACCCCGCGGCGGTCGCCAATGGCCTGGCCGCCCGCGTGGCCGGACACCGCCAATGGATTCCCCAGGTGGAAGCGGTGATTATGACGATCGCGTTGGCGGTTTTGGCCTCGATTGTGCTAGGGTTCCTGGTGCGCCTGCTCATCGGGCTCAGGCCGACTCCGGAAGTGGAGCGGCAGGGGCTCGATATGATCGAGCACGGCGAAGAGGGTTACATTTCGTGAAACTGATCGTCGCCATCATCAAGCCGTTCAAGCTGGAGGAGGTCAAAGAAGCGCTCTCGGAGACGGGGGTGGAGGGAATGACCGTGACCGAAGTGAAGGGCTTCGGCCGCCAGAAAGGTCACACCGAAATCTACCGCGGCAGCGAGTACGTGGTGGATTTCCTCCCCAAGATTCGTCTGGAGATCGCCGTGACCGACGCCCTGGCCGGCCGGGCGGTGGAGGCCATCCAGCGCTCCGCCCGCACCGGCAAGATCGGCGACGGCAAGATCTTCGTTTATCCGCTCGAAGAGGTGATCCGGGTTCGGACCGAGGAGCGCGGCGAAGCCGCCATTTAGGGGCAAATTCTGCCCGAGTCCGGCATTGCCGGGAAATATCGCGAATTAGCTGCTGGTAATCAGCAGGTTGCGCCTTGGCGTAACGGCCCGGTGCGGTTCCTGCATAATCGGTGGCATCGCAGCCCCCTTGAAACGCCCACGCGCCATCCTCCTTGCCAGCCGCGAGTCCCTGTCCCCCATCGCGGGCGAGCCCCTGCTGGCCCGCACGGTCCGGCAGCTCCGGGGTCAGGGCGTGGGAGAGGTGACCGTGGTCGCCCGCGGCGGCGGCCGGGAGCTTCAGGAGGCCCTGGGGTGGGCTTCCGGCGTCGTCCTGATCGAGGAGAAGGCCGCGGCGGGGTCCGGAATCGGGGCGCTGTGCCTCGGGTTGGACCATACGAGCGGCTCCGTGCTCGTGGTCGAGGGCGGCGTCGCCCTCGATGAGCCCGCGGCCGCCGAGATCGCCACGGCGGCGCGCTCCGGGGAGTCCATTTGGTTCACGGAAGGGCGGTTGCGGCCGGGCCAGGAAGGCGGCATTCTCAAGGCCGACGCCACGGGCGCCGTCTGCGAACTTCGCCACCTCGAGCGGTACGAGCGCCGCTTCGACCGCCATCGCAAGCTCCTTGGCGTCCTCGCGATCGGTGCAAAGCAAAGGCCGCTGTATCAGCGGCTGCTTCGCGAGGCCGCCGCATTTTTGCGTCCGCCGCATTACCTGTCCCCCTGGGCGGACAGCCTCCGCGCCCTGCCGTGTTCGGCCTACAACCTGGCCCACCGGCGGGTGGCCAATCTGGGCTCGCCCGAAGGGCGGCGCCGCGGCGGAGAACTTTTTGGGGCGGGGGCCGTTGTCCCCGCCGAGTTGGCGGAAGTTGGCTGATTCCCTGCATCGATGAACCTGGCGCTTTTTTGCAGTTTCTCTCCCGCGCTCAATCCGGCTCCCATGCTGGCCGCGGAGCAGATCCTGTTCACCCCGTGGCTCGAGGATGAAACCCTCGAAGAGCGGGCCGTCGTCCGCCGCACCGCGGCGGGACATTTCGACGCGGCGGACGCCGTCCGGGCGCTCGATCCGGCGCAGGCGCCGGACGCGGTCGCCGTCCTCCTCGACGAGCGCTGCGCGAGCTGGCCGCGGGGCCTGGCCGCGCTGGCCTGCCCCAAGGTGCTCCTGGTGGCCGACGGCCCCCTGTCCGCGGCCGGACGGGAAGCGCTGGCCGACTATCTCGCCCGGGAGGACTTCGATCACGTGGTCGGGCTGTCCGACCGTGCTTCCGCGCTCGCCCTGCGCAGCCTGGGCGCCCGCAATGTGGCGTGGCTTCCCGGCTGGCATTTTCCGCACGCCGAGGAGGCGCTGGACCACGGCCGCAAGGCCCACCCCCGCAACCGCGTCGGCGTCTGCGTGCGCCGCCACGGGGACGACCGGGCCGTCCTGGCGGCCGCCAAGGCCATCGCCCTGCGCGGATTGACGGTGCATGCCCGCGTGGCCCCCGTGGGGGAGCGGCCCCTGATCTATGGCGCATCGGCCGTCGCGCTGCTCGAGGGCAAAACCGGCGATCTGCGGCTGCTGGAGTCGCTCGCGGTCGGAGCGCCGACCCTGTGCACGCGCCCTTCGGCCGACGCCGGATGGGACCTGATCTTTCCTGATGGTCTGGCCGTCGTCTTCGACGAGCCGGAAGAGGCGGCGGACGCGGCCCGCGATCTGCTGGCCGATCCCGCCGAGGCGCACGCCCTGGGCGACCAGGGCGCCCGCTGGTTCGACCGCTGCTTTTCCTCCGGCTATCGCCGCGAAGTGCTCGCCGCGCTCGCGCTCGACCGCCGGGTGGCGCCGGAATTCGAGCTGCCCGCGGAGGCGGCGGCGCCGGTCTTTCCGGCGCCGGCCTCGCCCGGCGAGGAGGACGCCGACGGCCGCCGCGCCTGCGACCTGGCCGAACGCGGGGAATTTTCCGCGGCCTTTGCGCTGGCGACCGAAACGATCCGCCGCGACGGCGCTTCGTGGCGGAGCTGCCTGGCCATCGCGGAGGTGGCGATGGAGACGCGCACGGCCGACCTGTGGCGCACGATGCTGGCGCGCGTCCGGACGCAGGCGAGCGACGACGAGCACCTGGCCCGGCTCGAATTGGGCTCACGCGGCCTGCTCACCGAATGGCGCGCGATGCGCGGATTGATGCAGGTCTGGGAAGCCTGCGCGGAACGCGCGTGGAAGGCCGCCATCGAGCGGGCCGAAGCCGTCTTGCGGCGCTATCCGCAGTGCGCCGAGGCCGCGTTCGCGGCCGGCTACGCCTGCCTGCAGTGGGCCCGCCAGGAGAAGCGCCTGGCCGAGGGCGCGGCGGCGCTCGGCCATCTGCAGACGGCCGTCGAAAGCGCGCCGCACCGCCCCGACTTCCAGTCCGCGCTGGCGGCGGCCCAGGACTATTTCAGGCGCGAGCTCGAGCCGCTGGCGGCGACGGAGGCAGGGCGCGGGTGCGAATCTCCTCCTTCAGCCGTTCGCTGAACTGCGCGAAGGGCAGGGTGCCTTCGTCCCCGCGGGCGCGGGAGCGGATGCTGACGGCGCGGGCCTCGGCTTCCTTCGCGCCCAGGATCAGCGTGTAGGGCACCTTTTCCAGCTCCGCCCGGCGCACCTTGGCGCCCAGCTTGTCGCTGTGCTCGTCGAGGCTCGCCCGCACGCCCGCCCCCTTGAGCTCGGCGAGCAGCTGGCGGCCGTAGTCCGCGTTCTTCTCGCTGATCGGCACCAGCCGCACCTGCTCCGGCGCCAGCCAGACGGGAAAGTCGCCGCCGAAGTGCTCGATGAGAACGCCGCAGAAGCGCTCCATTGATCCGAAAGGCGCGCGGTGGATCATCACCGGCCGGTGGGGCTGGTTGTCGGCGCCGACGTAGGAGAGATCGAACCGGATGGGCAGATTGTAGTCCACCTGGACGGTGCCCAGCTGCCATTCGCGCCCGATGACGTCCTTGATGACGAAGTCGATCTTGGGGCCGTAGAAGGCGGCCTCCCCCGGCTCCTCGGTGAAGGGAACGCCCAGCGTCCGGGCCGCCTGGCGGCAGGCCTCCTCGGCCTTGTCCCAGTTCGCCGCCTCGCCCGTGTACTTTTTCGAATCGGGGTCGCGCAGTCCGACCCGCACCCGGTAGTCGCTCATCCCCAGGGTGGTCAGGATGATCTTCACCAGCGACAGGCAGCCCAGCAGTTCGGCGCCGACCTGGTCCTCGGTGCAGAACAGGTGGGCGTCGTCCTGGGTGAAGCCGCGCACCCGGGTCATGCCGTTCAGCTCCCCGGACTGCTCCCAGCGATAGACCGTCCCGAACTCCGCGAGCCGCACGGGCAGATCGCGGTACGAATGCGGCTGCGAGGCGAAGATCTTGATGTGGTGGGGGCAGTTCATCGGCTTCAAGAGGAAGCCGCTCAAAAGCTGCGCCTCGGGCCGCACCTGATCCGCCGCGATGGTGTCCTTGCCCGTCCGGCGGTTGATCTCCGCGCGGAAGCGCTCGGATACGGCCTCGAGGCGGCCGTAGAGCTCCGCGCAGGTGCACCCTTCGCTCAGCGCCTGGGCCAGGGACTGGTTCTCCACCACCGGCGAGAATTGCGACTCCTTGTAGTAGGGGAAATGGCCCGAGGTCTTGTAGAGTTCCAGCTTGCCGATGTGGGGCGTGAACACCTGCTGGTAGCCCTGCTTGCGCAGCTCTTCGCTGATGAAGGTCTGCAGCTCCTGGCGCAGCGTGGCGCCGGAGGGCGTCCACAGGATCAGGCCCTGGCCGACATCGTCGTCGATGACGAACAGCTTCAGGTCCTTGCCCAGCTTGCGGTGGTCGCGCTGGCGCGCCTGCTCCAGCCGCTCCAGATACTGGGCCAACTCTTCCTTGCTCGGGAAGGCGGTGCCGTAGATGCGCTGGAGCTGGGCGTTGTGCTCGTCGCCGCGGTGATAGGCGCCGGCCACCGACAGCAGCTTGAACGCCTTGATCTTGCTCGTGTAGCGCACATGGGTCCCCGCGCACAGGTCCATGAACTCGCCGTTCTGGTAAAAGGAGATCTTCTCCCCCTCGGGGATGTCGGCCAGCCGGCCCAGCTTGTAGCGCTCCTGGCCGCGCTCGCGGATGATGCGCTCGGCCTCCTCCCGCGACACCTCCGTCCGGAGGAAAGGCTGGTTTTCGTCGATCACCTTTTTCATCTCCGCCTCGAGCTTGGCCAGGTCCTCGGCCGTCAGCTTGTGGTCCAGGTCGATGTCGTAATAGAACCCGGTGTCGGTCGGCGGCCCGATGTCGAGCTTGGCTTCCGGATACAGCCGCAGCAGCGCCGTGGCGAGCACGTGCGAGGCGGAATGGCGCATTTCTTCGAGCGGAGTCATCATTTGCTTTTCTCCAGGCGATAATTGTCCTTGCCGTCGAGCATCGACCAGCCCGCCGCGGCGATTTCGCGGCGCAGCGCGTCCGCCGCGGCGAAGTCCCGGGCGCCCTTGGCCTGCCAGCGGCGCTCGGCCAGCGCGGCGACCGCGCCGGGAACCGGCTCCTGGCCGGCGGCCGGCGCGGCCAAGTCGAGGCCCAGGGCCCAGATGACGCGATCGAACCGGGCCAGCGCGTCGGCCGCCTGCTCCCCCGTGAAATGGCGGGCCGGCGCGGCATTGAGGGCCGAGAAGAGGGCGCCGAGCGCGGTGGGCGTGTTGAGGTCGTCGTTCAGCGCGGCCAGGACGTCGTCCAGGAACGTGCCCGCGCCCAGCGCCGGCCCGGGCGCGCGCGCGGCAAGCTCGGCGCGGTAGGCGCGCAGGGTCTTCAGCGCGCTCTCCGCGGCGTGCACGGATTCGAAGGTGAAGTTGAGCTGCTTGCGGGGGTGGCCCGAGAGCAGGACATAGCGGACCGCCGCCGGCGAGAAGCCCTTGGCGACGAGCACGTCCAGGGTGTGCATGTTGCCGAGGCGCTTGCTCATCTTCTGGCCGTCGACCTGCAGGAATTCGCCGTGATACCACAGCCGCGAGAACAGCCGGTGATTGCAGCACTCGCTCTGGGCGATCTCGTTCTCGTGATGGGGAAACAGCAGGTCGACGCCGCCGGTATGCAGGTCGATCGTGTCGCCGAGGTGCTTCTTGGTCATGGCGCTGCACTCGATGTGCCAGCCCGGCCGTCCGCGCCCCCAAGGGCTCTCCCAGAAGTTGTCCCCGTCCTCGGGCTTGTGCGCCTTCCACAGCGCGAAATCGCTCAGGTCCTCCTTTTCGTCCGCGTCCGCGGGGGCCAGGGCCGAGCCCGGCTTGAGCTCGCGCTCCTTCACCCGGGACAGCCGGCCGTACTCCGGGAAGGACGCCACCCGGAAGTAGACCGATCCGTCGTCGGCCCGGTACGCGTGGCCCTCTTGGACCAGGGCCGCAATCATCGCGATCTGCTCGGCGATGTGGCCGGTGGCCGTGGGCTCGACGTGCGGCGGCAGGCAGCCCAGCGCCGCGCAATCGGCATGGAATTTCTCCGTCCAGCGGCGCGTCACCTCGGCCAGCGGGCGGCCTTCCTCCCGGGCGCGGCGGATCGTCTTGTCGTCGACGTCGGTGATGTTCCGGACGTGGCGGACGCGGTCCGCGCCGAATTCCAGTTCGAGCAGGCGGCGGATGAGGTCGTTGACGACAAAGGTGCGGAAGTTGCCGATGTGGGCGGCGTCGTAGACCGTGGGGCCGCAATTGTAGAATCGGACCACCCCGTCGGGCTGGCCGGGGGTGAGGTCGCGCACCTCGCGGGTCAGGGAATCGTATAGACGCAGCGGCATCCGATGGGTTTAGTCAGGTGAGTTGTCCAACAACGCGGATATGGCTGAAAAATTCAAGCTCGACCTCGTGCACCGCCCCCGGCGGCTGCGGCGGACGGCCGCTCTGCGGGGGCTGGTCTGTGAAACCGCCCTTCGGCCCCAGAACCTGATCGCGCCCCTGTTCGTGATCGAAGGCAAGGGGAAGACCGAGGCGATCGCGTCGATGCCCGGCGTCCGCCGGCTCAGCGTGGACGAGGCCGTGCGGGAGTGCCGCGCCCTGGCCCGGGCGGGCGTGGGGGCGGCGGCGCTTTTTCCCAAGCTCGATCGGCGCTTCAAGGACGAGGAAGGCAGCGCCGCGCTGGCGGAGGACGCCTTGGTCCTGCGCGCCGTCCGGGCGATCAAGAAGGCCGTGCCGGACATCGCCGTCATGACCGACCTCGCGCTGGACCCCTACACGACCCATGGCCACGACGGCGTGCTGACGGCCGACGGGACCGACGTGGACAACGACCGCACGGTGGAGCGGCTCGTTCGGATGGCGCTGCTGCACGCCCGGGCGGGGGTGGACCTGGTCGCGCCCAGCGACATGATGGACGGCCGCATCGGTGCGATCCGACGGGCGCTGGACGGCGGCGGTCACACCCACACGGCGATCATGGCGTACACGGCCAAGTTCGCGTCGGCGTTCTACGGCCCCTTTCGCGACGCGGTGGGAAGCGCGCAGGCGGCGGGCAAGGCGCCGCTCAGCAAGGCGACCTACCAGCTCAATCCGGCCAACCGGCGCGAAGCGCTGGTCGAGGTCGCCCTGGACGAGGCGGAGGGCGCGGACATCATCATGGTGAAGCCCGCCGGCCCGTATCTGGACATCATCCGCGACGTGCGCGAGGCGACCCGCAAGCCGGTCGCGGCCTACCAAGTCAGCGGCGAATACGCGCAGATCCAGGCGGCGGCGCGCCTGGGCTGGCTCGACCTGGAAAAGGCGAGCCTCGAGTCGCTGCTTTCGATCCGGCGCGCCGGCGCCGACATGATCCTGACCTACTTCGCCCGGGCGCTGGCGCCCAGGCTCGCGTAGCGCCTCAGAGACCCACGGCGGCGCGCAGTTCTTCGGGCTTGCCGATCTGCGCCACCTTGGCCTCGTAGAGCGCCAGCTGGAGGTCGTGCTCGACCATGATCCGGACCAGGTCCTTGAAGCGGACCTTGGGCTCCCAGCCGAGCTGCTTGCGGGCCTTGGCCGGATCGCCGATCAGCAGATCGACCTCCGAGGGGCGCTCGTAGCGGGAGTCGTGGCGCACGTACTTTTCCCAGTCCAGGCCGAGGAGGTTGAACGTCTCCTGGCAAAACTCGCGCACGCTGTGGGTCTCGTTCGTCGCCACGACGTAGTCGTCCGGCCGGTCCTGCTGCAGCATG
>DASRSH010000048.1:0-6188 GCA_035656575.1 Opitutaceae bacterium
GGGTCTCCAGGACGTACTCGAAGCCGGCCGCGAATCCGAGCTTGCCGCCCGGCAGGGTGAAGGGGGTGCCGTTCACCTTGGCGTCGAACTGATTCAGCGTGCTGAGCTGGTTGACGAAGGCGGTGCCGACAACGCCGTCGAACGCGCCGGGCGCCTGGGTGACGGCGAAGGGATTGATCTGGCCGTCCAGCAGCGCCGCGTTGAGCGCGTTGGTGTCGATCAGTCCGGGATTGGTGTAATCCAGGTCATACCGGTCGATGTTGGCCGACAGATCCCAGTGGTAGTCATCCGTGATGTCGCCCTTCAGCCCGCCCACAACCCGGTAGAGATTGTCGTCGTTCTGGTAGAGCCGCGGAAACTGCACGAAGCGGGAGCGGGCGAGTATCTCCTCGCCGGAGCCGTTGCCGTAGCCGGCCTGCGATTCCGGAACCGATTGATTCTGGTCCAGGAACGCGGTGGAGAACGGATTGCCCGGAGCGCTCGAGGGCACATACGTCGTGCCGGCGGGCGGGGGCGAACTCGGATACCCAAAAACATTCACGTCGATCCAAGGATCCTCCAGGTAGGGAACGACCGGCTGCGCGTTGAGCTGCGACCATGTGTTCGTGTGCACGAACATGACATTGCCATATCCGACCAGGTTATTGTCGAAGATATGGTGCTCGATGTTGACCATGCTGTCGTAGCGCTTCAGCGACGCGAGCAGGGTCTCGCCTTTGGCGAGGTTGAAGGTGTCGAACTGCTGGGCCGCGGTCTGCGGGACATAGACGCCCATGGTCACCAGCTGCTGGATGGTGTACTGCCCGCCGCCGGGAGGCGCATTGTGGCCGGGCGCCAGCACGTAGAAATTATCCGCACCGCTGAGGTTGTCGTACACTTCCAGCGAGCCCGGGAAGGTGTAGGTGCCGTAGTACGGGTTCGTGTAGGGGCGTGTGTTCTCGAACAGCGGCGTGTTTTCCGCCACTTCGAAGGAGAGCGTGATCGACGTCTTGTCGTTGCTCACGCCGCCGACCACATAACCGGAGCGCTCCTCGTAACGGCCGGGCCCGGGCGCTTCGGCAAAGTGTCCGCCCACTTCCCATCCGTTATAATTTTTCTTGAGGATCAGGTTGATGACGCCGCCGACCGCGTCCGAGCCATACACGGCCGAGGCGCCGTCCTGCAGCACCTCGACGCGGTCAATCGCCGCGAGCGGAACCAGGTTCAGGTTGACGAACTGATCGCCGCCCGTGGATTCGGCGGGGTCGTTCGCGACACGGAGGCCGTCGATGAGGACCAGGGTCGGCAGGCCCTTGATATTGGCCTGGGCACCGCCAAAGGTCGCGGCGCTGTCGGTTTGCGCGTTCTCGGCGCCGATGCCCATGATGTTGGGCGTCACCTTGCGCAACAGATCCAGCGTGTTGAAGTTCACGCCGCTATCCTGCATCGCAACCTGGTCAATGACCTGGACCGGAACCGCGAGGGCCTCGGCGGCCTGCGGAATGTTGGAACCGGTGACCACATACTGCTCCATCTTGACCGTCTGGTCCTGATCCGACGCCGCAGGCGTGGTCGTGGTGGTGGTGGTCGTCGTTGTGGTTGTCTGAGCGCTCGCTCCAGGCGATGCCGCAATGGCCATTGCGCCCCCCGCTACGAACGCGAAGCGGCCCCAAACCTTCCTTACGGAATATTTGCTCATAGTTAGCTGGTTATTGTTGTGTGACGACAGGCAGCGGACGGCGTTCGAGTAAGTGATTTGCAGTACTGAACGAGCCTCTACCTGGCGGCGCCTTACCTAAGTAAAAACACCGCGTTAGTTTCGGATCGGATCGGTAGCCGACCGTGACGTTTAGGCAAATCTTTTTTGTCATAAAATCTCCCACCCCGAACTGGCGCTTTCCGCGAATCCTCTCTGAGGAATGCCGGGCTTGCTCTTAATTCGGCGGATCAAAATGTAACATCCGTGAAAGAGCTTCAGGACATTGTCCGCCGACTGACCAGCAGCGACGGACCCTGGGCCTTGGCCACCCTGGTCGACGTGGCCGGATCTTCCTACCGGCGGGCGGGTGCCCGGGCATTACTCAAAACCGAGGGACCCGGGCGGATC
The DNA here is from genome assembly GCA_035656575.1 of Opitutaceae bacterium. GTDB lineage: Bacteria > Verrucomicrobiota > Verrucomicrobiia > Opitutales > Opitutaceae > Palsa-1447. Next base: position 2,087 of record DASRSH010000048.1, read on the forward strand.
CGCCTCGGGTCGATCAGCGGGGGATGTCTTGAAGATGATATTTGGATACGCGCGCATCAGGTGCTGTCCGATGACACGCCCCAGGTCGCCGTTTACGACACCACTTCGGAAAATGATCTCGTTTGGGGCGTGGGACTCGGATGCCACGGAATCGTGACCGTCCTGATCGAGCCACTACCGTCCGCTCCGGGTTGGGCGGCGGCCGCCGCCGCCGCCCTCGCGGGCGGCGAACCTTGCGATCTCATCACTGTTTGGGACGCCACCGTGGGGCCGCTGGGAACGCGGGCTGAATCCGGCACCGTTCCCGAACGTGGGCCGCACCGCGGCATTTACCGGGAGCGGATCGCTCCGCCCCCCCGGCTTTGGATCTTTGGCGCGGGCGACGACGCCCGTCCACTCGCCCGGCTGGCGGGCGAATTGGGCTGGACCGTCGCCGTCGCCGATCCCCGGCCCGCCTATGCCACGCGGGAACGATTCCCCGAGGCCGCCGAAATCCTCGCCCGCCCGGTGGATTCCCTCGTCAGCCAAGTCGCCGGCGCGCTTCGGCCCGGCGACTCGAATCGCGGCGGGCGGCATCATCCCGTATTGGCGGTCATCATGACCCACCACTATATGTATGATAAGCCGCTGCTCGCGGGGCTGATCGCGCTGCCGCTGCTCTATCTGGGCCTGCTCGGCCCCCGCAAGCGGGCGGAGCGGCTGCTGGAGGAAATCGGGCTGCCGGATGCGGCGGCGCGGCTCCATGCGCCGGTGGGGTTGGATTTGGGGGCGGAAGGCGCGGAGGAGGTCGCCCTTTCCATTCTCGCGGAAATGCGCGCGACGCTCGCGGGCCGCGACGCGCGCCCCCTGCGCGACCGCCGCCAGCCTATCCATGCAACGGACCCGTGAGCCGGCCTGGGCGGGCGTGATCCTGGCCGCGGGCGCTTCCGTGCGGATGGGACGGCCCAAGCAACTGCTTGAGGTGCGGGGCCGGCCGCTCGTGGCCGGTGCGGCGGCCGCGGCGCTGGAAGCGGGGCTTTGGCCCGTCGTGGTCGTCCTGGGGGCCCACGCCGACGCGATCCGCCCGGCCCTGGCGCGGCTCCCGGTGCTGGCCGTCGACAATCCGGCCTGGTCCGAAGGCATGGCGTCGTCCATCCGGGCGGGAATCGCGGCGCTCGCCGCGTATTCCCGCAGTCTGCCCGGCGCCGTGCTCGCCCTCTGCGACCAGCCCGCCCTTTCCGGGGCCGCCCTCGCGCGCCTGCGCGAAGCGGCGGCAGCGGGCGCCGGCGGTGTTTCCGCGGCTCGCTACGGCGGGCACCTGGGCGCGCCGGCAGCCTTTCGCGCGGAGCATTTCGGGGCGCTCAAGGCCCTGACAGGAGATGGCGGCGCCCGTCCGCTGCTGCAGGCGATGGGAGGCCGAGTGGCGGCCATCGATCTCCCGGAACTGGCGGCCGACCTGGACACGCCCGAGGACTTCGCCCGCCTCCGGTCAGAGTAGCGCCTGGAGGCGCCGCGCCTGCTCGATGCCGGCCTGAGCGGAGCGCGCCCGCACCGTGAAATGCCCCATCTTCCGTCCCGGCCGCGGCTCGTCCTTGCCATACAGGTGCAGCTTCACCTCCGGCATTTGCAGCAGTTCGTTCCAGCGGGGCGGACGTCCCTGCCAGGCCTCGCCCAGGATATTCGCCATGACGATCGGGCCCCGCAGCCCCACCGGACCCAGGGGGAGTTCGCAGATCGCACGCACGTGCTGCTCGAATTGGCTCGTTTCGGCGCCGTCCAGCGTCCAGTGGCCGCTGTTGTGCGGACGGGGCGCCAGTTCGTTCACCAGCACCTGGCCGTCGGGCAGGAGGAACATCTCCACCGCCAGCAGGCCGACGACCTGGAGCGCGTCCGCGATGCGGATCGCCAGCGCTTCGGCCGCCCGTCCCGCCGCCGGCGGCACGCGCGCGGGGACGATGCTCAGATCGAGGATATGCCGGGTGTGGATGTTCTCCGTGACGGGGAACGCGCGCCCCTCCCCTTCCGGGCCCTTGGCCACGATCACGGAGATTTCGCAGACGAAATCGACCCACCGTTCGACCACGCAGCGCCGGCCGCGGAAAATCGCCGCCGCGTGGTCCAATTCCGCCGCGTCGCCGACCCGCATCTGGCCTTTACCGTCATAGCCGAAGTCGGCGGTCTTGACCACGCAGGGCAGCCCAACCTCGGAAACGGCCGAGCGCACGTCGCCGTCGAGGGCCTCGGCGTAGGCCGCATGGGGAAAGTGATGGGCCTTGAGCCAGGCTTTCTCCCGCTGCCGATTCTGGCAGATGTGCAGCACCTCGGCCGCCGGGCGCAGGGGCACGCGGGCGCCGGCGCCGCGCAGGGCTTCGGCCGGGATGTTCTCGAATTCGTACGTGAGGACGTCGACCCCGGCGGCGAATCCGCTCAGGGCCGCGGCGTCCTCATAGGCGCCCGGCTGAAACCGGTGGCAGACCGAGGCCGCGGGGCACTGGGGATTCGGGTCGAAGACCGCCACCCGGTAGCCCAGCGTCTGCGCCGCCTGAGCGAGCATGCGCCCCAGCTGGCCGCCGCCGACGATGCCGATGGTCTGGCCCGGCGTGATCACTCCGTCACTTCAAAGCTTCGCCTCGTGCACCTTCTGCGCCTGCGCCTCGCGCCGCGCGGCCACGCGGCGGCCCAGGTCGGCGTCGCGGCGCCCAAGGATCTGCGCGGCGAACAGCCCGGCGTTGGCCGCGCCCGCCTTGCCGATGGCGAAGGTGGCGACCGGCACCCCGGCGGGCATTTGGACGATCGAATAAAGGGAATCCACGCCCTTGAGCGCGGCCGATTCGACCGGGACGCCAAGGACGGGCAGCGTCGTGAGCGCGGCGGTCATGCCCGGCAGGTGGGCCGCGCCGCCCGCGCCGGCGATGATCACCTCCAGGCCCCGGCTCTCGGCGGAGGAGGCGTACTCGAACATGAGCCGGGGCGTGCGGTGCGCGCTCACCACGCGCTTTTCGTAGGCGACGCCCAGTTCGTCCAGGACCTGCGCCGCGGACTGCAGCGTGTCCCAATCGGACGTGCTGCCCATGATGATCCCGACGAGCGGCTGGGGCGCAGGCATTCGCCGAGTCGAAGCAACGGCGCCGGCAAAGTCAAACCAGCGGCTGGCCGCGCGGCGTCACGACGACGATCGTGCCGGCGATCTTGTCGTGCCAGGACTGCCGCTCCGGATCGAAGACGATCCAGAGAAACCCCAGCCCGGCGACAAACAAGGACACAAAGCAGCCGAGCGCGCGCACGATGGCGGTCGGCCAGTCGATCGGACGGCCGTCCATGCGCTCGACCGAGAGATGGCAGATGATGCCGCCGATGGTCGTGCCTCTGAGCTTCCACAGGACGGCGCCATAGGCCGCCACCAGGACGAGAAACCACCCGCCGCAACCGTGGCCATGGCCGTCGAAGAGCGAAACGCAGAGGGCGGACCCCACTCCCACCACAATGACGTCGATCAACAGCGCCCAGATGCGCCGCCAAAAGCTTGCCCGGGGAAACAGGGGCCGAGGGACGGCCGTGGGCAAGGGAGGAAAGGGAGGCACGGGGGGCACGGCCGCGGGGGCCGGGCCGGGAATGCTGGCCGCTGCGGCAGCGGCCGCCGCCGCGGTGTAGCCGGCGCCGGCCTCCGGCGCCACGGGCGGAGGCGGAGTGTAAACGGGCGGAGGCGGCGGTACGATGGGCGGAGGCGGAGTGTACGCGGGCGGGGGAGGAGGAGGAGCGGGCGGCGGGGGCGGAGTCACGACCGCCACCGGGCGGGGCGCGCGGGTGCCGCCGAAGAGCGCGGCCCAGGCACAGCCCCAGGCCAGGAACGACACCAGCATGAAGCAGAGGAAGCCGAAGAAGGGCAGCAGGTAGATCGCCAGCACGATGAGGCCGCCCACCAGCACGGTCAGGGCCGCGTGCGTGCGCTCGCCCATCAGGCGCCGCCCAAAGAGCGAGTAAAGCGCGGCCCGGCCAAACCACATGGGAAGAACGAATGCGGCGGGCACCGCCAGAAACAGCAGCGGGATTCCGATGACGCTGATGAGCAGAAGAAACAGCGCCAGCGGGACGCCGATCATGGCCACGATGGCCGAAAGGATCA
>DASRSH010000049.1:0-9050 GCA_035656575.1 Opitutaceae bacterium
TCTCCCTCCGGCATGTTCAGATCGGTGATGACCACCGTGGGAAACGGGTGCGCACCGCGGTCTTTGAATTCGCCTTCGCCGATCATGTAGGCGATCGCTTCGTTCCCCCCTCTCACCAATTGGACCGTGCTGCGCTCGGAAAGCGCCTTTTTCAGGGCGCGGCCAGTGAGAAAGCGCTCATCGATATCATCATCCACCAAGAGGATATGGTGCCGGTCTCTTTTCATTGCATCCCGCCTAACCACGGACATCGCGTACTCGAAGGCGTGCCCCGAGATCCTAGTACATCACCCCATTGTTGCGTGACCCGGCCGCAGCTAAGCTTCCCGAAGGCCCGGCAGCGGCATTCATTCATGCTCCAGAACATCAAGCCCCTAAACGGCATCAAACTCGCATTACGACGGCTGCGCACGTCTTGCGCCGGCCTACCGCCTGCCTTCTCTCGCTTGGGGCTTTTCGGCCCGGGCGGGCGGTCCGTCGCGGCCACGACGCTGGCCGGAGCTGTCATCGGCCTGGCATTGGACCGGCGCCATCCCGGGACGTATGCCTGGACCCTGACCCTGCTCGCCGCGGGCCTGACGCTGGGATGCTGCACCGTTTGGCTGTGGGCGGCGCGGGAGGCCGCGGCCCGACGGATGGACAGCGAGGACGGCGATGCATGATTTCCCGGCGCGGGCCCTCGCCTTGAGCGAGGGGCTTTTTCTCGGCGCCTTTTTCTTTGGCGCCCTGTGGTGGCCGGTTCACTGCGCGCTCAGTTCCAGCCCGGCCGGCCGTTGGCTGGAGGGCACCCTGCTGGCGCGGACCACTTTCGCCTTCGCCGAATTCTACGGCGCCGCCGGCGGCGACTGGCAACTGATGCTCGTCATCGGTTCGTCCGCGCTGCGGACAGCCAGGATGCCCCCAAGGCCGCCCGGAGGCCATAGGCCGTCACCCGGGCGCTCGGCGGCGGGTTAGACCGTATTGGTGAGATCGCCGACCGGGCTTAAACTGCGGCGATGCCAACAACCCAACTGGACTGTGCCGTCCCGCCCGTAGGAGGTCAGGGCCGCGCTCGGGCGTGAACCTGCCGTGACCCGCCATCCGAAAGCCACTGCAGCCAAGCCCGCGCTTTCCCAGCCGATGCGGCGCCGGGCAGCGGGCAAGCCGGCTTTCCCGATCGTGGGGATGGGCGCCTCGGCTGGCGGATTGGATGCGTTCATCCAGCTGCTCGAGCACGTGCCCAACGACACGGGGATGGCCTTTATCCTCGTCCAGCATCTCAATCCGCAGCACGAGAGCGCCTTGCCTGAAATCCTGGCGCGGGCCGCCGGGATGCCGGTCGAGGAAGTGGAGCACGGCGCCCTCGTCCGCCCCAACCGCGTCTATGTCATTCCGGCCAACGCGGCCATGCGCCTGTCGGGCGGGCGGCTGCTGCTCTCCCCGAGGGATCCCGGCGGCGCGCCCCCGTATGCGATCGACTTTTTTTTCCAATCGCTGGCGCGGGAGCACCAGGAGGGAGCGATCGGGATCGTCTTTTCGGGCAACGCGACGGACGGCACCAACGGGCTGGAGGCGATCAAGGCGGCCGGCGGCATCACGTTTGCCCAGGACATTTCCGCCAAGTACGACTCGATGCCGCGCAGCGCGATCGCCTCCGGCTGCGTCGACTATGTGATGTCGCCGGCGGCAATAGCGACCGAACTGGCCCGAATTGCGCAGCACCCCTACCTGCGCGGAAATCTTCGCGTGATGGCCGCCGACTTCGTCCCCCCGGCTTCCCCGGCTCACGCGTCCACCCGGCGGACCATGGTCCGCGCGGCGCGCCGGACAGCGCCCCGCCAGGGCATGGCGAAGATTCTCGAACTGATGCTCGACGCGACCGGCGTCGACTTTCGCGAATACAAGCCGGCCACGATTCACCGGCGGGTCACCCGGCGCATGCTGCTCGCCCGCATGGCCGGCGTCGACGACTATGCCCGACTGGTCGAATCCGATCGGGCGGAGCTGAAGCTCCTGTTCTCGGACCTGCTGATCAATGTCACCAGCTTTTTCCGGGACGGGCCGGCCTTCGATGCCCTGCAGAAGTTGGTCTTCGCCCCTTCGGCCGCAGACTCCAGCGCCACACCGCTGCGGATCTGGTCAATCGGATGCTCCAGCGGTCAAGAGACCTACTCGCTGGCGATGGCCTGCATCGAGGCGACCCAACCGCCCGGCACGCGGATGCCCGCGCTCCAGATCTTCGGCACGGACCTCAATGAGTCGCTGCTGGCCAAGGCTCGGCAGGGGCTGTACGGCAAGACCCTCGCGCGGGAAATCTCCCCGGAGCGGCTCCGCCGCTTTTTTGTGGCGGAAGACGGCGGCTACCGCGTGATCAAGGCCGTGCGCGAACTGTGCATCTTCGCCCGCCAGGACGTGCTGGCGGACCCCCCCTTTTCCCGCATGGACGTGGTGAGCTGCCGCAACGTGCTCATCTACCTTGAACCCGCGGCACAAAAGCGCGTCCTCTCGACTCTGCACTATGCGCTGCGGCCCGCCGGCTGCCTGTTCCTCGGCAGCTCCGAAACCGCCAGCCATTCCGACGGATTGTTCGACGCCCGGGACAAGAAGCAGCGCATCTTCACCCGCCGGGCCGTCGCGACCCCCGCCTTTCCAGTGGCCACGCGCGGCCGGCGGGTGCCCGAAGCGGAAGCGCGCGGCGCGCCCCATAGGCCCCGGGCCGCCGAGGGACAGGCTAGCCTGCCCCATGCGTTTCAGGAGGCCGACCGACTAACGGTGAATCTCTTCGCCCCTCCGGGAGTCCTGGTCGATACGGGGCTCAACGTGCTGCAATTCCGCGGCGCGACCGGGCGCTATCTCGCGCCGGCCAGCGGAAAGCCGACGGTCCAGCTGCTGAGCCTGGCGCGCGACGACCTCGCCGGGCCGCTGCGGAAGGCCCTGGACGAGGCCCGCCGCACCCATCTGCCGGTGCGGCGCGAAAAGGTGCGGGTCAGCGACCACCTGCCCCACACAATCACGCTGCGGGTGATCCCGCTCAAGAACCTGAGCGAACGCTACTTTCTGGTGCTCTTCGAGGACTCGGGCCGGCCGCGCCGCCAGTCGGCTCCGGTTCCCGAGCCTCCCCGAGGCCCGGCTGACGCGCGCAAACTTCGCAGCCGGTGCGCCGAACTGGAAGCCGAGCTGGCCGAAGCCCGCGACTTCCTCGAGGCCCTGCAGCAGCAGCACGACCGCGCGCACGACGAGCTCCAGGGCTCGCACGAGGAGCTGCAATCGGCCAACGAGGAGCTGCAAAGCATCAACGAGGAGCTGGAAACCTCGAAGGAGGAGCTGGAATCGGGCAGCGAGGAGCTCGTGACGGTCAACGAGGAGATGGCCTTCCGCAACGGGGAGCTCAGCCGTCTGAACAGCGACCTGAACAACTTCCACGTCAGCATGAACACGGCGATCGTGGTGCTCGGCCGCGACCTGACCATCCGCCGGTTCACGCCCCTGGCGGGAAACCTCTTCAATCTCATGGCCGCGGACGTGGGCCGGCCCCTGGGCGGCATCAGGCACAACCTGGCCGTGGAGGATCTGGAGGACTTCATGCGCAAGGTCATCGCCCTGGCCACGGCCCGCGAGGCCGAGGTCCGCGATCGCAACGGCCACTGGTATCTCCTGCGCGCGCGGCCGTACCTCACGGCCGAGAACGTGGTGGACGGGGTCGTGATCGTGCTGCTCGACATCGACGCGCTCAAGCGCAGCGAGCAGACGCTGTTGCAGGAGCGGGACTATGCGGAGGCCACCCTGCGGACGGCCCGCGAGCCCCTGATCATCCTCCGGCCGGACCTCACCGTGAACACAGCCAACGAAGCCTTCTACCGCACCTTCGGGCTGACTCCGGACCAGACGGAAAACCGGCTGCTCTACGAACTGGCCGGGGGCGCCTGGAACATCCCGGTGCTGCGCGAACTGCTGGCGGACGTGCTGCCGCGCAATCAATTCTTCACCGACCTGCAGATCACCGTCACCCTGGGCGAGCTGGGGCCGCGCACGATGCTGCTCAACGGCCGGCGGCTGGAGAACGCCGAAGGCAACCCGCTGCGGATTCTGCTGGCCATCGAGGACATCAGCGAACGCCATCGGTCGAGCCTGGCCCTGCGCGCGTCGGAAATCCGTTACCGGCGCTTGTTCGAGTCCGCGACCGACGGCGTGCTGACCATCGATCCAGACTCCGGAACGATCACCGATGCCAATCCCTCGATTTCAGGGCTGCTGGGCGCTCCCCGCGACCAGCTGGTTGGCCGGCTCTGGTCCGATATCGGGCTCTGGCCCGATGCCGCGGCGGCGGAGACCATCCTGCTCCGGCTGCAGACGGAGTTCGAATTTTGCACCGCGCCAATGGCGATCCATGCCTCCGACGGTTCGGCCCGCGACGTCGAGGTTGTCGTCAATCTCTACGACGAAGGCGGGCGGGCGGTGGTGCAGTGCAACGTCCGCGACGTCACCGAGCGCGTCCGGATGCATCGCGCCCTCTGCCGCAGCGAGCAGCGCTTCGAGGCGATCGTCGCCCAGGCGACCGCGGGCATAGCGGAAATGAGCCTCGACGGCCGGTTCATGCTGGTGAATGCGCGGTTCGCGGCAATCGTCGGCCGAACGCCGGAGGAGCTCTATCGCCTCAGCAATCACGAGATCACCCATCCGGACGACCGCGCCGCCAGCGCCGGCCGCTTCACCACCCTGGCCAAGGGTCACGACGACCGGAGCCTGGAAAAACGCTACCTGCGGCCGGATGGGACGAGCGTTTGGGTGAGCGCCAGCGTGGCCTGGACCACCGATCACGACGACGTGCCGCGCACCTTCGTGGAAGTGTGCCGCGATATTTCCGCCCGCCGCCGGGCGGAAGCGGCGCTGGCGCTAAGCGAGGCCTATTTTCGAGAGCTCACCCAAAACTTGCCCGGGGGCGTCTGGACCAGTTCCCCGGACGGCCAGGTCGATTTCATCAACCGCTACTGGCTGGAATACACCGGACAGATCTTCGAGAATGTGGCGCTCGAACCGAATGTCTGGCTGAAATCGCTTCATCCCGACGACCGCAGCCGGGCGGAGGCGATCGCGGCGGAGGGCCATCGCACCGGTCACGCCTACGCCCTGGAAGCGCGGTTTCGGCAGGCGGCCACCGGCGCCTACCGGTGGTATCTCAAGCGCTCGGTGCCGGTCCACGGCGCCGACGGCAACGTGCACAAGCGAATTGGGTTCTGCATGGATATAGAGGACCTGAAACAGGCTCAGGCCGTGCTGGCGGATCGCGCCGTCGGCCTGGAAACGCTCGTGGCCTCCCGGACCGGCGAACTGCGGGAAACGATTTCGGAACTGGAGACCTTTTCCTACAGCATCTCCCACGATATGCGGGCCCCTCTGCGGGCGCTGCGTGGCTTTGCCGGGCTCGTCCTGGCCACCCACCAAACGACACTCGATGCCGAATCGGTGGAGCACCTGCGCCGGATCAACATCGCAGCCGGACGGATGGACGCCCTCATCAACGACGTGCTCACTTATTCGCGGCTGCTGCGGTCCGAAATCGTCGCCGCGGCAATCGATCTCGACGCGCTGGTGCGCGAGGTGATCGCCACCTATCCGCAATTGCACGCCCACCAGTCCCGCATCCGGATTCAGGACCCCCTGCCGAAAGTGCTTGGAAACGAGACGGCACTGACGCAATGCATTTCCAATCTTCTCTCCAATGCGGTGAAGTTCGCGAAGGCCGGCGCTCCGGCTCGCGTAACCGTGCGCGCGGAGTTGTCCGGCGCCGATGTCATCCTTTGGATCGAGGACCAGGGCATCGGAATCGATGCCCGCGATCAGGACCGGATCTGGAACATCTTCACCCGTGTGCATACCGGCGAGCAGGACGGCACCGGGATCGGGCTGGCCATCGTGCGTAAATCCATCGAACGGATGGGCGGCACCACCGGCGTGATCTCGACGCTGGGATCCGGAAGCCGGTTCTGGATCCGCCTCCGACAGGCATGAGCTTATGAGCCCGATCGCACTCAAATCGACCATTCTGCTCGTGGAGGACGAGCCGGATGATGTTTTCTTCATGAAGCTCGCCTTCAAGCGGGCCGGGCTGATCGAGCCTCCGCACGTCGCCCGCGATGGGCACGAAGCGATCGCCTATCTGAACGGCGAAGGCGATTTTGCCGATCGCAGCCTGCACCCGCTCCCGAGTCTGGTCCTGCTCGACCTCAAGCTGCCGCGCATCATGGGCATGGAAGTCCTGAAATGGATCCGCGCCCGGCCGGAGTGGGACCTGATGGTGGTCATTATTCTGACCTCTTCGCAGCAGGCGAAAGACATCCGGGAGGCCTGCGCGCTGCGCGCCAATTCCTACCTGCTCAAGCCTTCCAATCCCGATGATCTGGCCGCCATTGCCGACCTCCTCAAGCGCTACTGGCTGACCTTGAACCAGCCGACCGCCACGGGAAATGTCTGGAGCGTCGCGCTGGCCCGGTAGATGACCTGAAGCCGACGGGCAGGGTGGAAGTGCGCTCACCTGCCGGCTTCCGGTCATCTCGGCCGGGCGCGACCCGCGCGCGGGCGAGATCACTCGAACCAATAATCCAGCGTCCCTTCCGAACCCTTTCCAACTCCGCCCGCGAAGCCGCCCTCGCCGCGCAGGCCGGCGAGTTCGCCGGTCCCGGATCCGGGAACGACAAACCATCGGGCCTCGATCCGGCCGTCTTCCACGGCTTCGGAGCCTTGCAGCACGAACGTGCCCTGGTGGCCGTGCAGCCGGCCGCGGAAACGCTGCAGGCTGATCAGAAAGGCGGACGTGTCGTCGCGCTTGAGCTGGAGGGCGCGGACGCGGGATTCGCCATCGAGATCGCCGCTGAAGACCTCGGTGAGGGCGATCTCCAACAACTTCGGGCCCGAAGCGTGATCGTACTCGTTGGAGGCGGCGCTCAGCACCGCGATCTTCGCCACGGCGCGGGTGGTGGCGTGCGGCTTCCAGCTGATCATGGCTCAGCGGGTCAGGTAGTCCGCGAAATCCAGCGTGGCCATGAGCAGCAGCCAGAAGAATCCGGCGGCGGCGAAGATGCGGATGAGGCCGGTGCGGTACCGCAGCTGCATGAAGAAGAGGAAAATGAGGCTCATCTTCACGGCGGCGATCAGGAGGGAAATGGGCGTGCGCCAGACGCCGAAGGGCGAGAAGGTGGTGAGCGCCGTCAGGGTCAGCAGAATCATGAGTCCGATGTAGGTCGTGAAGACCACCCGGAGGGTGAGGTGAGGCGAGTTCACGGTCAGCGGATCAGATAAAGGAGCGGATAGAGAAACACCCAGACGCAATCGACGAAGTGCCAGTAGAGGGCGACCATGGCGACCGGCTCATGGCGCTGCGGCGTCAGGCGTCCGCGGTGGTTGAGCCAGGCAAGCCAGCCCACCGCTCCCAAGCCGAAGAGCATGTGGACGGCGTGCAGCCCGGTCATCGCAAAGTACAGCACCATGAAGAGCTCGACCTGGGGGCCGTCGGGGCCGTCCCAGTGAAAGCCGAAATACGCGCCGGGAACGTGGTGCTCCGCCGCGGTGCGGTAGTACTCGTAGCCTTTGAGGGCGAGGAACAGCGCGCCGAGCGTCCAGGTCGCGATCAGAAACCAGGTCAGGCGGCGCCGCTCGCCGGCCTTCACCGCCAGATCCGCCAGGGCCATGAAGAGGCTGCTCGTCAGCAGGACGCCGGTGTTGACGGTGCCGACCCAAAAGATGAGGTGCTCGCTGCCCAGGGCGAACGCCTGGGGATTGAACCAGCGGTAGACGGAGTAGCTGGCGAACATCCCCCCGAAAAACAGGATCTCCGTGGTGAGAAAGGTCCAGATGCCAAGGTGGTTCGCCACCGAGTGATGCTCGGCGTCGGAAAAGGGGAAGTCGCGGGTCTCGCTCATGATGCCGGCGCCTCCTCGCCGTCCGCCACATAGCGGTAATCGTAGGGCTTGGTTGTCACCACGGGTATCTCCTCGAAGTTATGCTCCGGGGCCGGCGAGGCGGTCTGCCACTCCAGGCCCGTCGATTTCCAGGGATTGGGGCCGGCCCGGGGCCCGCGGAAGAACGACCAGGTCAGATAGATGAGGGGCATCAGGTAGCCGACGCCCAGCACCGAGGCGCCGGCCGTGGACAGCACATGCAGCGCCTGGAATTCCGGCGCGTAGGTGTGGTAGCGCCGGGGCATCCCGAGGTAACCGAGGATGAACTGGGGAAAAAACGTGATGTTGAAGCCGACGAAGGTGATCAGGGCGGCCAGACGCGCCGTCCACTCGTGGTACAGGCGGCCGGAGATCTTCGGCCACCAGTAGTGGATCCCGCCCATGTACGCCATGACCATGCCCCCCACCATGATATAATGGAAGTGGGCGATGACGAAATAGGTGCCGGTGACGTGCACGTCGATCGGCAGGGTCGCGAGCATGATGCCGGTCATGCCGCCGATCGTGAACAGGCCGATGAAGCCGAGGGCGTAGAGCAAGGGCGTTTCGAAGCTGATCGAACCGCGGTGCAGCGTCGCCGTCCAATTGAAGACCTTGATCGCGGAGGGGACCGCGACCAGAAAGCTCAGCACGGAGAAGACGAGCCCGGCATAGACCGACATGCCGGCGATGAACATGTGGTGGCCCCAGACGAGGAAGCCCAGGCCGGCGATGGCGAGGCTCGAGGCGGCGACGACCTTGTAGCCGAAGATCGGCTTGCGCGCGAAGGTCGCGATCGTCTCGCTCACAACCCCCATGCCGGGCAGGATCATGATGTACACGGCCGGGTGGGAATAGAACCAGAACAGGTGCTGAAACAGGAGCGGGTCGCCGCCGAGCTTGGGATCGAAGATCCCCACCCCGAAGCCGCGTTCGAGGGACATGAGGAACAGGGTGATGGCCAGGACGGGCGTGGCCAGGACGAGGATCAGGCTCGTCGCGTACATCGACCAGATGAACAGGGGCAGGCGCCCCCAGGTGAGCCCGGGAGCCCGCAGCTTGTGGATCGTGACGATGAAGTTCAGCCCGGTGGCGATCGAGGAGAAGCCCGCGATGAAGACGCCCGCCGCCATGGTC
>DASRSH010000050.1:0-32354 GCA_035656575.1 Opitutaceae bacterium
GATTGACCAGAAAGGAGCGGTGCACGCGCAGGAACCGGCCGGGCTGCAGCCGCGCTTCCACGTGCTGCAGGGACTCGCGCACGGCGTGGACTTCGTGGCCTTCGCCCACGCGCACGCCATCCCCGGCCGCCTCGATCCACACAATGTCCCGCTGATCGAGCAGGACGTGCCCGCGGGCCACCTTGAACGCCAGGCGGGGCGGCTCCCCCAGGACCGCCGCGGCGGGGGCCGGCGCAGGCCGGCCGCCGCGCCGGGCCGCGGCCGCCGCCTTGGCGCGTCCGACCGCCTCGCGAAAGCGCGCTTCGCGAAACGGCTTCACGACGTAATCGACGGCCGGCAGGTCAAACGCCGGGATCGCATAGTTGTCATACGCCGTGACGACGACGGTAATGGGACGGCGCTCGGCGGGCAGCTGGGCGATGACGGTCAGGCCGTCGAACAGGGGCATCTGCACGTCCACGAACGCGATGTCGGGGGACAGCAGCTGCAGGTTCTCCCGGGCGGCGGCGCCGTCCGCGCACGCGGCGACGACCTCGACCTCGGGGTCGGATTTCAGCAGCGCCAGCAGGCCCTGGCGGGCGAGCGGCTCGTCGTCGGCGATCAGGGCGCGAAAGAGGGGAGTCATGAGAGGCGGGACCGAAACGGCAGGTCGAAGCGAATATCGGTGGCGCAGCCGCTGCGGGTGATGTCGCAGCGGTAGTCGGAGCCAAAGTAGCTTTGCAGGCGCGCCCGCGTGGCCTCGACTTCGCCGCTCGACCAGTCCGCGAGCTGATTCGCCTCGTCCGAGCCGTCGCCGCTCACTTCCACCTGCAGGCGGCCGTCGCGGCGCAGGGCCCACAGCCGGACGCAGCCGGGGCGCACGCGCCGGGAAATGCCCAGACGCACGGCGTTCTCCACCAGGGGCTGGAGCAGGTGGTTCGGCACCATCGCGGCGGCGGCATCGGGGTGCAGGGCGATTTCCGTGCGCAGCTTGTCGCTGAAGCGCAGCCGCTCGATGTCGAGGTAGCGGGCGGCAAAGTCGAACTCCTGGGCGAGGGACATTTCGGTGGCGGCGATCCGGTCGATGGCTAGGCGCAGCAGGTCGCCGAGGCGAGCGATCATTTCCACCGCGTGCTCGGCGTGCCCCTGGCGCACCAGCATCGCGATCGCGTTGAACGCGTTGAAGAGAAAGTGCGGCTGCAGGTGCCCGCGCAGCACCTCGAGCTGCGCGCGGCTCAGTTCGGATTCGAGCTGGGCGGCCTTGAGCTCCAGCCGGACGATCTGCTCGGAGCGCTGCCGGTACTTGGCGTAATAGTCGAGCGCATAGGAAACGCCGAACAGCAGGCACAGGAAGAGAAAATCCAGGGGCAGGAACACCCACTGGGTGTGGAGGTAGGCGGTCAGGCTCAGGGGGCCGGGCAAGGCCCGTTTGGTCAGCCCCGACAACGCCAGCACCAGCGCGAACCGGATCTGCGTCACCGCGATGTACAGGCCCACGCTCCCGGCCACCAGCCAGGCGAGGGAGCGGCCCCAGCGCGGCGCGGTCAGGGGGTGGGAGCGGATCAGCCAGAGCATGGCCGGGGCGGCGGCCGCCCAAATGAACCACACCCATGCGTTATGCCAGTGCAGCGGCCGCTGCAGATTGCTGCGCGCGTCCAGCTCCACCACCATCCGCTGCCAGTAAAAGCCGAGATTGAGCAGCGCCGCCATGGCCAGGACCACGGCGAACTGGACCTTGTACACTTTCATGGATCCGCCCTGCCAGACGCAGGCGAGGGAGAAGGGTTGCGGGCTAACTCCGATTGACGGGACGAACCCCGGCCGGTTAGCTCGCGGGCATGAACTCGACCATTTCCGGGACGACCATGCAGACGGTGGTGATGGAGCTCGCGCCGGGCGAAAGCGTGTACTGCCAGACCCACGCCATGGCCTGGATGAGCGACAATGTCCGCATGGACACGAGCACGGGGGGCGGCCTGTTCGCCGGCCTCAAGCGGTCCCTGACCGGCGGAAGCTTTTTCATCACGACCTACACGGCGGCTGGGCCCGGCTCCAGCCGCATCGCCTTTGCCTCCCGCTTTCCCGGCCAGGTGCTGCCGTTCCGCCTGGGCGCGGGCGAGTCGCTCATCTGCCGGAAGGAAACCTTTCTGGTGGCGGAATCCGGGGTCCAGCTGGAGCTGGCCTTCCAGCAGAAGCTGGGGTCCTCGCTGTTCGGCGGCGAAGGCTTCATCCTCCAGCGCGTGACCGGGCCGGGCACCGTGTGGCTCGATCTGTCGGGCGAGGTGGTGACGGAGGACCTGGCCGCGGGCCAGCGGCTGCTGGTGCATGCCGGCCACGTGGGCATCATCACTCCGGGCGTCGCTTTTGACATTCAGTTCGTCCGCGGCGTGCGCAACCTGGTCTTCGGCGGCGAGGGCATCTTTCTCGCGGCGCTGGGCGGCCCGGGCAAGGCGTGGCTGCAGAGCATGCCCATCATGAACCTGGCCGAATCGATCGCTCCCTATTTGCCGGCCCCCCGGGCGGTCGAGGAAACGACCGCGGGCGGCGTCATCGGCGGAATCGTGGGCGACATCCTGCGGGGCCGCTGAGCCCCGTGCTGATCGTCCTGGGCATCGCCGGCACGCTCGCCATCGGCGCGGCGTGCATCCACGATCTGGCGATGCGGCCGGGCGGTTCGGCCACCCTGGCGCTGCTGCTGGCCGCCGGATGGGTCACGGCGTCGGCCGCATGGATCGCCATCCGCCACGCGGACGCGGTGGGGATCGCCCGCCGGCAGGGCACGTACTACCTGCTCCGCCGGGCCCACGTGCGCTCCGGCTACATGGCGCTGGGCTGGGGCCTGGTGTTCACCCTCATGGGCTGGGCGGAGTTCACGCTGCTGGGCCGGTCCTACGGCGACGTTGCCGCCGGCTTTGTCGCCGGCGCCGAGACCGGGCTCTGCCTGCTGGTCCCGGCCGTGCTGTTTACCGTTGGCGCAACCCACGTCACGGTCCGGCGCCTCAAGGCGGGCTCGCCGCCCGCGGCTCCGGGGGCGCCGTGGGAGGCCGAGCACGGCGAAGGGTGGATCCTGCGCCACTGGCGCGGGCACTATCACCTGCCGCGGGCGTTCTGGCTGCACGGCCTGGGGCTGAACGTCGCCTACGACGTGCTCTCGGCGGCCCTCGGCCTGGTCGCCGAAAGGATCGACGTCCGGCTCAGCGCCGTGATCTGCCTGCTGCTGCTGGCGATCTATCCGCCGATCCTCGTCTGGCAGTGGGTCGGCATCTGGCGCTCAGCCCGCCAATACCGGGCCTATTATGGGCGCCGCAACGCGGCGCTCGCCGCGCAGATTTTCGTGGTGGCGGCGGCGGCGGCCAGCGCGCGCTTCTACGTGGTCTCGGCGCCCGTCCAGGTGCGGGCGCTCGACCAGATCCTGCGCGGCGATCCGCAATGGGAGCCTTTTACCACGCGCCTTTCGCCCGACGGCAAGGCGCTGCTGGTCCGCGGCAACCTGCAGGCCGGGTGCCACGAGGTGTTCGAGCGGGCGCTGGCGGAAGCGCCGGGCGTCAAGACCGTCCTGATCGACAGTCCGGGCGGCCGGCTGGCGGAAGGGGAGCGCATGGCCGACTCGGTGCGGCGGCGCCGGCTGGACACGCGGGCGGTGGGCCAGTGCGCCAGCGCCGCGACCGTCCTTTTCCTGGCCGGACGGCGCCGCTCGATGGCCGAGGGCGCGCGCCTGGGCTTCCACGCGCCGACGGCGCCCGAAGCGACGCTGCTGCTCCAGCTGGCGATGCGGTTCCAGCTCGATGAGGACATGCGCGCGGCGGGGGTGGGGGAGATCTTCGTGCGCCGCACGCTGCGCACGCCCCCCGATGCCGTCTGGTATCCGTCGCCCGGCGAATTGCTCGCCGCCGGGGTCATCACGGAGCGGTGAGCGCCACGCGGACCGGCTGGCCGGCGTAGGCGACGTCCGTCGCGGAGCCCGGCGGGCCGTCGAGCGGCGCGGGATGGCCGGGGTCCGCCACGACGACGCGGAAGTGGCGCGCGGCGAGCATGCCGGGGAAGCTACCGCGGCGCGCGCCGATGACGAGCGTCCGCCGCGCGTCATCCCACTGCAGGGGGATCCAGGCGCGCGCGCCGCGGTCGCAGGCATAGGTCAGCCCGTCGTCCTCGTAGAGGTTGAAGCGTCCGTCCGCTCCGGCATAGACCAGCAGGGTGATCGGATCCGAAGGCTTTTCGCCGATGTACTGGAGGTCCGGGCCCAGGGGCACGATCGCGCCCGCGCGGATGAAGAGGGGAATGTGGCCGTAGGGCGCCGCGGCCGCCACGGTCCGCCCGCCGGCGGCGGGAGCGCCGGTCCAGGCGTCATACCAGCCCCCCGGCGCGGGCGGCAGATAGACCGGCCGGCTGCGGGCGCGGTACTCGGTCACCGGGCTGACCAGGAAGGCCGGCCCGAACAGGTACTGGTCGGCGATGTCGCGCGCCCGGAGGTCGCGCGGGAAGTCCATCACCAGAGGCCGGAGGATCACGCCGCCGTCCCAGGTCACGCCGCCGGCGAGGGAATAAATGTAGGGGAATAACCGATACCGGAGGCGGTCCGCCGCCAGCATGGCGTCGTAGGCCGGCGTGCCGGCGCTCCCGAACTGCCACATCTCGCGGAACGGCGTCTGGCCGTGCACCCGCAGCAGCGGCACCCAGGCGGCGAATTCGAACCAGCGGGCGTTGAGTTCCCGCCATTCCGCCAGGTGGGCGGGGTCGAGGTTCTCCGGCTCGAAGCGCGGCGGCACGGAGAAGCCGCCCGCGTCCATGGTCCAATAGGGCAGCCCCGAGATCGAGTAGCCCAGCCCGGCGGCGATCTGCTTGCGCATCGCGCGCCAGTCCGAGGTGATGTCGCCGGACCAGGAAGCCGCGCCATAGCGCTGCAGTCCGAGGAAGCCGGAGCGGGTGAGGTTGAAGAAGCGCGCGTCCGGATGCACCGAACGCTGGCCGTTGTACACCGCCTCGGCCTCCATCAGGGGATAGGCCAGCAGGTGGCGCGCTCCCGTGCCCAGGTAGTTGGGGTTCTCGTAGTCGCGCAGCCCGGCGAGGTCCGGGCGGCTGAGCACGTCGGGCTCGGAGGCGTCCATCCACCAGGCGTCGACGCCGGTCGAGTAGAGGCGTGCGTTCATCTGCGACCAGAACATCCGCCGCGCGGCCGGATTGAAGGCGTCGAGGAACAGGAACGGATAGCCCAGGAAGTCCGGCTGGCGCAGCCGCGCCGGCGGATGAAAGAGGTAGCCCAGGCTTTCCAGGGTGCGGAAGTTTTGCGTGGCGTCGTAAAACTTGGCCCACACCGAGATCATCACGTGCGCGTGGCGCTCGTGGATCGCCTGCACCCACGCCCGGGGGTCCGGGAACCGGCTGGGATCAAACTGGTGGGAGCCCCATTGGTCGATCCGCCAGTACTGCCAGTCCTGGACGATGTTATCGAAGGGGATGCGGCGGCGCCGGAACTCGTCGATCACGGCCAGGCTTTCCTGCGCGGTCTTGTAGCGCTCGCGCGACTGCCACAGGCCGAACGCCCACTGCGGCATCATCGGGGCGCGGCCGGTGATCGTGCGGTAGCCGGCGATGACGCGGTCGAGCGCGGGTCCGGCGATGAAATAATAGTCGACCCCGTCGCCGACCTCGGACCAAAGCGACGTCGTGGCCGGACCCGGCGCCGGCGCCTTCCACCGCAGCTGGAAGGTCGTATCGTCGGGCTCGCGCAGCCACTCCAGGCGGATCGCGTGGCGGCCGGGCTGCAGGGCCACCGTCATCCGGTCCTCCGCCGCCAGCCAGTTCTGACGGTAGTGGTTGAAGAGCAGCCGGCCGTCGATCCACAGCTTCACCTCGCCGTCGGAGTAGCCCTTGAACTGGTAGTTTCCCGCGGCGCGGATGTCCAGAAAGCCGGTCCAGCGCACATGGGCCTCGCCCCGGGGCAGCGCGGGGTTGAGCCGCGCGTTGTCGCCGTGATTCGAGTCCGGCAGGCGGATGTCGATGTCGCTGTCCCGCCGCACGGAAACGACGCGGTCGTGGGTTCGGCCGGCCGAATACGACGCGCTCAGGCCGCCGGGGCGGCCGTCGTCATCCAGCAGCTGGCCGGGCGGGATCGGGGTCCACGGCGCCAGGCTGCCCCAGCGGGTGTACGAGGCGTTGTCCCACAAGAGCCCGTAGCCGCGGCTGGAGACGAGCAAGGGGACGGCGATGGTCGTGTTGTGCTGCCACAGGTCCAGGTCGTGGCCCTTGATGTCGATCCAGCCAAATTGGTATTCGCCCAAGCCGTAAAAGGACTCGTCGGCGTTCGGCTCGAACTGCTCCCGGACATGATAGGTCCGCTCGCCCTGCACGACGGCGGGTGTCAGGCGCGGCGTGCCGGGGACCTCGGCCAGGAGCGGCTGGCCGTCCCGGCCGAAGAAGGCCACGCGGCCGGTGCGCAGGTCCAGCCGCACCTTGACCGAATCGGTGGCCAGGATGCCGTCGTCCCCGGAGGCGGTCCAGCTCCACCGCGGAGGCGGATGGCACGGAAGCGCGTCGACGCTGGCGCGCACCGACGCATCCAGGGCGGGCGAAATCGTCACCCGGATGATGTTGTCCGCATAGGGCGCCAGCTTGATGGAGCTGTCGCCCAGGTTGACGAGAACGCCGTCGGAAAGCAGCCGGGCCGGGGCCGCGGACAGCGGGGCGGCCGCGGCGAGCGCGAGCAGGCAGGACAGCCGGCGGAGGATCATGGGGCAAACGGGCGCAGGGGATGGGCTTCGGTGCTGAAAACCACGTGCTGGAAATCGTAGGCGGCCGGCTGGGCAAAGCCCAGATACAGGTACTTGAGCGTTTCGGCGAAGAAGAAGGACGGCAGCGCGTCTTCCTGGCGCATGGTCGCAACGTCCGCGATCTGGGAATAAGCGACATCGTTGCGGCAATGGCGCTTCAGGTCGGCATAGTATTGGCGCATATCGGCCGCGTACTCCGGCCGCCCGGCCAGCTTGATCATGTAGTAGCACGATTCCATCAGTTCCGGATTCAGGTAGTAGCGGGGGTTGGTCACCTTGCCGGTGCCAAAGTCGTACTCCATCGGCAGCAGGCCGTATTGCCGCCAAAGGCCGTCCCAGGCCGCGAAGGCGCGTTCGCCATGCCAGGGATGGCCGGCGTAGATCAGCAGCGCCGGAAAATACGCGTCCCACAGCGTCACGGAGGTGCCGGTCAGCCGCCCCGTGACGCTGTCGGCCATGCCATACCAGATCTTTCCGCCGCGCTGCGCGGCCAGGTACCGGTTGACGGCGGCAATGCTCGTGTCCCACATGGCCTTGAGCTCCGGATCGCCCAGCAGCCGCCAGCCTTTGTACAGATACTCGTAATACGAGTCGACGTAGCAGCCGCAGAGGCTGTCGTGATCCAGCCCGGCGCCCGTGGTCACGTCATAATCCTTGCCGATGAGCCCGATGGCCGAACGCGTGCCATAGACCCGCTCGGAGGCGCGTTTGGCCGCCCGGTAATACTTGGGATCGCGGGTGAACCGGCTCAGCGCCCCGAACTCGAAGATATACGAGCCGGCTTCGGCGGCGCAGATCACCGTGCCCTTGGTGGCGCCGGTCTTCAGGTTCACGTAATAGTAGGGCAGTCCGGAAGGGGAGGCGAAGGCCCGCAGCAGCCGGTCGCCCAAGTCGCGAGCCTTGGACAGGACCAGGGGATCGCCCGTCAGATCGTACATCGCGTCCAGGCTGCCGAGCAGCCGGATGCTGATCTCGAAGGTCTTGACGTACATGTCGTCGTCGAACGAGAGCGTGTGGTCGACGTAGTCCTCGACGCGGCGCGCCTCGCCGTCGAGACCCATGACCCGCAGGGTGTCGTAGGCGTCGAGGCCGGTCATGAACAGCGGATGCGCATACCAGTCGAAGCCGGTGCGCGTCAGCGGGCGCAGCTCGTCGTGGCCCCAGGCATAGTGGACATAGGCGTCCCAGCTGCGGCGGGTCTCGCGGACCACGTCGGCGGCGAGGGCGGGCTGCGGGGCGGCCAGGGCGAGGCAGAAAAGAAGTCCGCTCATTCGATGACTGCCACTTCATGATCCAAGACCGTGGGGACCGTCCAGCTCAACCTTCCGTTGCCGCCCGCGGCGGCCACGTCCCGGCCTGCAACGAGCAGCCGGATACTCCGTGCCCCCGCGGGGGCGGCGCGGAGCTCCACCCGCAGGGGCCCGAGGGGAATCAGTTCGTCCGCCGGCGCGCGCCAAGCCGCTTCGTTGGTGAGGTTGACCAGATGCAGGATCAGGCGCCCGGGCTGGCGGTACAGGCGGCAGTCGACCAGGCCGGCTCCGTCCACCGTGAGCGGCACCTCGCCGCGAACCGCCCAGCGGGCCAGGTTTGCCAGCAGCCGGGCGTGATCGGGCAGGTGATTGCGGGCGTACTGGCGGTCCAAGTCCGCGGCCAGGTAGGCCGTGCGCCCGCCGCCCGGAAGCTCCCGCACGACCAGGCCCGGAATGTCGGTGGACGGCTCGCGCATCCAAACGTCCTCCGGCGGGGTGAGAGGGAAAGGCGGGACGAACGTGCAGACCGTTTCCGCGCCGGAGCCGACCGCCAGCGGGCCGAGCTGCCCGCCGAACGGCAGCAGCGCGGTGTCCTCGAAGCCCGCGAGGACGGGGTGGCGCCGGGCCGGCAGCCGCAGATAGGTGTGCTCGGCCGGCCCCGCCGTCCGCCGCACGGGCGAGCGGGCGCTGACCCCGAGGACGTCGGCGAGCGCGAAGTCGGGCCGGGCTTCGCCCCAGGAGTCGCAGCGGCTGGTATCGCCGGTGGCGATCAGTCCTCCGCCTTCCTGCACAAAGCGCCGGACGGCCTCCGTCTGGTCCGCGCTCATCGCTCCCAGGTTCGGCAGGATCAGTGCGCGCAGCCGGGGAGCCTCCCGGGCGATGTCGTCGATGTGGACGGGAAGGTACGGAATCCGGGCTTTGACCAGGGCCTGCGCCCAGCCCTCCATGGGGCGCAGCGCCAGGTCGGGCCACGCGCCGCGGCCGAAGAAGTCGCTGCTGCGCTGCGACCAGACCAGGCCGACGGTGGCCACCGGCTCGCGGCCGACCAGGTAGCGCTCGTTCGCGGCGTGCCATTGGAACAGGGGGACGGGAGTCGCGTACATGCGGCGGTCCTCGCCGCGCGCTCCCAGATAATGCCACCAGGGCTGCACGCCGCCGGCGAAGCCTTCCACCATCCACAGGCGGGCTTCGGCCGGGGGTTTGGCGGAAAAGCGGAACGTGGGGCTGCCGGCATCGCCGGCGTCGCCGAGCTGGTACATCGCCATGCTTTCGGCCGCCACCTTGTCCCAGCCCATGATCCCGTGGGCGAGCTGCCCCACATCGGCGTTGCGGGCGAAACCGCTCTCGTTCTGCCGGCGCTGGTCGTCGAGCATCATCATTTCCGCCCGCCGCCCGATGGCGCGCAGGTCGTGGAAAGCGAGCGATTCGCCGTAGGGCGCGCCGCTGTGCATCCCGACCCACAGGCACTCGCTCCCGCCGGCGGAGCGGGTGACCCGGTTGTTGTCGTCCCAGACGCGCAGGCGGCAGGCGTAGCTCCACTCGATCCAGGCGCGGTAGGCCGGCTGGTCCCAGTCCGCGCGGTCGGGAAGCTCGTGGCCGGCGGCCGCCCGAAAGTCCTTCCGGCAGTAGTCGCAGTGGCAGATCGTGCCCCGCCCCGCGCCGCTCCAGGCATTGTCCGTGAAGCCTTCCGGAGCGTAGCGGCCGGCGATCTCGCGCAGGATGGCGGGAATGTGCTCCGCGAAGTACGGCCCGTTGACGCAGGGGACGTACAGGCCGCGGCTTTGCAGCGGCTGTCCATCGGGCCCGCGGACAAACCAGTCCGGATGCGCCCGGAAAAAATCCGCGTCGGCTCCGCCCGAATCCATCCGGGCGAAGACGGCCAGCCCCTCGGCCCGGGCCGCGGCGCGCAATGCGCCAAAAAGATCCCGG
The DNA here is from genome assembly GCA_035656575.1 of Opitutaceae bacterium. Classification (GTDB taxonomy): domain Bacteria; phylum Verrucomicrobiota; class Verrucomicrobiia; order Opitutales; family Opitutaceae; genus Palsa-1447. The sequence continues at coordinate 9,926 of DASRSH010000050.1, forward strand.
CCCTCCAGAAACCGGGCCCGCCGGTGGAGCGGCACCTGGGTGGGGTAATACGCGACGATGCCCCCGGCGTTCGCGACCATGCCCTGGATGCGCGTGCGCCGCCACTGCCCGCGCCACCAGTCGATGTCGTAGTGCCGCGGATCCTCCTCGTTGATGTTGGTCTGCCCCCACCGCAGGCACCGCCGGTACCAGGGGGCCCCCGCCGCGGGCTGCGCCCGCGCCTCCCACGGCCGCGCGGCCAGGGCGGCGGCCGCCGTCGCCAGAAACTCGCGCCGATTGGGGGGCATGGAGGGGAGGGTGATCAACGCCGATTCGGCGCCGGCCCGCAACGCGGGAATTTTGCCGCCGGCAGCGCCGGGTTGCCAAGCGCCGTGCGGAGGCCTAGCCTTGCCCAATGTCTTCGACGCCCGACCAGGAGACGGCGGCTCGGGCCGTGGCGGCCCAGTTTCCGGACTCCCTGCGGCCGATCCGGCTGACCGAGCCGGAGCACTACGCGGCCGGAGTGCCCGCGATCGTGCGGTCGGTCGAGCACCTGATCCGGAACCAGGCGGTGGGGCGCGGCGGCAAGTCGCTGCTCAAGCTGAATCACTCCCACGGGGTCGACTGCATGAGCTGCGCCTGGCCGGAGCCGGACGGCCACCGGCGCGCCTTCGAATTCTGCGAAAACGGCGCCAAGGCCGTGGCCTGGGAGACGGACGGGCGGCGCTGCGGCCCGGACTTTTTCGCGCGGCATGCGGTCGAGGACCTGTCGCAGCGCGATGAATACTGGCTGGGCCAGCAGGGCCGGCTCACCCACCCGATGGTGCTGCGCGCCGGGGCGAGCCGCTACGAGCCGATCGGCTGGGACGAGGCGATCCAGCTCGTCGCCGACGAGCTGAACGCCCTGGAAGATCCGGACGAGGCCATCTTCTACACTTCCGGCCGGGCGAGCAACGAAGCGGCGTTCCTCTATGGCGTCTTCGCGCGGCATTTCGGCACGAACAACATGCCCGACTGCTCGAACATGTGCCACGAGAGCTCGGGGGCGGCGCTGTCCGAGGCCATCGGCATCGGCAAGGGGACGGTGACCATCGAGGATTTCGCGCAGGCGCAGGTGATCTTCCTGATCGGACACAACCCCGCCACCAACCACCCGCGGATGATGACCACGCTGGCCGAGGCCAAGCGGGCCGGCGCGAAGATCATCGCCGTCAATCCGCTGATCGAGCCGGGGCTGCTGCGCTTCAAGGACCCCCAGACGGTCAAGGGGCTCGCCGGCCAGGGCGAAAAGATGGCCGATCTCTACCTGCACGTCCGCATCAACGGGGACATCGCGCTGTTCAAGGGCATCCTGAAGGAACTGGTTGCCCTCGAGGACGCGCGCCCGGGCCAGGTGTTCGACTGGGATTTCATCCGGGCCAAGACGACCGGCGTGGATGCATTCCTGGCCCGACTGCGCCAGGAGGACGCCGCGATTCTGGAGGAGGAATCCGGCGTGCCCCAGGCGATGATGCGCGCGGTGGCCGAACTGCTCGCGCGTTCGGAGCGGATCATCACGGCGTGGTGCCTCGGCCTGACGCAGCATCGGACCGCCGTCGCGGGCATCCAGGAGCTGGTCAACCTGAACCTCTTGCGTGGAGCCATCGGCAAGCCCGGCGCCGGTCTCTGCCCCGTCCGCGGGCACTCCAACGTGCAGGGCGACCGCACGATGGGCGTGTGGGAGCGGCCAAAGCCCCCCTACCTGAACCAGCTCAAGAAGGTATTCGGGTTCGAGCCGCCCCGCGAGCCCGGCTGCGACGTCGTGGATTCGATCCAGGCGATGCACGCCGGACGCGCGAAGGTCTTTGTCTCGCTGTGCGGCAACTTCCTTTCCGCCGCGCCGGACACGGAATTCACGGGCGACGCCCTGCGCCGCACCCGCCTGACGGTGCAGATCAGCACCAAGCTCAACCGCAGCCACCTGCTCACCGGCCGGCAGGCCCTCATCCTGCCCGCGCTGGGCCGCTCCGAGCGCGACGATCAGCCTGCCGGCGTCCAGTTCCAGAGCACCGAGAATTCCATGGGCGTGATCGAGATGTCGCGCGGAACGCTGCCGCCGGCGTCGGAGCATTTGCGGTCCGAACCATGGATCCTCTGCCAGATCGCCGCCCGCACCCTGGGCCCGCGCTCGCGGGTCGACTGGCTGCGCCTGGCCGAGAACTACGACCGCATTCGCGACCTGATCGCCCAGGTGATCCCCGGGTGCGACGGGTACAACGCGAAGGTGCGGGGCAAATACGGGTTCTACCTGCCGAACCCGCCGCGCCAGGGCAATTTCGAGAACGCGCCGTCCGGCCGCGCGAACTTCACCGTGGTCGATTTGCCCCGGCGCCGGGTCGAACCGGGCCAGCTGGTGGTGACCACGGTGCGCAGCCACGACCAGTTCAACACGACCATCTACGCCTGGAACGACGTTTACCGCGGCATCCACAACGAGCGGCGCGTCCTGATGATGAACCCCGATGACATGAAAGAGCGGGGCCTGGCCGCGGGCGACGTCCTGGACATCACCAGCCATTTTCGGGGCGAGCGGCGCGTGGCCCGCCGCTTTGTCGCGGTGCCCTACCGGCTGCACCGCGGCGACTGCGCGGGCTACTTTCCGGAGCTCAACGTGCTGCTGCCGATCGGCAGCGTCGCCGACAAGAGCAATCAGCCCGCGGCCAAGGACATCGTCATCTCGGTGGAAAAGACGGGCGAGGCCCGCCGTCCCGTGCGGACGCCCTGGCTCGAGCGCCTGGTGCCGGGATCATTCTCGCCGTAGGTACGCGATCCGCTGGAGCGGGATCGAACCGGAGCGGACATCGAGGAAAGGCTCGCCGCCGCGGACGCCGACCGTCCCGTAGCCGGTGGCGGTGGAGAGGAAGCAGCGGAAGTCGCCGGGGATCGCGGGGGCGAGATGGAGCACCTGCTCCACCGCGTCGTAGCGGGCGCCGCTCCAGGCCTGGAGGAGGGCGTAGGACGAAAGCGCGCGGGCGTACCAATGGCCGCACTCGTATTCGTCGAAGGGATTGCGGATCCGCCCGTCATAGCGCGCGCGGCAGGCGCGGACGATCTCGAGCCCCTCGTCCGCGCGGCCGGTCATGATGAGGTGCGAAGCCACCTGATACTCGATGCCCGTCCAGACCTCGTTGGAATAGACAAAGGGCAGGGAGAGGGCGCCGCCCTTCGGCCAGGTGCAGAGCAGCAGGCCCCCCTCCCTTCCGCAGGCGTACGTCGGGCGCTGCGGGTTGGCGTGCGCGGAAAGGTCCGTCTTGAAGTTATGCCGGTGCACGGCGCGCACGTGGCTGTCGACTTTGGCCGGATCGAGCACCGGGCCCACGCCGCAAACCTGGGCGATCCACGCGCCGAGCACCCCGTCGGAGAGGCAGCCGGTGCCGTACTGGTATTTGGGGCCCTCCCGCTGCAGCAGCGCCTCGGCCTCGGGCGAGTAATTCCCGCCGTAGCTCGCGTAGGTCTGGGGATTGCGGGCGCGCAGCCCCCGCCATTCGATCTTCTGGATGAAATATTCGCCGTCGAACAGTTCCGTTTCCATGCGCCGCCGGCCCGCCGCGAGCAGCGCCCCATAGCGGGGAACCGGGTCGCCGAGGGCCTCGCCCATCTTCACCGCCGCGGTGAGGGCGCCCAGGTAGAAGCTGGTGCACATGCCGTCCGGACCCCAGAACTCGACGTCATAGGTGTTGTGATGCGGCTCCTCGACCCAGCCGCGGCCTTCGGGGTCCCACGTCTCGATGCAGTAGTCCAGGCTCTGGCGGACCTTGGGCCACAGCCGGCGCAGCCACGCGGTGTCGCCGCTGATCCGCCAGTCCCGGTGCACCTTCATGATGCCCCCGAGCTGCCCGTCCGCCGCGGCGTAGAAGTCATGCACCTGCGGCCGGATGGGCAGCGCCGAGCGAAAGGCCTGATGGCCGCGCGCGTCCTGCGAGGGCCCGAATTCCGTTTCGCGCAGCGTGCGCTCCAGCGCGGGAAACAGGTGCGCCGTCGCCTGGGCGTAATTCCAAACGTGCGTGCAGCTGCCGTAGCAGCAGCCTGCGTCGTCCCCGCAGCCTTCCCAGGCCCAGAGCCGCCCGTCCGTCTGGCGCAGGACCGTGGGGGACTTGAGGATGGAAAGGTTTGCCGCCACGGCTTCCATGACCTCCGGCGGCAGGCTCGAATCATGAAAGCAGCGGGCGAAAGCTTCGGTGCGTTCGCGCAGGCGGCCGTACTGCTCCCGCCAGGCCGCCGCGACGGACAGGACGTCCGGAAAGCGGCCGGCGTACCAGGGACGGTAGTAGGTGACCGGGGCGGGCGGGGCGCCGGGCGCCGGAGCCGGATCGGTGCCTTCGCGCAGGTGGGTCGTGGGCACGTGCCAGCAGAGGCGCAAGGCGACCGTGCGGCTTTCTCCGGGGGCCAGCCGGAAGGGGACGAAGAGGCTCCCCCCGGGCGCCGGGCCATCGCGGTCGACCGGCGGCCGATCGAAGCAGGCCGCCCGGGCCACGTCCTCCCACGCCATGGTCAGGGGATCCCACCATCCGCCGCGAAACCACGCATGGTTGACGCGCACGGCCGGATCGTCGACCGCGGCGACGAAAGCGCCTTCATCCCAGGGGCGGTCCGCGGTGGCCCCGGCCCAGAGAACGAATCCGCCCGGAGCGGCGCGCACAGCCTGGGGCGGCGGCGGCGCGTTCGGCGGGGTGCCCTCGGGCGGGGGCGGCACCATGAAGTTCTTCGCGTTGTAGGAAAAGACCGCCTCCACCGTCTCGCCCGACGTGTTTTCGAAGCGGTACTCCAGCGCCGCCACGGGCAGGCTGGAGGCATCCGCGTCCCCCGGCACGAAGGGACTCCAGCCCGTCAGGCTCGCGTGAAGCGGAAACCCGGGCTCGGTCAGCGCCACGGTCGCGAACGGAAACCGGGCCGTGAAGCGCGCCTGGGCGAAGCGGGGCAGCCCGTAGCTCGTGCCGGCTCCGCCATTGGCGGCGCCGCGCATGCCGAACAGCTTCCATCCCGGCACGGGACCTTCGAGCACCCGCGCCATCCCTTTCCGGCCGCTCATCGCGATGGCCGCGAACGCGCAGGGCTCGTTCTCGACGTCGGGGCGGTTGCGGACCGAGACCTGCGAGAGGGCGCCGGTGCCTTCGAGGCAGATCATGCCGGCGCCAATGCCGCCGAGCGGAAAGGCGACGCGATTGAGCCGGACGCCCTCGTAAGGGACGTCGAAGCGCTTCGCCGCGGTCGCCGCGGAGGAGGGCGGAGCGGGATCGGCGCGACCCGCGCCGAGGGTGCCCAGCGCCGCGGCCGACAGCTTGAGGAAGTCCCGGCGCGACGAGTTCATGCGCGCGGATGGGTCGGCTGCGGCCGCCCCGGCCGAAAGCATTGCTGGAAAGACGGTTTCTGCCGCAAGCCGGGCGGAGCCGACTTTTCCAGCGCGGCCCAAATCATTTCGGGAAGGTCCTGCGGGTCGGCTTCCGCGCGCAGGTTGATCGTGAGTTCGCCGCCGGTGGTGGTGCGGCCCAGGCTCTGGCTCAGCTGGGGCGGCTGGAGTTCGGCGATCACCTGCACGAGAGTCAGGCCAGATTGATCCGCCGCGCCCGGCTCGGCCAGCGAGATCTTAAGGTGCGCCAGGCGGTGGCCGCGGCGCCGCAGCTCCGCCCTCACTTCGTCGGCGAAGGCCAGCAGCATGCGGTCGGCGTTGAACGGCTCTCCGCGCTCCAGGGAGGAGGCGGCGTCGAACCACGCGAGGCTCGCCTCGCCGGCCGCATAAAGATCGTAGTCGAGCTCGATCGGCGGCCGAGGCCGCCTCTCCTCCAGCAGGATGCGGGAGAACCAGGCTTCAAGATGAGCCCCGTCCCGGACGGAGACGGAAAAGACCTCGGCTTGGGAAAAGCGAGCGGCCAAAGCGGCCCGGAGGGCCTCCATGGCCGCCGGGGCCAGCGTTTCCGACTTGTTGAGCACGAGAAAGTCGGCCTCCTCCAGCTGCTTCAGGTACAGATAGCGCACGGCGGGGGAAAACGTCCGGCGCGACTCGAGCCCGAGCATCGAACGCGCCTGGGCGGGGTCGATCAGGACACTGAGGGGCGCAACCGTGAAGCGGTCGCCGTGGAGGCGAGCGAGGGGCGCGGCGACCGTGGCCGCCAGATCGGCGCAGCTCCCTACTGCTTCCGCCACGTAAACGTCGGGCGCTTCGGCGCCGCGGAAGCGGCATTGGTCCAGCAGCGCGTCGAAGCGGCAGCAGAAGCACCCGCCGGTCACTTCCGAAGTTTGCAGGCTGCGCGCGCGCAACGCGGCCGTATCGACGAGCCGCTCGCCCTGGTCGTTGGTGATGACGACGACGCGGAGGCCTTGGTCGGACAGGTAAGGCGCGAGCCGAGCGATGGCGCTGGTCTTTCCCGCGCCCAGGAATCCTCCCAGCAGGATGAAGTGGGCTTTCGGCCGCTTCATGACGGCAGTGTGGGCCGCCCTAGACGCTCCGCAAGCGCCGGGCCTGCCGTCGGCGTATCCACCATGCGATCAGCAGAATGAGAATCGCGGCGAAATACGGGAGGTGCGCCCCCATCCACAGGGCGAGGTGGACGGCATGCCGAAAGTGAATCATGTGCGCCGCCCCCAGCGGAGAAATGAGCACCGGCTGGCTCCAGTCGAGAGCCGGGAGGCGGGCCAGGTAGCCTTGGCGGACGCAGCCTTCGAGGCTGTAGATGCCCACGAGGCGGCTGTAGTGGCTGGCCGCGATCAGGTCGCTGGTGAACTGCGGCCAGGTCAGCGGGCCGGTGGGAGACCCCGGCGCGCCCTCGCCCGTGGTGCAGCCCACCGCGATGCCCTGCGCGAAAGGACCGTAGCTCCAGATCAGCGCCGATCCTGCGCCCCGGGTGAGGCTGCTGTAGAGCATCAGGATCTCCTCGTCGCCGCGCACGTCGACGATTCCGAGCAGGCGCTCCAGGAGGGTGGTGCGGACCTGGCGCTCGTCGACGATGAAGGGGAGCTGATACGTCTGCACCCGGTAGCCGGCTGCGTGCGTGCGACGGATCAGCTCCGTGTAGTCCCGGCGCCCCCGGTCGACGCGGCCGTAGTCGAAATAGCGGCGGGCGAAGGTCCAGAACAGGCCATGGCTGCGCCCCGGTGGCGCCGCGCCGTAGTCTTCGAGCGTGGGCTCAATATCGAGCCCCACGGCGGCCCAGCGCAGGCGGTTATCGGCGGTCCACTGCTGGAATTTGCCGAACCAGGCCAGCGCCTGCGCGCCATTGGCGGCGTTCAGGTAGTAGCCTTCGTCTTTTGGCAGCGCGGCCCACGCGATGACGGGCACCCCCGAGCCGGTCAGCCGGCGGACGACCGCCGCCCGCGCCGGATCCAGGTCGGAAATCACCAGGCAGACTCCCGCGTGGAGCTGCTTCAATTCCGAGATGACCGTGCCGTCGGCAAAGAGCGCCTGGAGCGGCGCGTCAGAAAGCTCGCAGGCGAAGACCAGCTCGGGCCGGGAGCCTTCCAGCCGGATTTCGCTGGGCGCGGCCCGAATGCGCAGCGGGCAAGCCAGCAGGATCAGGATGGCGCCCAAGATCGGCGCCAGGCCCGGCGCGCGGGCTGTCCGGAAGTGGATGCGGCGTCCGCGCCGCTTCTGCCCCAGGGATAGCGGCGGGACGCCGCTGCCACCCCTGCAAGCGGCGCCGCCACCGGCTTTCCGGTTGAATCGGGTCGCGATTCCGAGCAGGGTGCGATGGGCGGCCACGATCCGCCCTTTACAGTGAATACGCCCGCCTCCCGCAACGATGATCTCGCCTACCGCATCGCCCGGGGAAAGTCATGGGCCGGCGCGGTGGGGTTTCTGTTCATGACCGCCCTGACGACCTGGGCTTATATCCGGGGCAAGGCCGGCGCGGAGAAAGCCGGCCTGCTGCTGATGGCCCTGTGGCTGGCGGTGACGCTCATCGCCGTCTGGCGCATGCGCAAGATCCGGCCCCGTTCAACTCGGTAGGGATTGAAGGCGCAGCCGAGTTTTCGGCTTCGCATTCATTGCCAGTCGGCCAGGGGATTGAGGCGCCCCCAATGGTGAAGGCTTGGCGTTGAGCCCGCCTTCGCCCGTTGGGCTACGGCGGGCACCATTTCGCATTGCGAAATGGTGGACCCTACTGGACTCGAACCAGTGACCTTTTCCATGTCAAGGAAACGCTCTAACCAACTGAGCTAAGGGTCCGCGATGAAGGCCCGGGAACGGGCCAAGGGTCGTAATTACGGTCCCGGCTGACGGTCGGGCAAGCAAAAAGGCGGCGCTTTTGCCCGGCGACGCGGCGCGGGTCTGGCACTAAATTGTGCCCAGGGCGGGGGGGTTGCCGCGGCGCGCCGGGAGGGTGAACGTCGGGCGTGATACCCCGAATCCTGATGGTTTGCGCGGCTGCCTGCGCTCTCACGGCCGCGAAAGGCCGGCCGGGCTCCGCCGGCTTCGATCCCTGGGCCGGGGGCGGCGCGCCGTTCTCGTTTCGATATGGCGGAAGGCTTTCGGCCGACTTGCTGGCGCACTGGCAGCGATCCGAACGGATTGAGGGCGGAGGCGCCGATGCGGCGCGGACCATCGATTTCACCGATCCCGACACGCACTTGACGATCGAGGCGCGGGTGCGGCCGTGGGGGGACTTCGGGGCGATCGATTGGGTGCTGTATCTGCGCAACGACGGGTCTGCGGATACGCCCATCATCGACACGCTGCTGCCTCTCGACTGGAACGTGCCGGTGGACGGGAGACCGGCCGTGCTGCATTCCGTCAAGGGAAGCAACGCCGCGGTGACGGATTTCGCGCCCATCACCAGCCGCCTGGAGCCGGGCCGCACCCTCCTCCTTGGCACCGCAAGCGGGCGCTCGTCGGACGATGACCATGCGCCGGCGGGCAATCGGGGATCCTTTCCTTTTTTTGACCTTCAGCTCGGCTCGGCGGGCTATTTCGGCGCCGTCGGCTGGACCGGAAGCTGGCGGGCGCATTTTCGGCTCGCGAGGGACGGCGCTTCGATCCGCCTCGACGCGGGGATGGCGCGCATTCACCTGCGGTTGCATCCCGGCGAGTCGATTCGCACGCCGCGCATCCTGCTGATGCCCTGGAATGGCTCGGTGGAGGCGGCGCAGAATCGGTGGCGGCAGCTCATGATCGCGCACTATTCTCCACACGCGGCCGATCACGCGCTGCCGGTCATGCCGGCGTGCTGGGACACTTGGGGCACGGAGCGGGAGGCGGTGAAACTGGATGTGATCCGCCGGATCGGCGAACAGGACATCCGGCCGGACCTGTATTGGATCGATGCCGGGTGGTATGAACCCATCAGCCTGGCGCCCGATGCCGGCTACAACGTCGATTCGGCCTGGGCGGAGCACCGGGGGGATTGGGTCGTCAGCCGCAATCTCTATCCCGAAGGGATGGGCGCCATCGGTTCGGCGCTGCGCGCGGAGGGAATCGGTTTTCTGCTCTGGTTCGAAGCCGAGACGGCGAACGCGGGAGCGCACAACCTTCGGTTGCATCCGGATTGGTACTTCATGCCCCCGGGAGGCCTCGTGACGGACGGCACCCCCGCCTTCCTCAATCTGGGCAATCCGGCGGCGCTCCGCTGGATCACCGACTTGGTGTCCCGGAGCATCACCGATTACGGCCTCACGTGGTATCGCCAGGATTTCAACTTCGAGCCGGCGCCCTATTGGGCCGCCGCGGATGCGCCGGATCGCGTGGGCATGAGTGAAATCCGGAGCGTGACCGGGCTGTACGCGTATTGGGACGCACTCCTGGCGCGCCATCCCGGGCTGCGCATCGACAATTGCGCGAGCGGCGGCCGGCGCCTGGACATCGAGACGATGGCCCGCAGCGTCCCGCTGTGGCGCAGCGACAACGACGGGGATCCGATTGGCCAGCAGTTCCACACCCTTGGCCTCATGCCCTGGATTCCGCTGACCGCGGGAGTGTGGATGACGATCAAAGGCCAGCCGCCCGCGCCGAGGACGGAGGAGCAGCTCTATGAGCAGAGGTCGGGCTATTGCGCCGCGATGACCGTCGGCACCGACCAGGATCCGGCGCCGTGGCTCAAGGCGGCCTTCGATGAATTCCGGGAGGTGCGGCCGTATTTCCTGGGCGATTACCACCGGTTGTCGCCGGTCTCGGCGCGGCGGGACGGATGGGCCGCGTGGCAATTGGATCGCGGCGGGGGCCAGGCCGGGGTGGTCATCGCCTTGCGCCGCCCGGCCTGCGCCGAAGAGTCGTTCCCGCTGGCCTTGGCCGGGCTGGATCCCCAGGCCACCTACCACGTGGCCATCCGAACGGGTTTCGACCGGGCGCCCGAACGGGAGATGTCCGGAGCGGACCTGTCCCGCTACGTGCTCGCCATTCCCCATCGGCCGGGCTCGGCCGTCCTCTTCTACTGGCGGTAGAGCCACACCTCCTGGAAAGGGTGGTGGTCGAGGAGGTTGGGATACCAGCCGCGGACGCTGGGGCGGATGAGGAAGACGTGGGTGTAGTAGTAAATGGGGACGATGGGGGCGGAGTGCAGCAGCTCATCTTCGGCCTGGCGCCAGAGGCGCACGCGGGTGGCGGGGTCGGACGAATCGTCCGCGGCGCGCAGCAGGGCGTCGTAGCGCGGATCGGCCCAGCCGGTCAGGTTGTTGCCGCTGTCGCTGCGCCAGACATTCAGGAAGCTCGTGGGGTCGGGGTAGTCGGCCACCCAGTCGGAGCGGAGGATGTCGTAGGAGCCGGTCGAACGGGCGGCGAGGAGGGTCTTGTTTTCCTGGCTGAGGATTCGGACGCGCACGCCCATTTCCCGCCGCCAGGTTTCCGCGACGGCCTCGGCGATGAGCTGGTGGTTTTCGGAGTTGTTCAGCGACAATTCGAAGACCGGCAGGCCCGCGCCGCCGGGGTGGCCGGCGGCGGCGAGCAGCGCGCGGGCTCGGGCGTAGTCCGTCGCGAGCAGCGGATCGGGCGTGTATCCGGAAAGGCCGGGCGGGGTGAAGGCCGCGGCGGGCCGCTGGCCGCCGCGCAGGATCCGCGCCACGATGGCTTCGCGGTCGACGGCGAGCGCCAGCGCGCGGCGGATGCGGGCGTCGCGGAGGAACGGGCGGCGAACGTTCAGCCGGTAGAAATAGGTGGCGAGGTAGGGATCGATGCGCAGGACCGGGGGCGAGGCGTCGCGATAGGCGTCCAGATGGCCGGCGGGCAGGGCGTCGGTGAGGTGGAGCTGGCCGGCGCGAAAGGCGCGCTCCTCGGCATCGGTGCTGTCGATGGGGTAGAAGCGGATGCCATTCAGCCGCTCACGGGCGCGGTCCCAATAAGTGGCGGATTTCGTGACGACGACCGCCTCGTCGGGGCGCCAGGAGGCGAGGGTAAAGGGGCCATTTCCGACCAGGACGCCCGCGCGCGTCCAGGGGCTGCCGGGCGTGTAGAGGGGGCCATGCGCGGCAATGACGCCGACGGGCACGGGCAGCCACGCCATCGTGCACAGCAGGGAAAGAAAGTAGGGCGCGGGATGAGCCAGCGTGACGCTGAGCGTGCGCGGATCGTCGGCGCGAACCCCGACCGCGGAAAAGTCCCCCGTCCGGCCCCGGTTGAAGTCCTCGGCGCCGCGCAGGACAAAGAGCAGGTTGGCGTTTTCCGCGCCCAGGGTCGGCGTCAGAATCCGCCGCCATGACTGCACGAAATCGCCGGCCGTGACGGGCGCCCCATCCGACCATTTGGCGTCGGGGCGCAGATGAAACGTGTAGTGCAGGCCGTCCCGGGACTCGTCCCAGGATTGGGCGACGCCGGGAACCGGATGCAGGTCGCGGCCGTCTTCGCGCACGAGGCCTTCGAAGAGGGCGGAGGCGATGGTCTGCGCGGCGGTGCCGGTGGTGAGCTGGGGGTCCAGGTCGACCAGTTCGTAGCCCACGCCTTCGTTCAGGATTCCCTCGCGGTCGCCTTCCTGCACGCGGGTTTCGCGGGTGCACGCGGCCAGCAGGGCCAGGAGGCACCAGGGGAGCAGACGCAGGCGGAGAAGCGGCGGGACGCTGCTTCCACCGGGCCGGCGTTTCACTGCCGACGTCATGTGCCGGCGCGCAGCAGGGCGACGGCGTGGGCGGCGATGGCTTCGCCGCGGCCGATGGCATCGCTGCCTTCGTTGGTCGTGGCCTTGAGGCCGATGCGGTCCGCGGGAAGTCCAGTCGACGCGGAGAGGGCGGCCTTCATGGCCGCCAGGTGCGGAGCGATGCGGGGCCGCTCGGCGATTAGGGTCGCGTCGACGTTGACCACGCCGAACCCCCGCTGGCCCAGCTCGCCGACCACCTGCCGCAGCAGGAGCTGCGAATCGGCATTTTTCCACTTCGGATCCGTATTGGGAAAGAAATGGCCGATGTCCGGCAGGGCGGCGGCCCCCAGGAGCGCGTCGCAGATCGCGTGCGTCAGGCAATCGGCGTCGCTGTGGCCCTCGAGGCCGAAATCGACGGCGAACCGCACGCCGCCCAGGACGAGCGGCCGGCCGGACACGACCCGATGGATGTCGTAACCGTGGCCGATGCGCAGCGAATCAGTCATGCCGAATTGGGACCCCGGCGGGCGCGATTGCCAATGCGAATGTGTTGACGCCGAGCGGCCGCCTGGGGCAGGTTCGTCAGTCCATACATGGGTTGTGAATTGATCCTCGCGCTGGACGTCCCCGACCGGGCCGCCGCGACGCGAATATTGGACGAAGTCTCCGGCACGGTGCAGTGGGTGAAGGTCGGCCTGCAGATGTTCACCGCATATGGCCCGGATTGGGTCCGCGAAGTCGCCGGCCGGGGGTTCGACGTGTTTCTCGATCTCAAGCTGCATGACATTCCGAACACCGTGGCGCGGGCGGTGGGTTCGCTGTCGCCGCTGCCCATCCGGATGCTGACCCTGCACGCCGCCGGCGGCCGGGAAATGATGGCACAGGCGCGGGCGGCCGCGCGGCCGGACCTGTGGCTGCTCGGGGTGACCGTCCTGACTTCCATGGACGGCGCGGGCCTGGCCGAAGTCGGAGTGGCGGCGGCGCCCGCGGATCAGGTGCGGCGGCTGGGGCGATTGGCGATCGACGCGGGCATTCCCGGGCTGGTCTGCTCGCCGCTGGAGATCGCGGTCCTGCGCGGCCTGAGCGCGTCGGTCAAATTGGTCACGCCGGGAATTCGGGCGGAGAAGCGGCGGGACGCCGCGTCCCCGGGAACGGCGCCGGCGGACGACCAGAAGCGGGTGATGACGCCGGCCGATGCGGCTCACGCGGGAGCTGACTTTATCGTGGTGGGCCGTCCGATCCTCGAGGCGGCGAATCGCGCCGAGGCGGCTCGGGAGATTCTGCAGCAATGTCGCGCACAGCCGTAATCCTCCTCGCCGCGGGCAGCGGCTCCCGGATGCAGGGAGCCGTGGCCGACAAGGTCCTGGCGCCCCTGGCCGGACGCCCCGTGTTCGCGCATTCCGCGTCGGCGTTCATGGAGAGCGCCGTGGCCGACCTGTATGTCGTCGTGTACCGGGATCGCCCGCAGATGCTGGCGCTGACCGCGCTGGCGCCGACCCCCTCCCTGCTCGTGAGGGGCGGCCGGGAGCGCTCGGACTCGGTGCGCGCGGCGCTGGCCGCCCTGCCGACCGACATCGCCGTGGTCTTCATTCACGACTGCGCCCGCCCGCTCGTTCGGCCGGAGCAGCTGGTCGCCTTGCACAAGATCGTGCGCCGCGAGGGCGCGGTCGTCCTCGCGCACCGGGTGGTGGACACCATCAAGGAGCACCGGCCGGACGCGAAGGGCACCAATCTTCGGACCTTGGATCGTTCGCGCCTGTGGGCGATGGAGACCCCGCAGGTGTTCGACCGTTCGCTGATCGTGCGCGGCTATGACGCGGCGGAACGGCGGCGGCGCCAGGTCACCGATGACGCCGCCGCGGTCGAACTGCTGGGGCACCCGGTTGCCCTGCTCGAGAACTCCCATCCCAATCCCAAATTGACCACCCCGGCGGACCTGGGGCATGTGGAATACCTGCTCGCTTGCTCTCGCCCGCCAAGCTGAACCTGTTTCTGGCGGTCACCGGCCGTCGCGCCGATGGCTATCACGACCTGGTATCCGTGGTGGCGCAGGTCGACTGGGGCGACGACCTGACCGTCGAGCCGATCGGTCCGGGTGAGAAAACGACCCTGGTGTGCGACGATCCGGCCGTGCCGGGCGGGGACGACAACCTGGTGCTGCGCGCCGCGGCCGCGGCCGGCGCCGGCCAAGGCCGGCGGTTTCGCCTGGCCAAACGCATCCCCATGGGCGCCGGATTGGGCGGAGGCAGCAGCAACGCCGCCGCCGCGCTGAAGCTCTTGGGCGCGGCCGACGCGACGCTGGCGGCCACATTGGGCTCGGACTGCCCCCTTTTCCTGGGCCCGGGCCCGGTCGTCATGCGCGGACGGGGAGAGCGGATTTCGCCGCTGCCGGCCGCGGCGGCCCAGCGCATCGCCGGCCGCCGCGTCGCCATCCTCAAGCCGTCCTTTGGCATCTCCACCCCGTGGGCCTACCGGCAGATGGCGGCGGCAGCGCCGGAGTCCTATCTCGAGCCGCAGGCCGCGGAAGCGCGGCTGAGCGAATGGCTGGACGATCCTTTCCTTCCGCTGGAACGTCTCCTGTACAACAATATGGAGCGAGCGGCATTCCTGAAGTTTCCGGCGCTGCCGGCGCTGCTCGATCGGCTGCGGCGGCTCGGGGTCGCCGCGGGCATGACGGGAAGCGGCAGCGCCTGTTTCGCCCTGCTCCCGGGGCCCGACCCGGCGCTCGAAAGCCGCGTCGGCGCCTTGGCGAAGGAGGCTTGGGGCCCCGCAACGCTCTGCGTTTTTTGCGCGTTGAGGGCATGAATCCAAATTCCCGTTTGACCCCTTACCGGCTCGGCGGGTTATCTTTAGAGCGTGGCCTCGGCTAGCAGACCCGCGGAGGAAATTGTCGTGCAAGGCATCTCCGCCTCGCAGGGCATCGCCTACGGCCAGATTTTCGTCTACGTCCAGAGCGACGTCGAGGTCATCAGCTACAACGTCGACTCCGAAAAGAGGCTGGACGAGATCGCGCGCTTCGAAAAGGCGCTGCTTGTTACCCGCCAGCAAATTGCGAAGATTCAAAGCGAGGTGGAAAAGAATCTCGGTGCGGACGAGGCCCGCATCTTCGACGCCCACCTGCTGGTCCTGGAAGACCAGGCGCTGATCTCCGAGACGATCCGCGAGTTCGAGTCTTCGAACAAGAACATCGAGACCTGCTTTCAGCGGGTTTCCCAGCGGTACATCAAGGCTTTCGCGGAAATCGACGACGAATACCTGCGCGAGCGCGCCGGGGACCTCCGCGACGTCGCGCAGCGGGTGCTGCAGAACCTGCTCGGGCAGGCGGAGAACAGCCTCAGCCGGCTGGCGGAGAAGCGGATCGTGGTCGCCAACGACCTGTCGCCGTCGGACGCGGCCAGCATCGACCGCAGCGCCTCGCTAGCCGTCGTCACGGAGTCGGGCAGCCGCACCAGCCACGCGGTCATCGTCGCCCGCTCGATGAAGGTGCCCGCCGTCGTCGGCATTCGCGGCCTCATTGGCCGGATCAAGAACGGCGACTGGATCCTGGTCGACGGCTACGACGGCCTGGTGATCCTCAACCCGACGGAGCAGACGCTGTTCCGCTACGGCAAGATCCAGACCCGGAAGAAGTCGTACGAGCAGCGGCTGTACGACGCCAACCGCCAGCCGGCGGTCACTCTCGACGGCGTCGAAATCAACCTGATGGCCAATCTGGAAAAGGTGGAGGACTGCGTCCACGTGAAGGAATTCTTCGCCAAGGGCGTGGGCCTGTTTCGCACCGAGTACCTCTATCTGAATTCCGCGCGGATGCCGACCGAGCAGGAGCAGTTTCTCGCCTACAAGCAGGTGGCCGAGGCGGTGGCGCCCGATCCGGTGATCATCCGCACCCTCGACCTGGGCGGGGACAAGCCCATCACGCACATCCCCGAGCTCATGCAGCGCGAGGCGAATCCGTTCCTGGGCTTTCGGGCGATTCGCTTCTGCCTGGAGACGCCGGCGGTCTTCAAGGACCAGCTCCGCGCCGTCCTGAAGGCCAGCGTCCACGGCAAGGTGAAGCTGATGTATCCGATGATCAGCGGCGTCGAGGAGATGGAGCGCGCCAGCGCGGTCCTCGCGGAGTGCAAGAACGAGCTGCGCGAGCGCGGCGTGCCCTTTGACGAAAAGCTCTGCGTCGGCGCGATGATCGAGATCCCGAGCGCGGCCGCCACCGCCGACCTCCTCGCGCAGCGCTGCGATTTCTTCAGCATCGGGACGAACGACCTCATCCAGTACCTGCTCGCGATCGACCGCGGCAACGACCGGATCGCCCATCTGTACGAACCCACCCATCCGGCGGTGCTGCGCACGCTGCGGCAGATTATCGACGCGGCCCGCGCCCGGCGGATTTCGGTGGGGGTCTGCGGCGAAATGGCCGGCGATCCCGTTTTCACCCCGCTCCTGCTGGGACTGGGCGTCGACAGCCTGAGCATGACGCCCACCTGGCTGCCGAACGTCAAGTTCCTGGTCCGCGCGATGAAGATGAGCGAAGCCAAGGCGCTGGCCGAGCGGGCCCTGACCATGACTTCCGCCAAGGATATCTACCGGATGTGCGACGAGTTCTACCGGGCCTATGTCCCGGCTGAATAGCCGCGGGGCGGCGCTCTCACTGGCCGGGATGGGCGCGGCGGCGCTCTGGCTGCCGCTGCTGTGGCGCTGGGCGCGGGCCTGGATGGCCTCCCCGGACCAGGCCTATGGCTGGGGCGTGCCGCTCCTCGCCCTTTACCTGCTGGGCCAGCGGGCGCGGCGGGCGCCCGCGCCGCAAACCGACCGGGCGGGCCCGCGGACCGGAGCGATGACGCTGTTCGTCGCGGGCCTGATCCTGACGGCGGCCTGCCTGCCAGTGCTGGAGGCCAACACCTTGTGGCCGACGGCGCAGTTTTGGGGCGCCGCCGCGGCGATCGCCGCCACCGCGGGGGCCCTGGCGTGGTTCGGAGGCTGGCGTTGGGCGCGGGAGTTTGTCTTTCCCCTGCTGTTCGTGACGACGGCCCTCACCTGGCCCACGCCGGTCAAGGTGTGGGTGGTGGGCACCCTGGCCGGGTCGAACGCGCGGCTCGCGGCCGAAGTCGTGTCCGCCGCGGGCCATCCGGCCATCGTCCAGGGCAACGTGATCGCGGTGAGCACCGGCCTGGTCGGGGTGGAGGAGGCCTGCAGCGGACTGCGGTCGCTGCAGGCGGTGTGGATGGTGGCCTGGTTCGCGGGCGAATTCTTCCTGCTGAACTGGCCGCGGCGGATTTTCCTGGTGGCGGCGTCCGTGCTGGCGGCGCTGGCCGCCAACCTGGCCCGCACGGTGTTTCTGACCTGGATGGCGGCGGCGGAGGGCCTGGGCGCCAGCGCGCGCTGGCACGACACGGCGGGGGATGTCGAACTGGCGATCGGGCTGGGAGCCGTGGCGCTCCTGGCGTGGCGGGCCCACCGGGGGCAGTGGCGGCAGCGCGGCGTGGCGCGGGCGGAACGCGGCCGTCCGCCGGCGCCGGGGGGCTTCGGCCGGGCCGGCGCCGCATCCTTCACGGGCCTCGCGCTCGGCGCGATCCTGGTCATGGCCGCGGCGGAGCTCGGGACCCGCGCCTGGTATCGCAGCCATGAATACGCCGCGGCCGCCGGGCTCGTGCATTGGCGCCTGGCGGCGGCGCCGCCGGGCTGGACCGACGTGCCCGTGCCGCCGCTGGAGGCGCGCACCCTGGGCAGCAGCGACGCCGCCGGCCTCGCCGTCCGCCCGCCGGCGGGGCCGTTTCCCGCCTGGCTGTTCCTGGTCAGCTGGGAAGGGGACGCCGCGCGCGGCGAAAATCCCGAGTGGCACGACCCGGCGATCTGCCTGCCCGCTTCGGGGGCCCGCCTCCTGGCCCAGTTGGGTCCGCTGCCGGTCACCGTGGGGGGGCGGGTGCTCCCGTTTGCGACCTACCGCTTCGCCGCCGGCGGGCGGCAGCTGATGGTCTATTTCTGCCATTGGGACGCCGAGACGGCGCAGGCGCGGGCCGAGCGCGGGGGCGCTGCCGAGGACTACCGGGCGCGCCGCTGGCAGCGGGTGTTCGAGGGCCGGCGGCAGGGCGACGTCGCCCACATCGCGTTCGTCGTGGAGACCGCGGACGAGGCGGCGGCGAGCGCCTGGGTGCGGCGCTGGGCGCCCGCTCTCTTGCGTCCCGTCACGCGGTAGGTCACGGTCGGCCCATGGCTTTCCCCCACTTTCGCTGGGACGCGCTCGAGCGGCTGCGGGACAGCCTGACCGAAGCGCAGTGGGACGGGCTGCGCGTGGCGGGCATCACGGCGGCGGTCGGCATCGTGGCGGCGGCCGGCTACTGGGCCGGCCGGCCGGCCTGGCGCCATTGGCAGAACCGCTCCGCCCTGGCGCAGGCGCGGAACTTCGCCGCGCAGCAGGACTATCGCAGCATGCTCCTGGCCTTGCGGCGCGCCACGGAAACGGCGCCGGACGACCGCGCGACGTGGGAAGCGGTGGTGCGCGACCTGGGCCTGATCGGCTCGCCCGACGAGCTGATGGCGCAGGAGCAGGTGATCCGGCTCGCGCCGGGAGAGGCCGGGCCGCGCCTGGCCCTGGCGCAGGAGGCCCTGCGCTTCGGCCGCTACGACACCGCGCAGACGGCCCTCGATGGGTTGGACTCCAGCCAGCGGGCGGACGCCGCCTACTACCGTCTGGCCGCCGCGCTCGCCATGGACGAGAACCGCCCCGGGGAGATGAAGCGCGACCTGGCGGCGCTGGTCGCCCTGACGCCCGGCGACGCCGACGCCCAGTTCACTTACGCGGCGCTGCGGCTGTGGAGCGCGGAGCCGGCGGAGCGGGCGGCCGGGCTTGCCGAGATGCACCGGCTGACCCGCGAGCCCCAGGTGCGGGTGCGGGCGGCCCTGGAGTTGATCGGCTTTGTCGCCAAGCAGCGCGATCCGGCGGGGATGGACCGGCTGCTGCGGGAACTGATCCAAACCTTTGACCCGGCCGACGCGTCGCGCGTGGAGGGCTCGGATGTGCGCGCGTGGAATTTGCTGCTGGCGGCCTTGATGCG
This sequence comes from Opitutaceae bacterium, assembly GCA_035656575.1. Classification (GTDB taxonomy): domain Bacteria; phylum Verrucomicrobiota; class Verrucomicrobiia; order Opitutales; family Opitutaceae; genus Palsa-1447. Next base: position 28,980 of record DASRSH010000050.1, read on the forward strand.
GGCAGGCAGCGACGCTCCTTCGGATGCCGCGCTGCTGGCCCGCTGGCTGGCCGATTTGGGCCAGCGGCCGCAAGCGCTGGCCTGGCTGGAGCGGCTGCCACCGGACGTGCGCCGGGCGCCGGCCGCGGCCGATATGGAAGCCCAGCTCGCGGCCGAAGGGGACGATTATCCGGTCCTCGAGCGTGAGCTGGCGGCGAACGCCTGGGGGGCGTGGCCCGAATCGGTGTGGCGCGCGGCGATCGCGGCGCACCGGGCGGGGGCGGCGGCGGGCGCAGCGTCGTGGCGGCGGGCCCTCGATGCCTGCGGCGATTCCCTGGGCGCCTATCGCAACCTGGCCCGCCTGGCGATCATCTGGCATGCGCCCCGCGCCGCCGAGGAGGCCTGGTCGGCCGCGCTGGACCGCGATCCGGACGCCCATTGGGCCTTTGACGCGCTGCGCCAGAGCTACCGCGAGCGGCAGGATTATACGGACTTGCTCAATGCCTATGCGCGGCAGGCCGACCGCCAGCCCGCCAATGAGACCGTGGCCGCCAACTGGATCCTGCTCGCGTGCCTGCTCGATCAGACTTCGGAAGCCGTCAATATGCGGGCGGAAAGCCTGAGCTCGGCCACGCCGCTCAACCTGATCGCCAAGGCCGCCGATCTGTGGCGGCTGGAGCGGCCGGACCAGGCGCAGGAAAAACTCAGCCGTCTTTCCGCCGACGAACGGCGGGATCCGCAGGGAGCCTTTTGGAGCGCCGTGATCGGAGCCGACGGAGGCAATCCGGCCGAAGCGCGGGCCGCCCTCGCCCTGGCCCAGCGCACCCCGCGTGACCCCTTGGAAGCGAGGCTCTTGGATGACGCCGCGGCCAAGCTCCGAGCGGCACGCTGAGGCAAAACTTTAGCGTTAGTCGTTGAGTGTTAGTACCCATTGGGGGTCCCTTGACCCTCCCCTGGCTGGAATCAGGATTTCGGGCAATGAGAACCCCCTCGCACCTGCCGCTCTGGGCCGCCGTCCTTTTGGCGGCCGCGGCGGCGGCGCCCTGCGCGCTGGCGGGGGTCGGCGTGACGGTCGCCGGTGCGCTTTCGAATTTCCAGACGTCCCTGGACGACTACAACCTTGTTTCCCTGAACGATGCGACGCTGGACAATGCCGGCGACACCCAGGGCGGATTGGCGATCGGCGGCAGCCTGACCGTCACCAGCACGACCTATGTCGCGACGGGCGGTTCCAGCGACCTGCCGGGCAACTCGGCGCCGACCTTGTACGTCGCCGGCGGCCTCAACTTGGGCGGCAATACGCTGGGCGTGAACGCGGGCGATGCGGCGCTGCCGGGCCTGAGCTCGTCGAGCTGGTCCTGGAACGCCACGCAAAAGCAGCTGACCGAAAGCGGCAACGGCGGCACCTTCAGCCAATCCAACGGCAGCGGCGCCTACGCCGGATCGAGCCCGCTCACCAACCCGGCGCCCTCGAATTGGAATTGGTCCACGCTCGCCTCAAACCTGCAGGCGGACTCTGCGGCGCTGGCCAATGCCGCGGCCACCGGGACGATTTCGGTCAACAGCGGCCAGAACCTGATCTTCAGCCCCAACACGACCCCCGCCGCCGGGTCGACCGTCGTGTTCACCCTCAATGCGTCGCTGCTGAGCGGGAACACCTACAACGGGAGCACCTTCAGCAACATCTCGATCAGCGTTCCGACCGACGTGAATTACGTCATCAACGTGATCAATTCCGCGGGCACGACCCTGTTCGGCTCGGGCGCCAACTTCAATTCCGGGACCAACAACGGGCAGCTCCTGTGGAACTTCGTCGGTTCGAGCGGCGGCAGCGTCACCCTCGGCACTTCGGGCAGCTTCTACGGCTCGATCCTTTCGCCGTCGATGACGGTGAACACCGGCGGCATGACGGTGAATGGCCAGGTTGCGGCCAGCAGCTTCAGCGACAGCGGCGCCGAACTGCATTTTGAAGGTTTCGACGCGGTCGCCGTGGTCGTGCCCGAGCCCCTGACCTTCGCCCTGTGGGGCGTCGGCCTGTGCGGCATCGCGGTCGTCATGCGCCGCCGGCTGCGGGACTGACGGCGCTGGCGAGGATCGTCTCGAAGTGGGGCTCGGCCGCCTCGCGCGCGACGATCGCCACGTCGATCTGCGTGAAGCCGCTGCGCTGCAGCAGGGCGTGCACGGTCTTTTCCTTGAAGCCCAGCCAGACGTCGGCGTAGAGCTCGCGGGCCTTCTCGAACCCGTGTTCGTTGAGGTCGAGAATGAGAATCTGCCCGCCCGGGCGCAGGATGCGAAACGCCTCGTTGACGGCGGCCTGGGGCCGCTGCGCATGATGCAGCGCCTGGCTGAGGATGGCCAGGTCCACGGAATGGTCGGGCAGGGGGACCTTCTCGATGTCGCCCAGCTTGTAGGTCAGATTCTCCAGGCCGTTGCGGCGCGCCAGGTCGGCGCCGACCTCGACCATCCGCGGCGAGTTGTCGATGCACCACACCTGCTTGGCCCGGCGGGCCAGCAGCTGCGAGATGAGCCCCTCGCCCGCTCCCAGGTCGGCGACCACGATCGGCGGGGTGAGCCGCAGCGCCAGGTGGCCGATCGCCTCCCAGGAGCGGCCCGGGCAGTGCTGCTTGCCCAGCCGCCCCGCGATCAGGTTGAAATACTCCTCGGCGTGGCGCCGGCGCTTTTGCAGGACCCGCTCCAGGTTCTCGCGGTCCTCGGCCACCGCCGGCTGCTGCGCCACGGCGCCCACGGCCGCGTTCAGGAGCGCCGCCTGTTCCGGCGGCAGCCCCGGGCGCAGCGAGTAAAAGGCCTTCTTCCCCTCGCGCCGGTCCGCCACCAGTCCGACCTGGCGCAGCAAGGCGAGCTGGGAGGAGATGCGCGACTGGCCCATGCCCAGGATTTCCTGCAGCTCGGCGACCGACAGCTCCTCGCGCATGACCAGCGCCAGAAGGCGCACGCGAGTCGGATCGGAAAGGGTCTTGAGAAGATCCCAGGTGGCGCTCAACCGGCCGAACCTAGCGCCTGCCCAGCAGGCCGGCAATCAATTCCCAGACGCCGAAGCCGCAAATGACGATGCCGGCCCCGACGTTGATCAGGTGCAGGGCCCTTTCGCGCAGGCTGTCCCCGGCCAGGAAATGGGCGAACTTGTACACCAGCCACCAGGAGGAGGACCCCAGGAAAAGTCCCGCCGCCAGCAGGCTGCCGTCCAGCCAGCCGGGATGGTGCGCGGAGAGGTCGAGCCAGCCGAAGACGCCGAAAAACGAAAAGATGACGACCGGATTCACCATCATCAGCCCGAAGGTGGAGAAAAACGCCTTTTGCAGGTCGCTGACGGACGTGTCGTCGTCGGATCGCTTCGAGGGCTTCACCAGCATCATGGACACCCCGAAAATGAGCAGA
>DASRSH010000051.1:0-4835 GCA_035656575.1 Opitutaceae bacterium
ATTCGCCGCTCACCCAGGCCGAAATCGCCCGGCTGGAGCGGATCAAGGAGGACCGGGATCAGGTCGCGGCCAAGCTGGGCTTCGAGCCCACGCTGATCGCCAATCGCGCCCAGCTCGCGCAGATCGCGCGCTCCCCCCGCAAGCTGGACGAACTGCTGCTCCCGTGGCAGGCGGATTTACTGCGCGGCCTGCCCTCCCTGCAGGAGGCCACCTGAACGCCAATATTGCCCGGCATCTGGGGGCGATGGCGGCGGCGCAGCCCGAAACCTGCGCGCTGAAAGTCCCGCGGGGCCGCGCATCGGGGGGCCGGATCGATTATCTGGCCCTCTCGTACCGCGAGCTCGACGCCGAGGTGGCCGCGTGGCAGGACCGGCTCTCCCGCGCCGGCGTGAAGCCGGGCGACCGCGTGCTCGTGATGGTCAAGCCCGGCCTGCCGCTGATCGCGGCCGCGTTCGCCCTCTTCCGCCACGGAGCGGTGCCGGTGATCATCGATCCGGGAATGGGACTGCGGGCCTTCGCCTCCTGCGTCGCCCGGACCCGGCCGCGGGTGCTCCTGGGGATTCCGCTGGCGCAGATCGTGAGCCGGGTGATGCGGAAGGGGTTTGCTTCGGTGGAGGTGCGCATCGGCGTCAGCGCGTCGCTCACCGCACGTGCTATAGTAGAAGCGGCGTCCCCGCCGCTTCCGAAGCGGCGGGACGCCGCTTCTACCTCAACGGCTCTCGCCGCGATCGTTTTTACCAGCGGGTCCACCGGCGCTCCCAAGGGGGTGTGTTACGAACATGGCATGTTCGACGCGCAGGTGCGCCTGATCCGCGAGACCTATGGGATCGAGCCGGGCGAGGTGGACCTGCCGATGCTGCCGATCTTTGCCCTGTTCAATCCGGCGCTGGGCATGACGACCGTCGTGCCGGAAATCGACCCCCGCCGCCCCGCCGCGGCGGATCCGGCGCGGATCGTCCAGGCCATCCGGCAGGAAGAAGTCACCAATTCCTTCGGTTCGCCGACGCTGTGGCGCCTGGTGGCCGAACACTGCGCCCGGACCGGCGCGACCCTCCCGTCGCTCCGGCGCGTGCTCTGCGCCGGCGCCCCGGTGCCGGAGGCGCTGTGGCGGGCGGCGCCCGCTTTCCTGACCCGCGGCGAACTGCACAGCCCCTACGGCGCGACCGAGGCCCTGCCCGTCGCCACGGTCGGGGGCCGCTCCCGCCTGCGCTCCCCGATGGGATCGGCCATCGGGGTTCCAGTCGCGGGAGCCGAAGTCCGCATCATCGCGATCACCGACGGGCCCATCGACCACGTGCGCGACACCCGCCCGCTGGCCGCCAGCGAGATCGGCGAAATCATCGTCTCGGGGCCGATGGTCACCCGGGCCTACGATCACCTGCCGGAGGCGACCCGGGCCGCCAAGATCGCCGACGACGACGGACGCTTCTGGCACCGCATGGGGGATTGCGGGTGCCGCGACGAATCCGGCCGCCTGTGGTTCAGCGGCCGCAAGGCCGAGCGCGTCCAGACGGACTCGGGCACCCTCTTCACCGAACCGTGCGAGCAGCCGTTTCGCGAGCACCCGCGCGCCCGCCGCTGCGCGCTCGTCGGCGTGGGTGCTCCCGGAGCGCAGATTCCCGCGCTCGTCGCGGAAACGCGCGTCACCGGGGCGGCCGACGCCCGGGCCCTGGCGGGCGAACTGCGCCGGATCGCCCGCGAAAACCCCTGGACGTGGGATCTGCGTCATTTTTACTTCCATCCCAACTTTCCCGTGGATGTGCGCCACAACGCCAAGATTCACCGGCTGACGCTGGCCCGCTGGGCCGCCCGGAACCGCCCAATCGTGGCGGAGGACTAAGGGACATGCCCGACGCACCCCAGGGAGTCACGTCTGCGCCGGCGCTCGTCACAGGCGGAACGGGCTTTCTCGGCCGAAAGATCGTGGAGCGGCTCCTCGACCAGGGACGGACCGTGACCGTCTTCAGCCGGCGCACGCCTCGGGACCTCGCGGCGCGCGGGGTGCGGTTCGTGCGCGCGTCCCTGTCCGACGCCGCCGCGGTGGAGGAGGCCTGCGAGGGCGTGGAGACGGTGTTTCACGTGGCTTCCAAGGTGGGCGTCTGGGGGCGCTACAACGACTTCTTCATGAGCAACGTGCTTGGCACCCGGGCGGTGGTGGACTCCTGCCGGCGCCAGGGGGTGGCCCGGCTGGTGTACACGAGCACGCCCAGCGTGGTGTACAATGGCGGCGATCTTTCCGGCGTGGACGAATCGGCTCCCATCACCGTCCGCTGCCCCAGCCCGTATCCGCTGACCAAGGCCATGGCCGAGACGGAGGTCCTCGCCGCCAACGGCGGCGCCCTGCGGACGGTCGCCCTGCGCCCCCACCTCATCTGGGGCGTCAACGACCCCAACCTCATCCCCCGCATCATCGGCAGCGCCCGCGCGGGCAAGCTGCGCATCGTCGGCAGCGGCCACAACCGCGTGGACATGGTGCACATCGAGAACGCCGTCGACGCGCACCTGGCCGCCGAGTCGGCCCTGGCGGACAACGCCGCCGCGGCCGCGGGCAAGGCGTACTTCATCACCAACGGGGAGCCCGTCCTGCTCTGGCAGTGGATCAACCGCGTGCTCCACGGCGTCGGCGAGGCGCCCGTCAGCCGGCGGGTGTCGCTGCGGGCGGCGACGGCGCTCGGGGCGCTGTGCGAGGCGGCCTGGCGCTGCCTGCCGCTGCGGGGCGAGCCGCCGATGACCCGCTTTGTCGCGGCCGAACTGGCCAAGGACCACTGGTTCGACATCTCGGCCGCGCGGCGCGACCTGGGCTACGCGCCCCGGATCACGATGGAGGCCGGCACGGCGCAGCTCATCACCTGGCTCAAGGCGATCTTGGAGCTCGCTGACGCACGGCCTCAAATAGCGTGACCAGGGTCGCCATGGCGACATTGAGGGAGTCGGCCTGGCCGGCCATGGGAATGCGCACCGTCGCATCGGCGGCCTCGAGCCAGAACGCGCTCAGCCCGTACTGCTCGCTGCCCATGATGACGGCCAGGGGGCCGGTCAGGTCGGCCGCGGTGTAGAGGCCGGCCGCGGCCGGCGTTGTCGCCACGGTGCGGATACCGCGGTCCCGCAGCCACGCGCGCACCGGCGCGCTTTCCGCCACGACGCAGGGGACCGAAAACAGCACTCCGGTGGACGCCCGCACGACGTTGGGATTGAACAGGTCGGTGACCGGATCGCAGACGATGACCGCGTCGCAGCCGGCGGCGTCCGCGCTGCGCAGAATCGTGCCCAGATTGCCCGGCTTCTCGATCGCCTCGACGACCAGGAGGAGGGGGGCGCGGCCCGCGGGCCAGGCCAGGTCGTCCAGCGTGCGGCGCCACTGCGGGGCCACGGCCAGGAGCCCGTCCGGCCGTTCGCGGTACGCCACCTTGGCAAAGGCGTCCTTCGACAGCTCGATCAGCGCGGCCCCCGCCGCCGCGGCGGCCGCGAGCAGGGCCGGCTCGTTCTCGCCCAGGTACCACTCCGGCGCGTGATAGACCTCGGCCAGCTTCACGCCCCGCTCGAGCGCCCGCCGGATCTCCCGGTAGCCCTCGACCAGGAACAGGCCCGCCTCGTCGCGCGCCCGCCGGTCCCGCAGCTTGACCAGCTGCTTCAGGCGCGGGTTTTGCAGGCTGGTGATTTTCTCCGGCAAGCGGTTCATTTGTGCCCGCGTGCGCGGCAAGTTCAACAGCCATCCCTTCGCCTATCACCAGGAGCTCGAGCTGGAAATCACCGCGCTGACCAACCTGGGGGTGGGCTTGGGCCGGGTCGACGGATGGGTCGTCATGGTGCCGTTCGCCCTGCCGGGGGAGCGGGTGCGGGCCCGGGTGTACCGCAACCACAAGAACTACTCCGAGGCCGACCTGGCCGGCGTCCTGACCGCTTCCCCGCAGCGCGTCGCCGCCCCGTGCCCCCTGTTCGGGCGCTGCGGCGGGTGCCAGTATCAGGAGTTCGCATATGAGGGGCAGCTCGCGTGGAAGCGGCGCCAGGTCCGGGAGCTGCTGCAGCACATGGCCGGCATCGAGTTCGAGGTGGAGCCGGTCGTCCCCTCCCCGCGCGACTACGGCTACCGGTCCAAGATCACGCCGCACTTCCAGGCGCCGCGCGCCCCGGACTTTCCCATCGGCTTCCTGCGCCAGGGCACCCGCCACGACGTGGTCGACGTCCCGCAATGCCTGATCGCCACCCCGGCGATCAACGCCCGGCTGGCCGCCCTGCGCTCCGAGGCGCGCGAGCGGGCCGCCGCCGGCGGCTACGAGCGGGGCGCTACCCTGCTGCTGCGCGAAGCCGGCGGCGCCGTTTCCACCGATTACGACGCCGAAATCACCGAGGTGGTCGACCTCGAGCCCCCGCTGCGCCTGCGCTTCCTCGCCCGGGACTTCTTCCAGAACAACCCCTTCATCCTGCCCGCCTTCGTCGCCCACGTGCGCGACGAGGCCGCCGCGCCGGGGGCGCGCTTCCTCGTCGACGCCTACTGCGGCAGCGGGCTTTTCGCGCTTGGGTGCGCCCGGCGCTTCGAGCGGGTGGCCGGCGTCGAGATCAGCCCTTCGAGCGTCGGCTTCGCCCGGCGCAACGCCGCGGACAACGGGCTGGCCAATGCCGAGTTTCACGCCGCCGACGCAGCCGCCATCTTCGCCGCGATCGACTTCCCCGCGGCGGCCACCGCCGTCATCATCGATCCGCCCCGGCGGGGGTGCGACGAGGCGTTCCTGCGCCAGCTTTTCGCGTTCGGGCCCGCCCGCGTGGTCTATGTGAGCTGCGATCCGGCCACCCAGATGCGCGATCTGAAGCTCTTTGCCGCGGCCGGATACCGCCTG
>DASRSH010000052.1:0-12963 GCA_035656575.1 Opitutaceae bacterium
GGCCTGATCCGCGACCCCTATGTCGCCCAGTACGACGACCCCGCCTTCGCCGCCGCCGCCACGGAAGCCATCCTCAACTGGCGCTACCGCCCCGCCGAATCGGACGGCCATCCCGTCGATTCTCAACTCAAGGTTCGCATCCTCTTCCGGGCGGACCCCTGGCCCGCGTCCATGCCCGCGGACGACCGCCCCGTGCATGTCTTCGTCCAGCCGGAGTAAGCGGGCGCGGGATCTCCTCCTTCAAGGCTTTGGGCTTGTGAGGCCCGATGAAAATGTCGAAAGGTTGCCCCACCCCTCATGCCTTCGCCGAAGCTTTCCCTCTTCCTTGCCTTGGCAGCGGCTGCATTGAATTGCACCGCGCCTCACACCGCCGCGGACGAATCGCGGCCCCCGTATCTCGATCCGTCGCAGCCGCAGGAGCGGCGCATTCAGGACCTCATCTCGCGCATGACGCTCGAGGAGAAGGCGTCCATGATGGAGAACACCACCCCGGGGGTGCCGCGATTGGGCATTCCGAAGTACAATTGGTGGAGCGAGGCCCTGCACGGGGTGGCCAACGCCGGCGTCGCGACGGTGTTTCCCCAGGCCATCGGGCTGGCGGCGATGTGGGACGCGCCGCTGCAGCAGAGGATTGCCCACGTGATCGGCGTCGAGGGACGGGCCAAGTTCAACGGCTACGCCGGTCAGGACGTGCAAGGCACGATCTTTCACGGGCTCACCTTCTGGTCGCCCAACATCAACATCTTTCGCGATCCGCGCTGGGGCCGCGGCCAGGAAACCTACGGTGAAGACCCGTTCCTGACTTCGCGCCTGGGGGTGGCCTTCGTCCGGGGACTCCAGGGCGATAACCCCACATATCTCCAGGCCGCGGCCTGCGCGAAGCACTTCGCCGTGCACAGTGGTCCTGAATCCCTGCGGCACATCATCAATGTCGCGCCGCCGGAAGCGGATCTTTACGAAACCTATCTGCCGGCGTTCGAAGCGCTGGTGCGCGAGGGCCGCGTCGAAGGGGTCATGACCGCGTACAATTCGCTCTACGGCCAGCCCTGCTCCATCAACCCGCTCCTCTATTCGAGTTTGGCCAAATGGGGCTTCGATGGCTACATCACCTCGGACTGCGGCTCGGTTGAGGATCTCATCCACTCCTATCACCGCGCGTCCGGCCCGGCCGAAGCCGCGGCCCTGACCCTGCGCGCCGGCCTCGATGTTCGCTGCGGATTCGAGCCGGGCGGGATTGTGGCGGCCGCCCAGGAGCGGCTCATTTCCGAGTCCGAGATCAACCAGCGGCTGGCTCCCCTCCTCCGGACGATGTTCCGCCTTGGATTCTTCGACCCGAAGGATCGCGTCCCGTACAATCGGATTGCGCCGTCGGAAAACGACACGCCGGAACACGCGGCGCTCGCCCTGCAGGCGGCCCGCGAATCCATTGTGCTCCTGAAAAATGACGGCACCCTGCCGCTGAAAGCCGGCCAGTTCAGGCGCATCGCGGTGATCGGCCCCAATGCGACGTCAGTTCCCGCTCTCGTCGGCAACTACAACGGCACCCCCTCGGCCCCCGTGACCGTGCTGGCGGGCCTCAAGGCGGATCTGGGACCGGGCGTGGAGCTGGCCTACGCCCACGGCTGCGATTATGCCGACCTGGCGGTTTCGGAACGGCCGGTGGAAAGCAACTGGTACCCTGGAGAATATTTCGCGAACCCCAACCTCTCCGGAAAGCCCGTTGCCGTCCGCTCCAGCCGGCCCATCCGGCTCGATTCGTCCACCAAGTCCGACGAGCCGTTCCTTCCTCCCGGCGTGCCCGACCACGGCATCTCGGTCCGCTGGTCGGGCGACCTGACGACCAACCTCGCGGGCGAGTACCAGTTTGTCATTCGCTGCCGTGGCGGCGCCCGCCTCGTCGTCAACGGCGCCACATTGATCGACGCCTGGACGACGCCAGCGGGAGAGGCCGGCCGCGAGCGGACGCTCCGCGGGGCCATCGCTCTGCCGGACAACGCGTCGGTGCCGTTTCGCCTCGAGTACACCCAAGGCGACGGTCCGGCGGATATTGCGCTCGATTGGGGCACGCCACCGCCTGATGCGGGAATCGCCGACGCGCTGCAGGCCGCCCGGGGCGCCGATGCCATCATCTTCGTCGGCGGCCTGACAGCTCAGCTCGAGGGGGAGGAAATGCACGTGGCGTACGAGGGATTCTCCGGCGGAGACCGAACCCGCATCGAGCTGCCTGAACTCCAGCGCCGTCTGCTGGAACAGCTCAGCCGCCTGGGCAAGCCGCTCATCTTCGTCTGCATGTCGGGCAGCGCGGTTGCGATACCCTGGGCGGACCATCATGCCAACGCCATCATTCAGGCGTTCTATCCCGGAGAAGAGGGCGGCCGGGCGGTCGCCGACGTGGTGGTCGGCGCCTGCAATCCCGCCGGCCGGCTGCCCGTGACCCTCTACCGTTCGACCGGGGATCTTCCCGCCTTCACGGACTACCGGATGGAGAACCGCACTTACCGCTATTTCAAGGGCTCGCCGCTTTACCCGTTCGGCTTTGGGCTCAGCTACACCCGCTTCACCTACCGCGCGCTGCGCGCCGCCCCGGCCCCGGGCGGGGCGGTCACCGTCTCCGTGGAAGTGACCAACACCGGCCAACGCGATGGCGACGAGGTCGTGCAGCTGTACGCCACGCCACCGGAGTCGTTCCATCCCCGCGAGCGCGAAGCCCTGTGCGGCTTCAGCCGGGTGCACCTGGCCCAGGGCGAATCCACGACCGTCACCCTGGTGGTCCCGCCCTTTGCCCTGCGCCGGTGGAGCTCCCGGATCCGCGACTATGTCATCCCGGAGGGCGATTGGACCCTGCGCGCCGGCAGCTCGTCCGCCGACTTGAAGGTCAGCGGGACGGTGCGGCTCCCGCCCACGCAAAAATCCTAGCCTGCCCCCGCGCAAGGCGACAGGCTGGCAAGCCATGGATGCTGCCGCCGCCGCCAAGGTCGATTCCGCCTTCGCCAAGATCGGCCTGGAGTCGGCCCACCGGCACGTGCTCCTGTGCCTGGGTCCCGACTGCTGCTCGCCCGAAGAGGGCCAGGCTGTCTGGGAACATCTGAAACGGCGGATGGCGGAGCTGCGCATCCCGGCGCTGCGCACGAAAGCCGGTTGCCTTCGAATCTGCACGGAGGGCCCGTGGATGGTCGTTTACCCGGAAGGAATCTGGTATGGGCAAATGACCGTCGATCGCTGCGAACGCATTGTCATCGAACATCTTCTGCACAGCCGGCCGGTCACTGAATGGATTGCCCGAAGCCATCCGCTGCCGGCGCCCGCGCCATGAGCGAACAGCCTGGCCCCGTACCGAACCCCGTTGCCGGTGTCATCGGCAGACAGCCTGGCCCCGTTGCTGCGCTCTCAGATCGGGTGCCACGAGACAGCCTGGCCCCGTTGCTGCCCCGGCACCTTCGCCATGAACGTACAGCCTGGCACCGTTCCCGCGCCTCGGCCACCGACGCCTTCGCCATGAGCGTGCAGCCTGGCACCGTTTTATCCCCAATGCAGAACCCGCCCGTCGCGGACCGGATCGCCCGGAACCCTTCGCTGCCGGCGCCCGCGCCATGAGCCAACAGCCTGGCCCCGTTCCCGACCCTTTTACGGATGGCATCGGCAGACTGCCTGGCCCCGTTGCCGCGCTCTCAGATCGGGCTCAAGCCATGGCGGAACTGTTGGTGCGATGGGCGGAGATCAATTCGGGGAGTTCGAATGCGGCGGGGCTGGGCCGGATGGCCGATGCGCTGATGAACTCATTCCAGGACGCCTTTCCCGGCGCGCAGATCCAGGCGCTGCCGCTGGGCGCGGCCGGCGCGGTTCGTGCCATCAGCGTCCAAATGCGGCCAGGAGCGCCGCGGCAGGTTCTCCTGAGCGGGCATTACGATACCGTCTACTCGGCTGACCATTCCTTCCAGACCTGCACCCGGCTCGACGCCGCCACTCTCCGCGGGCCCGGCGTAGCCGACATGAAGGGCGGCATCGTGACGATGCTCGAAGCCCTGCGCGCCTTCGAATCCGAACAGCCTGGCACCGTCGGATGGCAGGTCCTCCTGACACCGGACGAGGAGACGGGCTCCGTCCTGTCCGCGCCGTTGCTGCGGGAGGTCGCCCAGCACCATCAGTTGGCGCTCGTGTTCGAGCCTTCGCGGCCGAACGGCAACATCGTTCGCGCTCGCATGGGGACAGGCATTCTCACGGCGACAAGCCACGGACGGGCCGCGCATGCCGGGCGCGCGCCGGAGGACGGGCGAAACGCCATTGTCGCCCTGGCCGAGTTCCTGGTCGCGGCCGACCAGGCCGCCCGGACGATCCCCGGCATTCTGCTGAATATCGGGGCGATCCGCGGGGGCGGAACGGTGAATATCGTGCCGGACTTCGCCCAGGCGGAAATGAACTTCCGCGTCAGCCGCAGTGCGGGCGAAGCGGAGCTGCGGCGGGCGCTGGAGGCCGCCGCCTCGCGGATCAATGCCCGCGACGGCTATCGCCTCGAGATCTCAGGCCAGCTCAACCGCCCGCCCAAGGAAATCTTGCCGGCCGAGGAACCGCTGTTCTCCGCTTACCGCGCCTGCGCTGCCAGCGTCGGGGCGCAGGTCGATTGGCAGGACGTCGCCGGCGGTTCCGACGGCAACATACTCTCCGCCGCCGGCCTCCCCTGCCTCGACGGCCTGGGCCCCATCGGAGAGCACCTGCACAGCTCCGACGAGATTGTCCGCCTGCCGAGCCTGGTTCAACGCGCGCAAATCGCCGCGCTTTTTCTGCGCCGGCTCGCGCTGTGAAAAGGGGTCACGTACCAAATCCCAACAAACCGGAGCTGCACGCGAGCCATTGCGGGGGAGCAAGCTCCGGTTTGTTGGGATTTGGTACGTGACCCCTTCCCTAGATTTCCAACGGCTCCTTCTTGCGCAGCGGCGCGGGGGCGGGGGTCCGGACGATCCAGTAGCCGAAGACAGCCAGGGCAACGCAGACCAGGACAAACCAATCTCCGTGGCGGACGTAAAAGGTCTGGCGTCCGGCCCAGCGGATGTCGTGGAGGATCGAAATGGTCCGTTCGCCGCGGAAATACACGCTGCCCTTGTCGGCAAGGATGGTCGAGCGGCCTGACTGGCCTTCATCCTCCTCGCCCGTCGAGAAGGACCCGAATTCGTCGATCCAGCCGCTCCAGCCCGCATTGCCGTCCCGCAGCACCGGGCGGCGGGTTTCGACCGCCCGCAGCACCGAATGGGCCGCGTGCTGATAGGCCGCCCCTTCCTCGCCATACCAGGCGTCGTTCGTCAGGACGACCAGCGCCTGCGCGCCCATCCGCACGGATTCGCGCGCCAGGCTCGGAAACACGTCCTCGTAACAGATCAGCGGGCCGGCCTCCAGAACCGCCGTCGAGTTGCGCAGCGGAACGGCCAGCGGCTCCTGCACTTCCGGGCCGGGCGTGGCATCGTCGCCGATGGGCACCACCTTTTTCACCCAGCCGAACAGCCAATGCCACGGCACATATTCTCCGAACGGCACCAGGTGCCGCTTGGCGTAGTAGCCGGGCTGCACGCCGCCCTCCGGCGTCGCGACGAACGCCGCGTCGTACCAGCGGTCGTCCTTTTCCGCTTCGGCGCCAAACAGGAGCGGGGACTTCGCCTGCCGGTCGATGTAATCCACGATCTGCCGGTCCTGTCCCGGCGCGTTCAGGTTCAGCTCCACCGGCAGCGCCGATTCCGGCCAGAGCATGAAGTCAGGCTGCACCTGCCCCGCGAGCAAGGTCAGCCCATAGAGGGTCCGCACGACGGAGTCCGCTTCGCCCGGCTCCCATTTGACCGACTGGGGAATGTCCGGCTGGATGAAGGCGACGCGGGCCAGCGGGGCGACAAACCGGCGGTTCGGTCCGTCGCGGAAGAACAGACAGAGGCAGCCGAGCAGGAGAAACACGCCCAGCATGAACTCCTGGCTGCGTCGCTTGAAGCCGGCGCCCTTCTCGAAGAAGAGGCGGTGCGCGTAAGCCGCAAAGCCGATGTTGACGGCGATGAGCACGAATGAAACCCCGCCGGCTCCCGTGTAGGCCGCGATCTGCAGGACCACGGTGCGCTGCCACTGGCTCGCCGCGAGCGGCAGCCAGGGAAATCCGGTGATGAACCAGGTGCGGGTCCACTCGAGGACGACCCACAGGCCGGCCAGCCCCAGCTGCGCCGCGAGCCGGATTCCGTGCGGCTGGCCGCGCATCCGCGGCATCGCCCACCACACCGCCAGGTACCACACGCCCACCCAGACGCCGACCAGCGGGCCGAGCAGCAGCAGGCCCACCCACGACACGTGGCGCAGCCAGATCAGGATTCCGATCCACGCCACCGACTGGGCGGCAAACAGCGTCCACACGTAGATCCGCAAGCTGGGCTTGCGGTAGGCCCAAAACATCGCCGGAGCCGCGAAAACATAAGCCAGTTCCGGCGCGTGAAACGGCGGAAACATGAACAGCGTGAGCAGCGCCGTGGCAATGCCCACCGCCACCGCCGGCACGGCGCGCGGGTACTTCTCCCAGATGGGAGGAGGCAGCGGCGCGTAGGGATCGTCGGCGCTCAAGCCCCGTGGCAGTTCTTGTACTTCTTCCCGCTGCCGCAGGGACAGGGATCGTTGCGCCCCACCTTCGGCACATCGCGCCGGATGGTCACCTTGGGCAGCCGGATGTCCTGCTCGGCGACCGCGGCCGAACTCGAGGCGGCCGTCACCTGCGCCGCCGCGGACACCGTGCCGGTTCCGCGCACCGCCGCGACGGCCGTCGGGGCCGGCGCGGGCAGGTCCTCGGGGCCCTGGGTCCGCGCGCTGCGCGCCAGGATGGCCAGCATGTTCTCGAAGGACTCGATGTTCGAGGCGCTGCGGAAGAGCCCGGTGCAGATCTGCAGCCGCACATTGTTCATCAGCTCCTCGAAATAGACGTAGGCCTCGCTCTTGTATTCGACCAGCGGATCCTTCTGGCCGTAGCTGCGCAGCGTGATGGCCTTGCGCAGGTCCTCCATTTCGGTCAGGTGCTCCTGCCAGTGGTGGTCGATGGCGTTGATCACGACATAGCGCTCGAGCACCCCGAGCGCTTCCGGGACTTCGACCGACTCCTTGACCTCGTAAGCCTTCTTGACCCGCTCGAGGAGCTGGCCGGTCAGCTGCTCCAAATCCGATCCCGTCAGCTCCTCCTGGCGCAGGCTGATCGGAAAATGGGAGTTCACCCAGCCGACCAGGCTCTCCACCGCGGTGGGATTGACCCCCGCCTTGCTGCCGAAGCCGGCCCGCTCCAGCCGCTCCGCGATCTCGTCATGAACCTGGTCGAAGATGATGTCCTTGGGCCGGTCGGCCAGGATCGCCCCGTTGCGGATGCCGTAGATGACCTCGCGCTGCTGGTTGAGGACGTCGTCGTACTGCAGCAGGCGCTTGCGGATGGAGAAATTCTGCTGCTCCACCTTCTTCTGCGCGGACTCGATCGAGCGATTGAGCAGCGGGTGCTCGAGCTCCTCGCCCTCCTTCATCGAGCCTTCCATCATGCGCGAGGCGAGATTGCCCTGCATGAACCGGCGCATGAGATCGTCCTCCAGCGAGAGGAAGAACTTGGTCAGGCCGGGATCGCCCTGGCGCGAGCAGCGGCCGCGCAGCTGGCGGTCGACGCGGCGGGATTCATGGCGCTCGGTGCCGATGACGAACAGGCCGCCCAGTTCGCGCACGCCCTCGCCCAGCTTGATGTCAGTGCCGCGGCCGGCCATGTTCGTCGCGATCGTGACGGCGCCGCGCAGCCCGGCGCGGCTGACGATTTCGGCCTCCTGCTGGTGGAACTTGGCGTTCAGCACCGTGTGAATGATGCCGGTGCGGCGCAGCATCCGCGACAGCACCTCGGAGGACTCGACGCTCGTCGTGCCGACCAGCACGGGCTGGCCGCGCTTGTTGGCCTCCTCGATCTCGCGCACGACCGAGACGTACTTGTCGCGGCGGGTCTTGAAGATGGAGTCGTTGCGGTCCTTGCGGATGCACGGCCGATTGGTCGGAATCACCTGGACGACCAGCCGGTAGATCTCGTTGAACTCGGTGGCCTCGGTCTCGGCGGTGCCGGTCATGCCCGCCAGCTTCTGATACATCCGGAAGTAGTTCTGGATCGTGATCGTCGCGTAGGTGCGCGTTTCCCGCTCGATCGCCACGTTTTCCTTGGCCTCCACCGCCTGGTGCAGCCCGTCCGACCAGCGCCGGCCCGGCATGACGCGGCCCGTGTTCTCGTCGACGATCATCACCTTGCTTTCCGGCGGGGGCGTGACGACGTACTCGACGTCGCGCTCATACAGGGTGTACGCGCGCAGCAGCTGCGAAATCGCGTGGATCTCCTCGGAAATGGTCGCGAAGTGCTGCTGGGCGGCGAGCTTCTTCGCCTCGCGCGCCTCCGGCGCCAGCGTCTGGTCCTTGTCGAGATCGGAGTACTCCGTCACGAGGTCCGGCAGGACGAACGCATCCGGATTGTCGGGGCGCAGGAAGGTGCGGCCGATCTCCGTCAGGTCCGCCTGGTGCTGCCGCTCGTCGATGACGAAGAACAGCTCCTCCTTGAGGGCGTAGAACTGGTCCTTGTTCAAGTCCGAGCTCATCTCGGTCTCGACCTTGTCCAGGAGCTTCCGCCATTCGGCGTTTTCCATCAGCCGCAGCAACTGCTTGTTCTTGGGATGGCCGGTCTTGACCTGGAAGAGCTTGCGCATGGCCACATCCACCGGGTTTTCCCAGGTCGGAACCGGCAGCGGTTCAAGGCCCTCCTTCTGGCGCTTCGCATTCTCCTTGCGCGCGTCGGCTGCCTGCTGCTCCAGCTTGCGCCGCTCCTCCGCATTCTGCTCGGGCGTCTTTTCGAGGAGATCCTTCGCCTCGCCCGCCAGCCGGTTGCAGAGACGCATCTGCTCCGCCACCAGCCGGTCGATGCCCGGCTTCAGCCGCGTGAACGGCTGTTCGCGCTCGATCGGCGCGGGACCGGATATGATCAGCGGGGTGCGCGCCTCGTCGATCAGGATCGAGTCGACCTCGTCCACGATGCAGAACCAGTAGTCGCGCTGCACCTGGTCCTCGCGGCGCGTGGCCATGCCATTGTCCCGCAGATAGTCGAACCCGAACTCGCTGGCGGTGCCGTAGGTGATGTTGCGGCCGTACATTTCCCGGCGCACGGCGGGCGCCATCTGCTGCTGGATGCAGCCCACGGTGATGCCGAGGAAATTGTAAAGATAGCCCATCCACTCCGAGTCGCGGCGAGCCAGGTAATCGTTGACCGTGACCAGCTGCGTGTTCCGGCCCGTCAGCGCGTTGAGGTACAGGGGCAGCGTGGCGACCAGGGTCTTGCCTTCGCCGGTGGCCATTTCGGCGATCTTGCCCTGGTGCAGGGCGATCCCGCCGATGAGCTGCACGTCGAAATGGACCATGTCCCAGGTGAGCTCGTGTTCGCACACCTGCACCGGGCGCCCCACCAGCCGCCGCGCCGCATTCTTCACCGCCGCAAACGCCTCCGGAAGCAGCTTGTCCAGGGTTTCGCCATTCTTGTGGCGCTCCATGAACTCGGCCGTTTTCGCCCGCAGCTGTTCGTCCGTCAGCGCCTCATACGTCTTCTCGATCTCGTTGATCTTGATTACGATCGGTTGGCAGCTCTGAAGAAACTTCCGGTAGTGCCGGCCGGCAAAGCGCTTGAACAGAGAAGTCAGCATGAAAGCACCAGACGATACCGCCCGGGGCCGCTATGGCAAACGTGGATTATTGCCGGCCGCGGAAGTGCTCGATCGTGCGCTTGAGGCCCTCGTCGAGGGTCACTTGGGGCTCCCATCCTAGGACCTTCCGCGCCAGTGTGATGTCGGGCTGGCGCTGGCGGGGGTCGTCCGAAGGCAGGGGCCGGTGGACAATCCTGGACTTCCCGCCGACCAGCTTGAGGGTCAGCTCGGCCAGCTGGAGCATGGTGAATTCGCCCGGGTTGCCCAGATTCATCGGCCCGACCGTCTCGTTCTGCTCCATGAAGCGGACGATGCCGTCGATCAGGTCGTCCACGTAGCAGAAAGACCGGGTCTGGGTGCCATCGCCATAGATGGTGATATCCTCGCCGCGGAGCGCCTGGACGATGAAGTTGGAGACGACGCGGCCGTCGGCCTCGTGCATCCGGGGGCCGTAGGTGTTGAAGATCCGAACCACGCGGATATCCACCTTGTTCTCCCGGTGATAGTCGAAGAAGAGGGTTTCGGCGCATCGCTTGCCTTCATCATAGCAAGAGCGCTTGCCGATCGGATTCACATGCCCCCAGTAAGCCTCCGGCTGGGGATGCACCTCGGGATCCCCGTACACCTCGCTGGTGCTCGCCTGGAGGATGCGCGCACGCACCCGCTTCGCCAGCCCCAGGCAGTTGATCGCCCCCATGACCGAGGTCTTGATGGTCTTGATTGGGTTATACTGGTAGTGCGGCGGGGACGCGGGGCAGGCCAGATTGTAGATTCGGTCCACCTCGAACTTGAACGGATCGATCACGTCATGCCGGACGAACTCGAAGCGCGGGTTGCCGAGCAGGTGCTGGATGTTGGCCTTGCGCCCGGTGAAGAGGTTGTCGATGCAGACCACCTCATGCCCGTCCGCCAGCAGCCGGTCGCACAGATGGGATCCCAGGAATCCGGCTCCGCCGGTGACAAGGACGCGCATGAGCTTCAGATTCAGGCGGCTAAGCCTTGGGCGTCAAACGCGTTCCGACCCCGCATCATAGCGGGAAATCCAGCTCAGGTGCCAGGCGCCATAGTCGCCGGCTTCGATGTGGGCGCGGGCCTGGGACATCAGGTCCAGGAAGAAGTGGAGGTTGTGGATCGTCAGGAGCGTGCCGCTCAGCATTTCGCCGGCCTGGGTCAGGTGGCGCAGGTAGGCGCGGCTGAAGTGGCGGCAGGTGTAGTTGTCCAGGCCCTCGACGATCGGGCGGGGGTCTTCGCGGAAGCGCTCGTTGCGCAGGTTGATCGGGCCGTCGGGGGTAAAGACGAGGCCATTGCGGGCCACCCGCGTGGGCAGCACGCAATCGAACATGTCGACGCCCAGGGCGATCATGCGCAGGATCTGCGGGGGAGTGCCCAGCCCCATCGTGTAGCGGGGCTTGTCCTTGGGCAGATACGGCGTTGTCGCCGCCACCTGCTTCAGCATCTCCGGCTCGGGCTCGCCCACGCTGACCCCTCCGACCGCATAGCCGGGAAAATCCAGCGCTCCCAGCGACTCCGCTGCCTCGCGGCGCAGGTCGTCGTAGGTCGAGCCTTGCGCGATCGCGAAAACCTTGTGCCCCGCCGCCAGAAACCCGCTCGATTCGGCCGCTTCCTTGCAGGCGACCGCCCAGCGGTAGCTCCGCGCCACGGCCGCGGCGCAGGCATCGCGCTCGCACGGCCAGGGGGGGCATTCGTCCAGCACCATGGCGATGTCCGAACCGAAGTCCTGCTGAATCCGCATGACCTCCTTCGGCCCAAGAAAATGCCGCGCCCCATCGATATGGGATTGGAAGGCAACGCCTTCCTCGCGGATATCCCGCAGTTTCGCGAGGCTGAAGACCTGAAAACCCCCGCTGTCGGTCAGGATGGGCCCGTCCCAACCCATGAACCGGTGCAGGCCTCCCAGTTGGGCGATCAGGGGGCTGCCGGGACGCAGGCTCAAGTGGTAGGTGTTCCCCAGGATGATTTGGGCCCCGATCTCCTGCAGGTGCTTGGGGGTGACGGCCTTGACCGTGCCCTGGGTGCCCACGGGCATGAAGATGGGCGTCTCCACCACCCCATGCCGGGTCGTCAGGCGGCCGCGCCGTGCCGCCGTGGCGGCATCCGTTGTCAGCAAATTGAACAAACCCCTGTAGGAACAGACTTATTGCCAGCCACGCAATCCTGCGCTTGGTTCGACCACCACCCGGATGCTGCTTGTCATCGATAACTACGACTCGTTCACCTACAATCTGGTGCAATACTTCGGCCAGATGGGGGTGGAGCAGCGCGTGTACCGCAACGATGAGATCACGGCCGAACAGGCCGCGGCCCTGGATCCCGACCGGGTGCTGCTCTCACCCGGGCCGTGCTCTCCCAACGAGGCCGGCATTACGCTCGACATCATCCGGACGTTCGCGGGCAAGAAGCCCATTTTCGGCGTGTGCCTGGGCCACCAGGCGGTGGGGCAGTATTTCGGCGGCAAAGTCGTCCGCGCCAAGCGGTTGATGCACGGCAAGACCTCGCCCATCCTCCACCGCGGCACGGACGTTTTCAAGGACATGCCCGTCGGATTTTCGGCCACCCGCTACCATTCGCTGCTGGTGGAGCGGGAGAGCTTCCCGCGGGACCTGGAAATCACGGCCGAGACGGCGGAGGGCGAAGTGATGGGACTTCGGCACCGCACCTTGCCAATATGGGGGGTGCAATTCCACCCCGAGTCCATCGCGACCGAAAACGGGATGAAGATCCTGCAGAACTTCATGGAGCTGAACTGATGCGCTGTCCCAAATGCGCCTCGATCGAGGACAAGGTCATCGATTCGCGAATCAGCAAGGAGGGGAACACCATCCGCCGCCGGCGCGAATGCCTGGAGTGCGGGCATCGCTTCACGACGACGGAAACGCTGGTCCGCGACGGGATGATGGTGCTCAAGCGCGACGGCCGCCGCGAGGAGTTCGACCGCGAGAAGCTGCTGCACGCGGTCCGCGCCGCCTGCCACAAGCGCCCGATCGACGTCGAGCAGGTGTCGATGCTGGTCGAGGACGTGATCGACGCCCTCGAGGCCCAGTACGAGACGGAGATTCCCTCCCGCGCCATCGGCGAAGCCGTCATGCAGCGCCTGCGCCACGTCGACCAGGTGGCCTACGTGCGCTTCGCTTCCGTTTACAAGGAATTCCTGGACGTTTCGGAGTTCATGCACGAAATCTCCACGCTGGAGAAGAAGGTCCCCAAGCCCACCGCCCCGCCCGCCCCATGAGCGGGCGCC
>DASRSH010000053.1:0-23838 GCA_035656575.1 Opitutaceae bacterium
CATCAGGTCCAGCGCCTCGCGCACGGTGCGGACGATAACCGCCTTGAGGCCCACGCGTTCGAGCAAGGTTTTCACCAACGAACCGATCAGCGGTTCGTCATCGACCACCAGAACTGTGAAGCCCGGAGCCATGCGGTCCCACGGTTTGACGCGCAGATTCGGGCGGGGTTCCGGCGGCCTTCGGCGCGGGCCGGACGGTCTGAAAGTTACGTCAGCCCCCGGCAGGCACTTGTGTAGGCCCATTCCGACAGGCCATCGGGGGCGGCGCATCAACTGCTTGCCTGCCCGTGGGTAATGGGCCGCCCCCATGTAGGGCGGGGCAAGAAATGCCGACGAAATTTTGGGTCCTACATCGTTGCCATCCATTTACTTGTGATTGTCGTTCCCTCCTGCAACACTTCCCCTGTCCAGCATGTGGAAGTTGGCTGTTGTGTTCGCAGCACTTGCGTCCGCGGCGCTGCCCGCGAGCGGAGCGGCGCGTTCTCAGGTGCGGTCGATCGATCGGCTTCTCGCCGAGGCTTATCCGGCGGGCCAGCCGGGCGCCGCGGTGCTGATCGCCCAGAACGGCCGGGTCATTTTGCGCAAGGGCTACGGCGCGGCGAATCTGGCCACGGGGGAGCGCATGACGCCCGACTGCGAATTCCGGGTGGCCTCGATCACGAAGCAGTTCACGGCGGTGGCGGTGCTGCAGCTCGTGGCCCAGGGGCGCATCGGCCTGGACGATCCGGTGGCGCGTTATCTGCCCGAGCTGTTCCGGGGGCGGGACTGGGGGATCACGGTGCGGGAGCTGCTGGCGCACACCTCGGGCCTCAAGAATTATTCCGATCTGGATGCGTTCCGGGATGCGCCCGGGCGGGCCATGTCGACCGCCTACCTGTGGAACCTGGTCAAGGGCTACGGGGTGGCCTTCGCCCCCGGGACGCGGTGGGAGTACTGCAACACCGGATACATGCTGCTCGGCGCGCTGGTCGCGCGGGTGAGCGGGCGGCCCTTTGGGGAATATCTGGCCGAGCACGTGCTCGGGCCGGCGGGATTGGGCCACACGCGCTATGGAGCGGGCCCGGCGGACCAGACGGCCGCCGCGCGGCCGACGGCGGCGGGCGTCGTGGGCTACAGCCCGGACGACGACGGCGCGGGTTATGTCCCCGCGGTCGTCCTGAACCTGTCGCAGGCGAACGCGGCGGGAGCGTTGATCACGCGGGTGGACGACCTCTGGCGCTGGGAGCGGGCGGTCGAGGCCGGCCGGGTGCTGCCCGGCTCGTATGTGGCGCTGGCCCGTTCGCCGGTGGAACTGCAGGCCAGGGCGATGGTGGCTTCGGCGGGGACGCCGGCCGCCAAGCACGCCTTCGGCGACGCCGGCGCCCAGGCTCCGTATGGGCTGGGCTGGGAATTGGGCGAGGTGGCCGGGCGCCGGACGGTCGGCCACGGCGGGACGATGTGCGGCTACCGCTCCTATGAGGTCGAGGTGCCCTCGGCGCGGCTGTACGTGGTGATTTTGTGCAACTGCGACCGGCCGGCGCACGACCCGGCGGACGTGGCCGATCAGATCATCGGGCAGCTGCTCCCCTAGGGCGGGGCGGCGGGACGCCGCTTCTACTCCTCGGGCTCCGTGTGGATGCGGAAGTGGCGGATGATCGGCGCGGCGGCGGGATCCAGGGGCGTATCGGCGATGGAGAGCCGGTCGAGGCGGTCGCCGGTTTCGCGGTCGCTTTGGGTCAGGATCCAGGCGTGGACGTAATCGGCCACATCCTCCCAGCCGGGCTGGCCGCAGAGGAAGTGCCCGCGGCCGGGAAACTCCTTGCGGGCCGTGACGCTGCCCGGGTCGGTGTAGTGGTCCGCGTTCTTGGCCACCAGCGAGGTCGGAATGATGACGTCCTTTTCGCCGGAGAGGAACAGCAGGGGCACGTGCGGCTTGTCCAGGTCGATGTGGGCGATCCGGCGCAGGCTGTCGCGCATCACCTGGCGGCTCTCGTGGACGGCGAACTCGTCGAAGGCCTCCACCGCCTGGGCGTGCGTCATGGTGTTGCAGAAATTATCGTGGAAGGATTCCGGCGTCATTTCGCAGGGCGACTGGCCGGCGAGGGGATTGATGATCGAGAGGACGTTCGTGAAGAGCCCCCAGTCGGCGGAAATGAGATCGTTGGGCGCGACGCTCGCGATGCAGACGCCCATCGAGGCCAGGCCCTGCGCCGCCAGGATCTGGACGACGAGGCCGCCCATGGAGTGGCCGATCAGGATCGGCGGTTCGTCCAGGTTGCGCAGTTCGGCGACGTAGCGATCGACGACGTCCTGCAGCTTCAGGTGGCCGAGGCCCTCGGGCACATGGGAGCGCAGGGCGCGGGGATCGCCTTCATGCAGCGGCCAGGCGGGGGCGCTGCAGGAGAAGTCGCGGGTTTCGAAGCGGTGGATCCACGGCTCCCAGCTCTTGGGGTTGAGAAACATTCCATGAATGAAAAGGATGTGGTTCGACATGCGCCGGTAGAGTACGGGCGCCTGTCGGGCCGTTCCGGAAGCCTCTGTAGGAGAGGGAAAGGGGACGATATGCCCATCAGGGCGGGGCCGGGGAGGTCTGCAACCCGCGCAGACGTTTATCCCTTAAGACTTTCGAGCCGGCGGATTGCTTCCTGCAAGGTGGAGCGCGGGCAGCCGAAATTCAGGCGCAGGTAGGACCCCGGGGGGGCGCCGAAGGGCGCGCCGTCGGAGAGCCCCACTCCGAGGCCCTCGAAGTGG
Source organism: Opitutaceae bacterium (assembly GCA_035656575.1). GTDB lineage: Bacteria > Verrucomicrobiota > Verrucomicrobiia > Opitutales > Opitutaceae > Palsa-1447. The sequence goes on from DASRSH010000053.1 coordinate 2,731, forward strand.
GCGTGGGGATGCTTGAGGCCCAGCTGCCGGATGTTGAGCCAGGCGAGGTACGTCGCCTCGACCGGAGCCTCCAGGCGGATGCGGGGAAAGTCGCGGGCGAGCGCGGCAGCCAGGTAGTCGCGGTTGCCGCGCAGATAGGCGATCAGCGCCTGACGCCAGGGCTCGCTGTCGCGGTAGGCGGCCTCGCAGGCGGCGTAGCCGAGGGCCGTCACCTCGGCGACGATCCCGCGGGTCGCATGGTTGAAGCGGGCCCGAAGCTCCGGGTCGGAAATGATCGCGAAGGAGGTGCCCAGGCCCGGAACGTTGTAGGTCTTGCTGGGCGCCATCAGGGTGACGATGCCGGCCGCGCTTTCGGGCGCGGCGAGGGCGGCCGGCACGTGCGGCAGGAGGGACGGCTCGAGGATCAGGTCGCAGTGGATTTCGTCCGAGCAGAGGATGATCCCGTGGCGGGCGCAGAGGGCGGCCAGCCGGGCGACTTCGTCCCGGCGCCAGACGCGGCCGAGGGGATTGTGCGGGTGGCAGAAGTAAAGCAGCTTGGTGCGGGGGGTGATCGCCGCTTCCAGGGCGTCCCAGTCGATTTGCCAATGGCCGCCCGGCTGGGGCGGCAGGAGGGGAACCGGCCGGGGGACGCGGGCCTGGTTCTTCGGGCCGGTGGTGAACGGGGGATAGACGGGCGTCAGGCTGATGATCTCATCGCCCGGTTCCGCGAGGCCGCGGGCCAAAACGTTGAGGCCGCAGACGAGCCCGGGGAGCCAGACCAGCCAGGACGGATCGATCGGCCAGCCGTAGCGGCCGGCCAGGGCGGCGACCACCGCTTCGGTGGTGCTGGGCGTCGGACGGGCGTAGCCGAATATGCCGTGGTCCACCCGCCGGTGAAGCGCCTCGATGATGGCCGGGGGGGAGGCAAAATCCATGTCCGCCACCCATAGCGGCAGGACGTCGCGGCCGGCGTACTTCTGCCATTTCTGGGAATCGGTAGCGCGGCGGTCGGGCGGCGAATCGAAATCAAACGACATGCAAGCTGCAGCCTAACGCAGCTTGACCGGCCGGTTCAACTTCGCGGATTTGCGGATCGCCTCCACCACCCGCAGGTCGGCGATGCCCTCGGCCGCGCCCGAGCCGGGGTCGCGGTCGTGCAGGACGCAATCGGCAAAATGCTCGATCAGGTCGGCGAACTGATCGCGGAGGGGAAACGTCCGGACCCGGCTCTTGCGCCCCACCGTGACGGTTTGCCGCAGCGGAATCGTGAAGTAGTAGGAGGGGTCGAGCATCACGTTGCCCTTCGTGCCGTAGATCTCCAGCCGGCCCGTGAAGCCGATGTTGAGGTTGACCGTGAAGGTGGCGATGCGCCCGCCGGGAAAGGTGAGGACGGCGGTGGTGGCTTCGTCGACCTCGCGGAAGAGGGGGTTGTGGGGCGGGGGCATTGTCGCGTACACCTCGGTCGGTTCGGCGGCGAAGACGTGTCGGGCGGCGTTGATGCAATAGACGCCGATGTCGTAGAGGGCGCCCCCGCCGTGGGCCGCCTTGAGCCGGGAGGTGCTGCGCGGGGGGAGGATGAAGCCGAAGGAGGAGCTGACCATCCGCACCTCGCCGATTTCCCCGGAGTGGGCCACCTGCAGCGTCGAGCGCGTGGCCGCCTCGAGGTGCAGGCGGTAGGCGGTCATGAACTTGACGTGGCGGCGGCGCGCCGCGGCCTGCATGCGCTCGCCCTCCTCCACGGTGAGGGCGAGCGGCTTTTCGCACAGCACGTGCTTGTAGGCGTTCGCCGCCAAGATGGCGTACTCGCAATGGCTGTCGTTGGGCGTGGCGATGTAGACCGCGTCGATGCCGCCGCCCTGCAGGCAGTTGATGAATTCCGAGGGCAGGTAGCGGTCGGCGACGCCGTGCTTGCGGCCGAGCCGGTCCAGTTGCTTGCGGTCGTGCGAAACGAGGGCAGTGAGGGCGGCGTTCCGCACGCGGGCGAAGGCCGGCAGGAGGGTGTGCTCCGCGAGGCGTCCTAGCCCGACGAGGGCGAAGCGGACGCGCGGCGGCGCGGAGGCGGAAGGAGTGGGGACGGCTTTCGTAGGACGCACGATTGCTGTATTCAGACTTTTGTTGCAGCGCGGCGGCGCAAGACCAAATCCGCCCGGAGGCAAGTTAGGAGACTGTACTTAGGAGCGGCGACCGTTGTTAGGGGCTGGCGATGCGTCATGCATGAGTTACACTGGGGCCCCGTGAATCTCGGCCCGCACCGCCTCGCCTCGAACCTGTTTCTGTCGCCACTCGCCGGCTACACGAATCTGCCCATGCGGCTGACGGTGCGGGAGCTGGGCGGGCTGGGGTGGGCGACGACGGACCTGGTCAACGCCCGGTCGCTGATCGAGAACAACCCCGGGGCGCTGCGGCTGGTGGCGACCGACCCGGCGGACCACCCCCTGGCGATCCAGCTTTTCGGCAGCGTGGCCGCGGAAATGCGGGACGCGGCCCGCCGGTGCGAGGACCGCGGCGCGCAGGCCGTGGATGTGAACATGGGCTGCCCGGTGCGCAAGGTGACCGCCATCGGCGGAGGCTCGGCGATGATGACGGAACTGGGCCGGACCTCGGAGCTGATCCGCGGCATGGTCGAGGCGGTGCGGATCCCGGTCACGGCCAAGATGCGCCTGGGCTGGGACGAGGACAACCAGACGGCGCCGGAGCTGGCGCGGGCCCTGGAGGAGGCGGGCGTCGCCGCGGTCTTCGTCCACGGCCGCACCCGGGCCCAGGGCTTTGGCGGCCGGGTGAGCCTGGCCGGCATCCGCTCGGTGGTGCAGGCGGTGCGGCGGATCCCCGTCGTCGGAAACGGCGACGTGACGACGCCGGAGGCCGCCCGGCGCATGATCGAGGAGACGGGGTGCGCGGGGGTCAGCATCGGGCGGGGCGCGTTCTACGATCCGTGGATATTCCGGCGGACGGAGCATTATCTGCGGACGGGCGCATTGCTGCCCGAGCCGAGTTTCGAGGAGCGGATCCGGGTGCTGCGCCGGCATTTTGAGCGGTACTGCGCCTTTTACGGCGAGGAGCACGGGGCGCGGCTGTTTCGGAAGGTGGCGCCGTGGTACGCCAAGCGGTTCGGGCCGGCCAAGCCGTTCAAGCAGGCGATCATTGCGATCCGCGGCGCGGCGGATTTCGAGCGGGTGCTTTCCGAATACATTTCGTGGCGGAGCCATTTCTGCGGAGCGGACGGGGAACTGCTTGCCGCGTACCAACCGCCGCCGATGGGCGCCCATTTTGCGGACGACCCCCCGGAGGCTGGCCGCGAGCGCGAGGCGATTCCCGTGCCCAAGGGGCCGGTTGAGTTCTGGTAGACCCTGCGCTTTGGGGTCTGGCAAATCTACTTAGTTGGGGCCGGGAACCTTTTGCCCCACTCCGCGTCACACCCGTGCGACAAATTGTCGTTTCTTAATAAGGCCCCCTGGGCCTAACGTACGATTAGTCAGTTATTTGAAAGCAAGCCGCCGTCGGCATCCCGTGTGCAAGGGTGAGGGCGATATGCGACTCATCCAATATTCGTATCCGAACACTCGGGTCGCCCCGTCGCTCGGCCTTGGCCGTAGCCCGTGGGCAGGCCTGGAAAGCGAGATCGACCGTCTGTTCGAGACGGCGCTCGGTGGTTTTCCCTCCGTGCGTTCATCTGGGCATCAATTCCCGGTCGATCTTTACGAAGACGCCAACAGCTATTACGTCCGCGCTGAACTTCCCGGGGTCGCCCGTGAAGACGTCAACGTCGAGATCGTGGATGGCATCCTGACTGTGACCGCCGCCCGCCGCCAAAAGACGGGCGAACAGGAGCAGTCCTTCTCCTTCAGCCGTTCGGTCAACGTTCCGGACCAGGTGCAGAGCGACAAGGTCGCCGCCGCGTTCGAGAACGGGATCCTGACCGTCACGCTGCCGAAGCGGGAGGAATCGAAGCCGCGCAAGGTTTCGGTGCAGGTGAACTGATCGGGAAACCCAGGAGGAAACCAACATGTCGTTTTTCAACCACCTCACGTCCTCTTTCGGCGGCGGCGCCAACGGTTCTTCGGCCACGACGGCCGAGCCGGCGACGATTCCGCCCCGGTACGAGGCCACCGAAACACCGGACGCCTACGGGCTGACGGTCTATCTGCCGGGTGTGACCAAGGAGAACCTGGAGATCACGGGCGAAGCCGACGAGCTTCGCATCGTGGGTCGCCGGACCTGGAAGCAGCCCGAAGGCTGGACCGCCCTGTACCGCGAGAGCAGCGAAGAGCCCTTTGGGCTGACCCTCGCGCTCGCCAACTCGGTCAACGTCGACGGCATCCAGGCCGCGCTGCAGGACGGGGTCCTGCGGCTGTCGCTGCCCAAGGCTGACGCGGTCAAGCCGCGCAAGATTGCCGTAAACTGATTTTATCGGTTTACCTAGCGTAATCAGATCGGAAGCCGGGCCCCCTCACGGGGGCCCGGCTTTTTTCTGGCCAAATCGCCCGAGGGGCTAATCTTTAGGGGATGGCCCAGTGGGGCCTAGTCCTACCTTGTCGCCGTCACACTCCGGATCACCGCCATCGGACACGCGTGGGACGCTCTTTTCGGGCGGAGGCGAGATGGCTGCGCGCATGCGGACGTTCGACTGGGCGTCGCATCCTTTGGGGCCGCCCGAGCAGTGGCCGCATAGCCTGCGGATCATCGTCCGCATCCTGCTCACCTCGCGCTACGCGATGTGGATGGGCTGGGGCAAGGATCTGACTTTCTTTTATAACGATTCGTACCGGCCCACGCTGGGTATCAAGGATGAGTGGGCGCTGGGGGCGCCGGCGCGGGAGGTCTGGGCGGAAATCTGGCCCGACATCGGGCCCCGCATTGACACGGTGATTTCGACGGGGAAGGCGACCTGGGACGAGGCGCTGCGGCTGTTCCTCAAGCGCAGCGGGGCGCCGGAGGAAACCTATCACACGTTTTCCTACAGCCCGGCCCCGAACGACGAGGGCGGCACGGGCGGCATGCTCTGCGTCGTGACGGAGGAGACCGAGCGGGTCATCGGCGAGCGGCGGCTGGCCTTCCTGCGCGAACTCGCCTCGGAGTTCGCCCGCAGCAACAACGAGGAGGAGCTGCTGGCGGCGGTCGAGCGGGAGTTCACGGCCCATCCCGAGGACGTGCCCTTCGCGATGATCTATTTGTTTAGCGAGGACGGCGAAAGCGCGGCGCTGGCCTGCCGCGCCGGGATCGACGCCGACCATCCCCTGGCCGCGCCGCGGCTGCGGGCGGACGATCCGGCGCCCGCGCTGCCTCCCTTGGCGGAGCTGCACCGGATGCATGAGCCGCTGCATGTGCGGGACTTCGACCGCCGCGTGAGCTTCACCTTGCCGCGCGGGCGGTGGGACCGCCCGCCGCGGGACCTGAAGATCGTGCCGCTGTTGACCCAAGGCGGCGAACGGCCGGCGGGTTTTCTGGTCGCGGCGCTGAACCCCTACCGGCCCTTCGACGACGACTACCGAGGGTTCATCCGCCTGCTGGGCGGCCAGATCAGCGCGGGATTGTCCAACGCGCGCGCGTACGCGGCGGAGCGGCGTAGGGCGGAGGCCTTGGCCGAATTGGACCGGGCCAAGACCGAATTCTTCAGCAACGTGAGCCATGAGTTCCGCACGCCGCTCACCCTGATGCTGGGCCCGCTGGAGGAGGAGCTGCGGGAGCGCCCGGATCGTCGCGAGCGCCTGGAGGCGGCGCACCGCAACAGCCTGCGCCTGCTCAAGCTGGTCAATTCGCTGCTCGATTTCTCGCGCATCGAGGCCGGGCGGATGCAGGCGGCGTATGTGCCGACCGACCTGGGGCGTTTCACGGCCGGGCTCGCGAGCGCATTCGATTCGGTGGTCGGGCGGGCGGGCCTGCGCCTGGTGATCGATTGTCCGTCGCTCGGGGAGGCGACCTTGGTCGACCGGGGCATGTGGGAGAAGATCGTGTTCAACCTGGTGAGCAATGCGTTCAAGTTCACGTTCGCCGGGGAGATCGAGGTTCGGCTGCGCTTGCAGGGGGAGTGGGTGGAATTGTCGGTCCGCGACACGGGGACGGGCATTCCCGCCGCGGAGCTGCCCAAGATCTTCGAGCGGTTCCACCGGGTGCGGGGCGCCCGGTCCCGTTCGCACGAGGGAACGGGCATCGGCCTCGCGCTTGTGAACCAGCTGGTTCGGCTCCACGGCGGGGAGATCGACGTGACGAGCGAGGAAGGCAAGGGCACGGAGTTTCGGGTGCGGCTGCGGCGCGGGACGGGGCACCTCCACACGGCCGAGCCGGCGTCCGAGGGGGACGCCGCCTCCTCGGCGGGGGCGGCGGCCTATGTCGAGGAGGCGGCACATTGGCTGCCGGAGCCGAGCCAGCCCGAGCTGCCGCCGGAAGCGCCGGCGGAGGGACCGCGGGCCCGCATCCTGCTGGCGGACGACAACGCCGACATGAGAAATTACGTGACGCGGCTGCTGGCGCGCCAGCACGACGTCGTGACCGTGTCCGACGGCGAGGCGGCGCTGGCGGCGATCCAGGAGCGGGTGCCGGACCTGGTGCTGTCCGACGTGATGATGCCGCGGCTGGACGGATTTGGGCTCGTGCGGCGGCTGCGGGGCGATCCCCGCACGGAGACCCTGCCTGTGATCCTGTTGTCGGCCCGCGCCGGCGAGGATGCGCGGATCGAAGGCCTGGGCGAGGGCGCCGACGACTACCTGATCAAGCCCTTCAGCGCGCGCGAACTGCTGGCCCGGGTCCGGACGCATCTGGGCTTGGCGCGCATCCGCCGGGACGCGGCCGAACGGGTGCGCAAGGTCGAGGAGGGGCTGCGGCGGGTGGTGGAGGAGCAGGTGGCGGAACGGACGGCCAAGCTGCAGGAGACGATCGCCGAGCTGGAAAGCTTTTCCTACAGCATCTCCCACGATCTGCGGGCGCCGCTGCGGGCGATGCAGAGCTTCGCCCAGCTCCTGTCCGAGGAGTGCTCCCCCCAGCTCAACGCGGAGGGGCGCGACTACCTGCGCCGGATCATCGCCGGCTCGGGACGCATGGACCGGCTGATCCAGGACGTCCTGGTTTACAGCCGCGTCGCCGGCTCGGATCTGGCGCTCGGCCCGGTGCCGCTGCAGCCCCTGGTCGACGGGATCGTGGAGAGCTATCCCCAGTTCCGGTCCGATGCGGTGGATGTGCTGGTGGCGCGGGATCTGCCGGTGGTGCGGGGCAACGATGCCGCCCTGACGCAGTGCGTCTCCAACCTGCTGGGCAACGCGCTCAAGTTCGTCGCCCCGGGGGTGCGCCCGCGGGTGGAGGTGTCCGCGGAAAGCTCGGGCGGCTGGGTGAGGTTGCGTTTCAAGGACAACGGCATTGGGATCGCGCCGGAAATGCACGGGAAGATCTTCGGCATCTTCGAGCGGCTCAGCCGCAGCTACGAGGGCACGGGCATCGGCCTGGCCGTGGTGCGCAAGGCGGCCGAGCGGATGGGCGGGCGCGTCACGCTCGAGTCGGCCCCGGGCCAGGGCAGCACGTTTTGCCTGGAATTGCCGGCGTTCCCATGAGCGGCGTGGTCCTTTACGCCGAAGACGACGAGAACGACGCCTTTCTGATCCGGCATTGCTGGCGGAAGCTGGGCATCGACCAGGCGTTGGAGATCGTGCCGGACGGCGAACGCGCGATCGAATACCTGTCGCGGCAGGAGCGGCCGAAGCTCGTGCTGCTCGATCTGAACATGCCGCGCGTGGGCGGCATGGAGGTCCTGCGCTGGGTGCGCGGCGAGCCGCATCTGGCCGGGCTGCCGGTCGCGATCCTCAGCTCCTCCAACCAGAAGAAGGATCTGGAGGGGGCCCAGATTCTCGGCGCGGACGCCTACTTCGTAAAGCCGGCGAGCGTCCTGCAACTGACCGAGCTGGTGGCGGGGATGCGCCAGCGCTGGCTGGGCTAGAGGGGGAAGGGGTCATGTACCAAATCCCAACAATCCGGGCGGACGGCCTCGCCCTGGCAGGGGCCCCGTCCGGATTGTTGGGATTTGGTACATGACCCCTTTCGCTGAGTTCATCCGTCACTTGACCGCCGTCCGCACGTCAGGCACCGTTGCATGATGGCGCGTCTTCGCCTATCCGTCGGACTGGTGGTGGTGGGAGGGCTCCTGGCCGGGCCGATCGGCGCCCGGGCGGACCGTTCGCCGTTTCTGCCGCCCAGCGTGCAGGATACGGGCGCGGGCGCGACGACCGGCCCCAATGGGATTGAGCTGCGCGGGATCATGGACGGCCCGGACGGCGTGAAATACAATATCTACGATCCTGCCAAGAAGAGCAGCGTCTGGGTGGGCGTGAACGAGGCCGGCAACGGCTTCGTCATCAAATCGGGCGACCCGAATCGGGACACGGTGACGGTCGCGGCCGGAGGCCAGCAGCTGGTGCTGGCGCTCAAGCAGGCCAAGACGGCCACGGCCGCGCAGTTCGGCATGCCGCAGGGCGGGGCGGTGCTGCGGCCGACGCCGGCCGACGAGGCGGCGCGGCTGCAGGCCGTGGCGGACGAGGTGCGCCGGCGGCGGCTGCTGCGCGAGCAGGCGGCGGCCCAGCAGGGGCACCGGTCCTATCCGTTTCCGGGCGCCTACGGCCCCCGCATGGGGCAGTAAATTGCGCGCGGCGCCCACAAACGGACAACTGATTGTCCGGCTGTTCGGGCTGGCGTGGCGCTATCGGCTGCGCTGCCTGGGAGTCCTCGGCATCCAGCTGCTGCTGCTGACGATGGGGCTGTTCGGCCTGAGCTTCACCGGCATCGGCATCGATTACATCCGGCATGTCGTCTCGGGCACGCCGCTGACCGCGAACAAGCTGCACCTGAACCTGCCGCTGGCGTGGAAGCCCCTGTCGGTGCTGCTGCTGCTGGCGGGCCTCATCATGGGCCTGTCGGTCATGCGGGCGTGCCTCAACTACGTGTACCAGGTTTCGGTCAACATCCTGGTCCAGCAGAAGCTGGTCGTGGACCTGCGGGGCGAGGTTTACGACAAGCTGCAGCGGCTGAGCTTCCGCTTCTTCGACGCCAATACGACGGGGTCGATCATCACCCGGGTCACGAGCGACGTGCAGTCGGTGCGGATGTTCGTCGACCAGGTGCTGATCCAGAGCCTGATCATGGTGATCTCGCTCATGGTGTACATCGCCTACATGGCCAGCCTGAGCGCGGGCCTGACGGCAGCCTGCCTGGCCACGACGCCGATCCTGGCCTTCATGTCCCTGCGCTTCTCGCAGAAGATCCAGCCGGAGTACGACAAGAACCGGACGCTGGTCGAGCGGATGGTGCAGAAGCTGACCGAAAGCGTGCAGGGGATCGCGGTGACCAAGGGTTTCGGGCGGGAGGAGGAGGACCGCGCGAAGTTCGTCGCGGCCAACAACCTCGTGTACACCCAGCAGTACTCGATCTTCTGGCGGCTGAGCCTGTTTTCGCCCGCGGTCGGGTTTCTCACCCGGATCAACAACATGGTGCTGCTGGCCTACGGCGGCTATCTCGTGGCCCGCCACGAGCTGCCCTTCGGCGCGGGCCTGGTCGTGTTCGCCGGGCTGCTCGACCAGTTCTCGGGCCAGGTGAACAACGTGGCCAACATCGTCAATTCGGTGCAGCAGTCGCTGATCGGCGCGCGCCGGGTGTTCGAGATCATCGACGCGCCGATCGAGGTGAAGAGCGACCCGCATCCGGTGCGGCGGGAAAAGCTGCAGGGGCATGTCCGCTTCGAGAACGTGTCGTTCGGCTACAAGCCGACGGAGTGGTCGATCATGTCCCCGCCGGGCCCGGAGATGTCGGCCGAACTGGCGGTCCGTTCCGAGCAGCCGGTGCTGCGGGACATCGACCTGGAGGTGAAGCCGGGGCAGTGCGTGGCCATCCTCGGGGCCACGGGCGCGGGCAAGAGCGTGCTCATGGGGCTGATCCCCCGCTTTTACGATGTCACGGTGGGCCGGCTGACCATCGACGGGATCGACGTGCGCAAGCTGCGGCTGGACGACCTGCGCCGGAACATCGGGCTCGTTTTCCAGGAGAGCTTCCTGTTCTCCAACACGGTGGCGGCCAATATCGCCTTCGGGCATCCGGACGCGACCCAGGCGCAGATCGAAAAGGCCGCGCGGATCGCGGCGGCCCACGACTTCATCATGGGCTTGCCGAAGGGCTACGACACGGTCCTGAGCGAGAGCGGCAACAGCCTGTCCGGCGGCCAGCGCCAGCGGCTGGCCATCGCGCGGGCCGTCCTGCTCGAGCCGGCCATCCTGCTGCTGGACGATCCCACGGCGGCGATCGACAGCGAAACCGAGCATGAGATCTTCGAGGCGCTCGAGCGCGCCATCCAGGGCCGGACCACGTTCATCGTCGCGCACCGGCTGAGCACCCTGCGGCGGGCGGACTTCATCATCGTGATGGAGAACGGGCGCATCACCCAGCGCGGCACCCACGAGCAGCTCATGCGGGTGCCCGGCCCCTACCTGCACGTCGCCAACCTGCAGCTCGTCGACAGCACCAAGCTGCAAGCGCCATGAAGCCGTCCGGCGCCATTCCGAACAAGAACCTGGTCCTCGTGCACCGCGTGCGCGACGAGGATGACGACCAGGAATTGGTCAAGCCGCTCGACTGGCGCCTGGGCGTGCGGCTGTTCCGCTACGCCCGGCCGGTCAAGGGCAAGCTGCGGGCGCTGATCCTCCTCACCCTCATCCGGTCAGCGCAGCTCCCCGCCCTGGTGTGGGTGACCTCGCTCATCATCACCGGCCCGATCGCGGCCGGGCATGTGCGGGGCATCTTCACGGGCGTCGCCGTCTATGCCGTCCTGGCGATCCTCACGGACGGGCTGTTCCATTTCCGGCAGCGCTTCGCCCTGGAGATCGGCGAGGCGGTAGTGAACGGGCTGCGGGAGGACATTTTCACGCGGGTGCAGCGCCAGCCCATGAGCTTCTTCCACAAGATGAAGCTGGGGCGGATCATCAGCCGGGTGACGAGCGACGTCGAGGCGGTGCGGGTCGGGATCCAGGACGTGGCCTTCGTCAGCGCGATCCAGTTCGGCCAGATGCTTTTCGTCGCGATCGTCATGCTGGTGTACGACTGGCACATGTTCCTGGTGGTCGCGGCGATGGCTCCGTTCCTGTGGCTGGTGAACAACCATTTCCGGATGAAGTTCAGCCGCCTGACCCGTTCGGCGCAGGACAGCTTCAGCCGGGTGACGGCGACTTTGGCGGAATCGGTCAACGGCATCCGCGTGACCCAGGGCTTCGTCCGGCAGGAGACCAACGCCGGGCTCTTCCGAAACCTGCTGGCGGACCACTCGCGGTACAACGTCGCGGTCGCGCGCACCTCGGCCATCCTGGCCCCGCTGCTCGAGCTCAACAGCCAGTTCTTCGTCGCCACCCTCCTGGTGTTCGGCGGGTGGCGGGCCCTGGGCCATCACATGGAGGTGCGGGACCTGGTGATGTTTTTCCTGATGGCGAACCAGTTTTTCGCGCCCATCACCGTCATCGGCAACCAGTACAACCAGGCGCTGCTGGCCATGGCGTCGGCGGAGCGGATCTTCTGGCTCCTGGACATCCCGCCAGACTGGCAGGACGATCCCCAGGCCACGCCGCTGCCCCGCAGCGGCGACAAGGGGGTGCGGGTGGAGTTCAAGGACGTGACCTTTGCCTACGTCCCGGGGCGGCCGGTCCTGCACGACGTCAATTTCGTCGCCGAACCGGGCATGTCGGTCGCCCTGGTGGGGCACACGGGCAGCGGGAAGAGCTCGATCATCAATCTGGCGTCCAAGTTCTACCTGCCCACGGGAGGGCAGGTCCTGATCGACGGGCGGGAGATCCGCACGATCACCAGCCTGTCCCTGCATCGCCAGATGGGGATGGTGCAGCAGCAGAACTTCCTCTTCAGCGGCACGGTCCTGGACAACATGCGGATCAGCAAGCCCGACGCCACCGAGGCGGAGGTGCGGGAGGCGGCCCGCCGGCTGGACTGCCTGGACATCATCGAGGGGCTGGCGCACGGCCTGCAGACTGAGGTGGGGGAGCGGGGGGCGGGGCTGTCCGTGGGGGAGCGCCAGATCATCTGCTTCTGCCGGGCCATGCTGGCCGACCCCCGGCTGATGATCCTGGATGAGGCCACCAGCGCGATCGACGCCCTGACGGAGAACCGGCTCCAGACCGCCCTGATCCGGCTCTTGGCGGGGCGGACCAGCTTCATCGTGGCCCACCGGCTGAGCACCATCCGGCACGCCGATCTGGTGCTGGTGCTCGACCAGGGGCGCATCGTGGAGCGCGGAACGCACGCGCAACTCCTCGCCCTCGGGGGCCATTATGCGGCGCTGCACCGGCAGTTCGTGCAGATGGACGAGCGCGTTTCCCTCTGAAAAAGTGCATTTTCCCCTCTGGAATGCGCTTGCGTTCGGGGGAAACGGTTTCAGAAACGTAACCAGGTTCCAAAATCCTAAATTCATATATGGCTAAAAAATCCGCCCGTAAACCCAACGCGAAGTTCATGGCTCCCGTGACCCCCGACAGCGCGCTGTCCGCCGTCGTCGGCAGCAAACCGCTTCCCCGCACCGAGCTCACCAAGAAGCTCTGGGACTACATCAAGAAGAACGGCCTCCAGGACAAGAAGGACCGCAAGATGATCAATGCGGACGACAAGCTGAAGGCGGTCTTCAACAACAAGGGCAAGGTGAGCATGTTCGAGATGACCAAGCTCGTCTCGGGCCACGTCTCCTAAGCGCCCCCGCAATTTCCGTTTTTACCGCCGCTTCGGTCCGACCGGGCGGCGGTAATTTTTCCGTCGATGGACGCGCATGCCGAAGCGGAGGGGCCGGTCTGGGTGGGGCGGCCGTCGCACTGGCATTTCTTCGGCACGTATTTTCTCGGCCTGATCCTGGCGCCGGCGCTGATCGCCGCGCTGTATTACGGCGGCGTGCGCGGGCCGTGGCTGGCCGCCCCGCTGGTCCTGACCCTTTTCGCGGTGCTGGCGGTGGGCATCAGCCGGCGGCGTATCCGCTATTCGATCACGCCGACCAAGGTGATCGTCGAGTTCGGCCTGGTGGCGCGCAGCTCGGACGAGCTGCGGATCAAGGACATTCGCTCGATCGCCGTGCGCAAGCGCGGCCTGAGCGGCCTGTTCGGCATCGGCAGCATCGAATTCGCTTCGGCGGCGGCGGACGACGCGGAGATCGTCTTCCGCTCGGTCGACCGGGTGAACGGGGTGCGCGACCTGGTGCGGCGCTACCAGGAGAATGTCTAGCGCGGACGGGCCGTGCCCCCGGTAACCGCCGCGATTCCGATGCTGGTCTGCCGCGACGGGGCCGCGGAGATCCGGTTTTGCGTCGCGGCGTTCCGGGCCGCGGAGCTTGACCGGCGCTCGGGGCCAGACGGGTCGGTGGTCCACGCGACCTTGAGCGTCGGCGGAGCCCTGATCATGGTGCACGGCGAGACGCCGGTCCTGGCCAGCCGGGCGCCGGCGGCCGACGGCAGTTCGCCGGTGGTGATTTATCTTTATTTGCCCGATGTGGACGCGGCGGTGGCGCGGGCGGTCGCGGCCGGAGCGACGATCGTCACTCCCCTCCGGGATTGCCCCTGGGGCGACCGCATGGCCCGCGTGCTCGATCCCTCCGGGCACGTGTGGAACCTGGCGACGCGCGCCGCCTAGCCCCTTTGCGGCCGCGGGAGGGTTCCCCAGCGCGCGGCCGCGGTCCAAGAGGCCATGTCCGAGGAACGGGGCCAGGCTTGGCCGGTCTTTCTGCTCGCGGCGATCGCGGGCTATGTCGACGCGTTCGGGTACATGACCCTGGCGCAGGTATTCACCGCGCACATGAGCGGCAACGCCGCCGCCCTGGGCGCGCTGATCGCCCGGCACCAGTGGCCGCTCGTGCTGCGGCATGGCCTGGCAATTCCCGCCTTCACCGCCGGCGTCGCGACGGGGGTTTACTCCGAGCAGGCCGCCCGCCGGGCGCGGCTGCGCTCGCCGGTGCTGCCGGCCCTCGTGGCGGAAGCGCTGTGCATCCTGGCGTTTCTGCTCCTCGATCTGGGCCCCGCGCCGGCGGCGGGCTCGGGCCGCTACTTCGCGCTGCTGTGCCTCTTGGCCGGGTCGATGGGACTGCAGTCGGCCGCGCTGCAGCGCGCCGAGGGCAGCACGATCCGCACCACCTTCGTGACCGGGATGCTGATGAGCATGGCGCAGGAATGCGCCCTTGGCCTCGACGAGGCGGCGCAGGGCGTATCCGGGGCGTTGCGGCGCCGCGGCGTGAGCGCGGTATTCTTCGGCGCGATCTTCTGCCTGTTCATGGCCGGGGCCGTCTGCGGCGGCCTGGGCCGGGTCCACTGGAAGGCGGAGGCGCTCGCCGTCCCGCTGGCCGCCCTGGCGGCCGCGGCCCTGATCGAATGGCGCCGGGCCGGCCGGCCGCGCCGGCCTTGAGCCCGCAGCATCGCTCAGGCCCAGAGCGACGAGATCGGCGCTGCGTAGAGGTTGGGCCCGAACGGCACGACACGGGAGTCGTCATGGAGCACCAGGCCCATGACGAACCGCTTGCCAGTCGCTTCGGCGAGCTTCCGTAATCCCGCGAAATCGCCAGCCCCGACCGTTGCCGCGGCCTTTACCTCCAGGCCCAGGACCTGGCGATGATCGTTCTCAATCACGACATCGACTTCGTTTTGCTGTTTGTCGCGGAAGTGCGAAAACGCGAATCGACCGCCCTCCCAATCCGCCTGCTTAAGGAGTTCCGACACGACAAAAGTTTCAAGAAGGGGGCCAAAACGGCCGCGATCGGCCGCCAGTCGTTCGGGAGAGAGCTCCAGCAATGCGCTGAGCAGGCCCGAATCCAGGAAATGGAGCTTGGGTGCCTTGATCAGCCGCGTGAGCTCATTGCCGGCCCACGCGGGCAAGGTTCGGACGAGGAAAAGCTGCTCCGCGATGCGGGAGTATTTTTGCGTGGTGACATGGTTCATCCCCAGGGCGGCGCCGATGCGGGAGTAGTTGGCCACCTGGCCGGAATGATGGGCCAGCGCGCGCAGGAGCCGGGGCATGAGCTGAAGGTGCTCAATATTGGCGATGTCGCGCACATCACGTTCGACAATCGCGCGCAGGTAGTCCCGACACCAATCGCTCCGTCTCCGCCAGCTCGGGCGTTGGAGTGCCTCAGGATAGCCGCCCGTGGTGGCACAGGCTACGAGTTCCTCGCCCTGGATCGGATTGGCCGGAGGATGCACGCGCCCCTGAAAGGCGTCCGCCAAAAATCGACTCGGGCGGCGTTGGATTTCCGCCACCGATAGCGGCAGGAGGTCGAGAATCGACATGCGGCCAGCGAGCGAGTCTGCGACCGTTGGCAGGGTCAGCAGATTGGCGGAGCCTGTGAGCAGGAAGCGGCCCGGGCGGCGGTCGTCATCGACGGAGCGTTTGATGGCCAAAACCAGCTCAGGGACTCGTTGAATTTCGTCGATCGTCGCGCGATCGAGGCCGCGTATGAATCCCACGGGATCGGTCCGGGCCGCCGCCAGGATGGTGGAGTCGTCCAGGGAGAAATAGGGCGTTCCGGCTCCCGCGATCTTCCGGACGAGAGTGGTCTTTCCCGCCTGCCGCGGCCCGGTGACGAGCACCACTCGGGTATCGGAAAGTGATTCGCGCACGCGGGCTTCGATAAAGCGGGGGAACATGGGCGTTGACCAATTGAAAGCCAGTTTCAGTCCAATTGAAAGCCAGAAGGCGTCCGATTGAAAGCAGCAGGGTGTCCGATTGAAAGCGCCCGGTGGCTGCAAAACCGAACCGGATATCGCGACGGCGTTGCTCCAGAGGCGGCAGGGCCAGAAATCGTGGTCCCAGGTGATCGCATCCCGATCCGCGGTGATTGCGAGGGGAGGCGGGGGTCAGTGGCCGCTATGGTTTCGTGACCAGCTCGAAGTCCGCGGCGATCTCGTTGGTCCGGTCCTCGGGCAGACCGGCGGCGGCGGCGAACTCGCGCCAGCGGGCCAGCGCTCCCTCGACATCGCTGAGCGCGTCCTTGGCGTTCGGCACCGTGAAGCGGTCCGCCACCTCGAGAAGGTCGGCGCGGCCGATGCCGTCGAACTTCCCGTTCACGCTCAGCAGATGGTGCGCGGTCCAGATGCTCTTCGGATCGTGCGCGTGGGTCACATCGTAAGCCGGCGACAACTCCCAATCCGACCCTTCGCGCAGAAGAAAGGCGAAGTTCTTGGTGTGGGCGTCGCGGTTGTTGCCCATGACGTTGAACGCCATCCGCCGGAAGGCCTGCTCGGCGGCGGCGCGGCCCAGCCCGAGATCCCGGAGGGCGATGAAGAGCTGCTCGTAGGCGTGAGTGGCGCGTTGCTGGTAATCCAGGTGCAGCAGGGCGCAGAGCGATTGGACGTGATGCTTCGCGTTGCCCGCGCGGTCGAAGCGCCGGGTCATGAAATGGGCGCGGCCGTTCTCGTGATGCAGGCGGCATTCGGTCATTTCGATGCCGGCGGCCCGGGCCATCAGATGATAGGCGTATTCGATCTGGCCGTATCCGCCCGGCGTGCCGAGGTCGCGGTCTCGGCCGATGCCGTCGAATTTGAGCAGCCAATGCTGGAAGCCGGGCGCCACGTTGAATTGTCCGCCCCGAATCTCCTGAGTTTGCGGATTCCACGCCACCACCGCCTTGGCCCGCACCCCGCCCGCGGAGGTGCCGACCTTGATCAAGTTGGCCAGCGCGGTGGCGGCCGGCTGGTCGCCCCTCAAGCGGCCATGCACGACGTCCCGCGCGGTTTCGACCAGGCTTTGCATCGCGAGCGGATGCGCGCTTTCCCTTTGCGCGCCGAGCGTCGGCCGGAATTCAAGGGCGCCGATCGATCTGCGGCCGGTGTAGGCCAGCCGGTCGAGCGGGGTGATTTCGGCCCTCGAGACGCCGTGCTCCGCCATCCAGGCGTCGATCAGGGTATTCCCAAAGTCGTCGGGCAGCGCGTCGGAAATCAGGCCCGGCAGCCGCCGGAACGATTCGCCCAGGGCCGGGAAGACGAAGATCGGCTGCCGCGAGCTGAGCGGCATCATCAGCGGAGCGAGCTCGATTTTGGAACGCCGCCAGCCGGGGTCGTACTCGAACGCGTAGCACTGGGTGGCGGGATCCAGCGCCACCGCGCCCGCCGTCCGGCCCCAAATCCGGACTTCGATCACGCTGGTGCTCATGAGGGGGTGCGCTTTCGGCTCGCGCGCCGTGGTCCGTTCGGGATCCGCAGCAAAGCCATCGGGCTGACCTGAGGGGCAGGGGCTATCGCCCCGAGGATGTCTGGCACCTCCAGGGCCTTCAGCACGCGAATCAGGGTGTCGACGCTGGAGCCGGCGCCCGCTTCGAGCTTCACGACGGACGTGCGCGCGACGCCGGCGATGCCGGCGATTTCCACCTGGGTCAGGTTCTTTCGCAGGCGTAGTCCGCGGACGCGCTCCCCGAGCGCCTTCTCGATTTCCGCTACCGTATTCGACTCGAGCATAACATCCATAAAAGCGGACGTTGTACTGAAAATCAAGATTTATATCCGCTATTTGAGATGTTAAGATTGTTTCATTCTATGTTTGCATTGTAAAACATAAACTCGGCAAACTGGACATAATGACCATAAAAGCGGATGTTATTTAGATCGTACCTCGTCCACCTAATCGAATGAATGTGGAGGGACTTCTGACCGGCCGGCAACTATGAGACGGTGTTTTCGAGCGCCGGAGCTTTCGCTCTCGAGAGCGGATCCGACGAGAGTGTCGTTCTGGTTTCCCTCAAGCCTGGCGCGCACACCGCATGTACCAGGCAACCACCGCCGGGACGAATCTGTGTGAGACCTATATTCTACCTTTTTGAGGAGAACGCCAAGTTGCGGGCGGCGTCTCGGCCAGCGGAAAGCAAGTCTGCGGCGGGTTGAAAGCCGGTTCCGTCCGATTGAAAGCCCGCGGCGGCTACAAGACCGGGCCGAGCATCGCGACGGCGTTGTTCCAGAGGCGACGGGGCAGGGGCCAGCGCGCGATTTCCTCGGCGGTGACGGGGACGGATTGGCCGAGGTAGTGGTCCTGGCGGCGGCGCAGCTCGGCGCTCAGCGCCGGATCGTGGAAGAGGATGTTGTTCTCGTAGTTCAGGTCGAAGCTGCGGCGGTCCATGTTGGCGGAGCCGATCAGGGCCACCTCGTCGTCCAGGACCAGCAGCTTGGCGTGGAGCAGGCCGCCGCGGTATTCGAAGATCCGGACTCCGGCGGCGAGGAGGTCGTGGTAGTAGCTGCGGCTGGCGGCCGCCACGACCCAGGAGTCGTTCCGGGCCGGAAAGATGATGGTGGTGGCGACCCCGCGGCGCGCGCTGGCGCAGAGGGCGTTCTGCATCGCCTCGTCCGGCACATAATACGGGGTCGTGATGAACAGTTCGCGCTGAGCGGCGTACATCAAAGCCTCGAAGATTTCGGGCATGGCGGAGTTGCGGACGGTCGGCCCGGTGCCGATGGCCTGGGCGGCGAATCCGGGCGCACCGGCGGGGAGCGGCTCGCGCAGGACACCGGAAATGTCCTCTTTGACTTCGGTCATCCAATCCGCGGCGAAGAGAAACTGGTTCTGGCGGGCGATCGGACCTTCGAAGCGCACCACCGCGTCCACCCACGGGGCGTACTTCGCTTTCACGCGGAATTCGGGATCGGCGCAGTTCTGGCTGCCGCAGTAGGTGAGGCGGTTGTCGATCACCACGATCTTGCGGTGGTCGCGCAGGTCGATGCGGCCGTGGAGCGGCCGCAGGAGCACGTTGCCCAGAGGAAGCGCCGTCGCGGTTCGGACGCCGGCGGCGCCCATCTCCTTCCAATGTTTCGAATTCACCAGCGAGCGGGATCCCACTCCGTCCACCATTACCCGGCAGGCGACCTTCCGCGCCGCCGCGCGCTGGAGGGCCGCGACCATCTTGAGGCCGTTGTTGTCCGGCAGCCAAATGTAGAAGACGATGTGCACGTGGTCGCGGGCGGCGTCGATGTCCTGCACCATGGCGTCGATGGCTGCGTTGGAATCGGGGAGCAGCCGGGCCTGGTTGCCGCCCGCGGGTGGAAAGCCGTTGACGGAGTGGCCGATTCGAAAGAGGGGATGGTAGCGTTCGGGGATGCCCTGGGCCGCGAGCGCCGCCGCCGGCTGGAACTCCCCCTTCCCGAAGTCGAGCAGGGACGCCACGACCTGCTTGCGCCGCGCGATGCGGCTGCGGCCCACGTTCGTCCCGCCGAGCAGGACATAGGCGACGATGCCGATGATGGGGAAGCCGACCATGACCGCGACCCACGCCAGCCGCGAAGCCGGCTCGCGGTGCGGCCGCAATATGGCCAGCCCGATGAAAAACAGATGAACGACGACGAGGCCGCCGGTGATAAAAGGGTTGAACATGAAACCGCTGGGCTGGCGGCTCTACTTTTATTCCTAAATACGAATGGGTTGCGAGGTTGAGATCGCCATTTGTGGCCTCAAGGAAGGGCCGCCGTGGCTCTCGTTATCCGCCCCGCGGGTTCTGTGCCTTGATGGCGGCCACAGCCCTGGGGAATTCGCGCTCGTCCCTCAGCGCTTCAGGGCGCGGCGCACGAAGTTGTCCTGGGCGGAGAAGGGGCGCTCGCCCTTGGCGCGCGGGGGGCGGGCGTAGGAGCCGTTGGCCTGGAGGACCTGGGCGTTCATGTTGTCGCGCAGTTCGGTCGCGAGCAGCTCGCTCGTCACCCAGGTGCGCAGCACGGGGTCGACGACGGGGAAGACCACCTCAACCCGCCGGAAGAAATTGCGCGGCATCCAGTCGGCGCTGCCGGCGTAGATCGCAGGCTTGTCGCCGTCGTTGTGGAAGTAATAGACGCGGGCGTGCTCGAGGAAGCGGCCGACCAGGCTGCGCACGCGGATGTGGTCGCTCAGCCCGGGCAGGCCCGGCACCAGGCAGCAGATGCCGCGCACGATGAGGTCGACCTCCACTCCCGCCTGCGAGGCGACGTAGAGGGCGTCGATCACCGCCTTGTCCACCAGCGCGTTCATCTTGGCGATGATCCGGGCGGGGCGCCCGGCGCGCGCGTTGGCGGTTTCGCGGGCGATCAGCTCCAGCAGCCGGCGGTGCAGGTTGTAGGGGGCGACCAGCAGGTGGCGAAAGGACGGCGAGCGTCCCAGGCCGGTCAGGGTGTTGAAGAGCTGGGCCACATCCCGCGTCAGGCCCGGATTCGATGTGAAGAGGCTGAGGTCGGTGTACAGCCGCGCGGTCCGCTGGTTGTAGTTGCCGGTGCCGAGGTGGGCGTAATGCCTCATGCTCTGGCCTTCCTGGCGGACGACCAGGCAGAGCTTGCAGTGCGTCTTGTGGCCCACGAGGCCGTAGAGGACGTGCACGCCCGCCTCCTCGAGCTGCTTGGCCCATTGGATGTTGTTGGCCTCGTCGAAACGGGCCTTGAGCTCGACCAGGGCCGTGACCTGCTTGCCGTTGCGCGAGGCCTCGATGAGGGCGCGGACGATGGGCGAGTCGCCGCTGGTGCGGTAAAGCGTCTGCTTGATCGCGAACACCTGGGGGTCGCGGGCCGCCTGCTCGATATAGTCGACCACCGGCTGGAAGGAGTCGTAGGGATGGTGCAGCAGGACGTCCTGGTTGCGGATCGTCTCCCACAGGGCGCTGGGGTCGCGCAGCGGCGAGCGGTTGACCGGCTCGAAGGGCCGGAACTTGAGGTCGGGCCGGTCCAGGTCGGCCAGGCTCTGCAGCCGCAGCAGGTTCAGCGGGCCGCGCAGGCGGAAGACGTACTCGTGGGACAGGTCGAGATGGCTGCAGAGGGTGGAGAAGATCTCCTCGCCCACGCCCTCCTCGATTTCCAGGCGGACGGCGGCGCCGCGGCGCAGGTTGCGCAATTCGTCCTCGATCTTCTTGAGCAGGTTCTCGGCCTCCTCCTCGTCGATGTACAGGTCGCTGTTGCGCGTCACGCGGAAGGCGTGGGCGGCCTTGAGCCGGTAGCCGGGGAACAGCTCCCCGGCGCACAGCTTGATGACCTCGCTGAGAAAGATGTAGCGCTGCGGCCCGCGGCGCGTGGCCGGCGCGATCGCCACCAGCCGGGGCAGGATGCGCGGGACGGGCAGGATGGCGACGATGGGCGGGCCCGGTTCGCCGGTCGGCGGATCCACTTCGAGCGAGACGACGACGTTGAGCGTCTTGTTGCCCAGCTGCGG